>CAZRSB010000015.1:30667-41050 GCA_964602715.1 uncultured Thermoplasmata archaeon | reverse complement strand
TAAATCTCTGATTTACGAGTAAATGGAACTTTGTTCCATTGCGTCATCCACAACTAGCCAAGGACACTAAAAAATCAAAGAAAAGTCGTGTCCTTGACTATAAATCGAGAAAGTAGTTTTTTACTTTATTAGACATCGATGTGTTTTTTTAGTCTCTTGAAAGCGTATTTTTTATCTTTTTCAGCTAGTTCCGCTCTCTCTAAATCTTTTTCTAAAACCCTGATAGTGTTATCATAAGTTCCTTTTTCAACCGGAAAAGGAGTTCCATCCTTACCACCATGCGCAAAACTGTACTTAACGGGATCCTCCCAACTAGCATCTGACCCATATATAAGGTCCGAAACTAAAGCTAACGCTCTTATCTTTTTAGGTCCCATTCCTTTCAAACTGATCAGCTCTTTATAATTTCCTGGCTGTATCTCATACGCTTTTTTGAGAACTTTCCAGCTCCTTTCAGATAAATCGAGGTCCAATACTGCATGTTTCGACGTCATCTTTAATTTTTTTTCACTGAAATCGGTTAATACCGTCTGTCCATTTTTATCGAGATATTTTCGAATATGATCCGGATTATCATTGATCAAGTCAAGAGAGATTTTTCGAGTCTCATGACTTTCACTATCAGTCAAATTCAGGACTTCTTCTTCTTTTTTATCGCAGGAGATCCCCTTATGTGGTTCCTCTATCATTTCTTCTATATTCCCCGAATACCACTGGTATCTGCGAGCATAGCCGTCTTTTTCATTCATACCCTGTTGTATCACTCCCCAATCATCACTCTCAGAAACTACCAAACAGTGATGATACAGCTGATAATTATCTTGTATGCAGCTGTTATCGATCTTGGCAGATAGTTTCGATATATCCACTAGGTCGTCGATCCGAGAGGGTTTCATAGAAAATTTACCTTCTAGTTCTCTAATTTCGTTAGGAGTTTTTCTGCTGACCCTACCTTTACCTCCTAAAATAGCGATACCATGTTTTTCAGGATCAAGACCCTCTTTAAGAGCACCACATGTTGTAGTTGTAGTGCCACTAGAATGCCAATCAAAACCTATAGTGCAGGAAAGAGCTTGGAACCAGTGAGGATCTGTAATCCTTTTGACAAATTCACCTTCACCGTATTCCGTTATGATCGTTTCAGTGATTGCTCTGCTGAGTCTGACCATCCTTTCGAATAACCAACGAGGAGCTTTTCCACCGTGTAAGGGTAAGTCAGTAGTCCCAGTTCTCTCCATCAGTTGATAAGATTAGAAAACTGCAGTATAGTTTTTATGGTGGTATTTACCCTATATATCATCCCTAGATCCCTCTTGGTCTTTTTCTTTAAATTCCTCATCCGCCTGTCTTTGAAAGCGCTTAATATCTCTTTTGATCACTCTATAGAAAGAGGGGAAATAAACTATGCTTGCCAACACTGCTAAAACTCCAACGACCACGTAGAATACTTCAGTATCCGCTCTGTATGGAGTGATACCTCCTATTATAAAGCCCAATTCGTCCACTATCAGACCAAGACCTATACCATACAAAATTGAACTGATTCTAGCAATAGTTTTACTCCAATAATTTATCGCTAACCAGGCTGATATAGCGAGGAGGATTATACCATAAGTTATATGATGGACGTGATAGCCTCCCATGACTAGATTTCTACCTACAGTATAAGTCGTTTCAGGTGTAACTCGATCATCCGCCTGTAATAATATTACCCAGAGTCGAGCTGTTAAAAAACTGGCTAAAAAAGAAATAGATATCAAAAACGGGGTGGACCGTCTTCGCTTATAAATCTCATTTTTGACTTTTCTTGGTATGAAACCTACTAATTTATTTAGCCTATCTCCATCAGCCATATTCCATTAATTTATAAGATGATCATTCAGATTAAAACTTTTCCCAAAAATGATCTGATATTCATAAATTGACGGCGTAGATCGATACTTCTTCAGAGCTATATACAAGGAAAAATCTCTCATGATACTTTTCTAAAAGATCTGGGTCTAAAGGCTGAGGATTCCTGCCAAGCTCGATAGCCGCACCTTTCTGCATCTCCTCATCCCACATAAGGTAACTAACATTATTTTTTATAATGTCTCGCTCAGCCCGAGAAAAATTTGAAGAAAAATACATGTCATAACCATCTCTCCAGGTCACATTACGGTAGCTTACTGAAAATAGGGCACCACTAATCCTATGGTCAGCTGATATTCTACCAGTGAGTGAACTTTTTGCCCAAAAGGCCCCTTCCATATCTTCTGATTCTACGCCTTCTATGAAACCACCTGCTCTTTCCTGAGAAGGATACGACAACGGAACAAGTATAGAGATCAATAATATAATCAAAATACCGAGTGCAAATGTTTTACTCTTTTTTTCCATGGGGTTGAAAATAACTGTTGAAAAATGATACAGACCCATCCCAAAAAATATAGAGACAATTATTAGTAAAAATGTCAACTGCCTCATCGGTAAAAGTGAACTTGAATCAAAGATAACACCAGCAGTCATAGACAATAAGATGAAAATGAGCCACCCTATAAAGGTTGGACCCTCTTCAAGAGCTCTGATAATTTTCCTAGCGGAAACTGCAAAGAGGCCCAAAAAAACTATGGGTAAATAATGTAGGATAGTAGTCCCTAGTTCTATCTCCCTTACGGGAAAGGTTCCCATCGCGATAATTACTAAAATAGAGACTACGATCATCAAAGTAACCGAAGCTATAAGCAAAAATGATTTAAAGTTCTCTTTATAGAGGTTGATCGGAACGACTATATCATATTTCTTTCTGAATCTAGAGAGTAACTCTAATATGACTATGAAGAGAAAAGGGAACAGAACGATCGTATAACTTGGAAATATTAGAGCATTTTTGATGCGGCGTCCAAAAAATGGTGTTGCATAAATGATCCAATAAAGGAAGACAAATATCAAAAAGAGTATGAGGAGGTATGTTCTGATATTATCTGAAGGCCAATATCTTTTTTTCCAAAGTTTAGAAACAAATATCCCTCCCAGATAAAAAAGGATCAAAAAATAGCTCGAAAGATGATGAGTGAATACCAAGGCAAGCATAGCAAAAATTATCGGTCCTATAGTTTTTTTGTGCTTTTTAAGAGTGGTGACGCTCATTGAAAGTATAAAAAGAAAAAGAAAAAAACCTATAGTTTCCGGTCTTGGTTGTGAATACGCATAGATTATAGGTGGGAGAGTTGTGAAAAAAAGGGAGGAAAATAAAGCCGGTCTCCAATCATCCATTACATTATGAACGATCAGAAAAAGAAAAAGAGGGGCTAACGCATTTATCAATACAGGCACAAAAAGAGAAGATGTAAAAATATCCACGCCTGAAAGTATATGAAAACTTCCGCTAACGATGAACATACCCGGAAAAAATGGATAAGCGGTAGCCCACCCATCTATAGAAAGATACGCCCCCTCAGATTCTACCCACTGTTGAGTATAATAAAAATATTCCCCACAATCCAAACCCCAAAGTGAATACTCATACAAAGGAAGGGTACTGATAAGAAACGAAAAACAAAGAATTGATGCCAGCGCGAACCAACCCGATTTTCTCATCAAAAACCATAAGGTAAAAGACATTAAAATAGTTTGTTTCAATGACCTAAAAACTTTTTAATCTTCAGATTTACTATAGGATATGAACGAGAAAAGATTTTCTCGACATCTTGTTCTCCCAGAGATCGGTGAGGAAGGACAATCGAGGATAAAAAAAAGCAAAGTAGCCGTATTTGGACTTGGAGCACTAGGAGCTACTATAACTGACGCCTTAGCACGAACAGGGATAGGTGAACTTAAATTGATCGACAGGGATTTCGTAGAAATCTCAAATCTAAATCATCAGATATTATATGAAGAAAAAGATCTTGGAAGACCAAAAGCTGAGGTTGCAGAAGAAAAAGTAAAAAAAATAAACCCTGGATTAAAAGTAAAAGGGATCGTTACAAACATAGACTCTCAGAATGTAGAAGATTTGCTCAAAAACGTAGATCTTATCATGGACGGATCAGATAACCTAGAATTAAGATATCTGACCAATGATGCCTGTATAAAGCATGAAACTCCCTGGATATATTCTGCTGTTTTAGGGACTTACGGGATGAATAAAGCGATAATCCCTCATAAAACCGCCTGCCTTAGATGTTTCTTTCCTAAAAAACCAGCTCCCGGTTCGATGGAAACTTGCGAAACTGCTGGAGTATTGTTCACCTTGCCGAGAATTATTGGAAATATAGCAAGTACTGAAGCGATCAAATACTTAACTGGTAAATCTGTAAGGAAAGAACTACTGACTTTTGACGTTTGGAATTATGATTTTGAACTCACTAAAATCGAAAGAAAAGAAAAAGATTGCAAATCATGCTCAAAAGAGGATTTCCAGTTCTTGTACCGTGAAGAAGATACTGTAACTGAACTCTGTGGACGTAACTCTGTTCAGATAACTCCAACAAAAAGCGAAAAAATTGATCTCGAAATATTAAAAGAGAGATTCGAAGACGCAAAAATGATGGGTGCACAGATGATAAAGATAGATCTTGATGATTACGAACTCAATATCTTTAAAGATGGTCGAGCGATTATCAAAGGTACTGAGGACCCAAAAAAAGCAAGAACCCTATATTCCCAATATATAGGCAAATGAATTATTTAAAGTGACTCAGGGTAAAACTCGTTCAAAAGTTATCCCCTTTTTCAATTTAGAAGCTGATATGTTCTTCTCCTGCTCTTCTATTTCAGTCGGATCACTTCTAATCCTAGGTTCTTCTGGAGTCAACATACAACACGTAGTGGGCTTAATAGAGGATTCGTAAGTCCCTATCTCCCTTGCTATCTCAATTATTTCTGTTTTGTCTAATCCTATCAGTGGTCTCAATATAGGGATATTGATACCCTTGTGAACACTTGAGAGGTTACTCAGTGTCTGTGAGGCAACCTGCCCAAGAGATTCTCCCGTCACGATTGCATCTGCATCTACTTTCTCAGCTAGTCTTTTTCCAGAACCATACATCATTCTTCTACACAAAAGACATCTGAAATGGGGATCACCTTCTTTAGCGATCCTTTTTTGTACCTCACCAAAAGATCCAGAGTAACATCTCATATCTCCATGTGTATCGATGAGATGTTCCGCGATTTCCACGATAACATCTATCGTTTTATCGTCGGTGAATGGTCTATTGTCTAAATAAAGTAAATTAACCTCGGCCCCCACTTCTGAAATGAGATGAGAAGCGACAGGGGAGTCTATACCACCAGACAATAAAACTACAACTTTGAAGTTCATCTAACTTAATGAAAAGAATATTTTGATTATAAATATATCGATGGAGAGTAAAAAATCAAATCTAATAATCTGTAGATTTCTTTCTCTCTTTCCGCAATTTTTATAAATACGGTGTTCTTTAGACTCCCTTAACTGAAGTATTTGTCGCGGCAGTGCAGGAAGGAAAAGATTTATAATAGAATTCTTTCTAGCAGAAAAGGCTTGGAGAATATGAATAGGGAATACACCCGCTTCGAAAAGGCAAGGATAATCGGCGCCCGCTCACTCCAGATATCTATGGGAGCACCTACTATGTTAAAAATAGAAAGTGAAACTTTACTGGACCCAGTGGACGTGGCGATCAAGGAATATGAAAAGGGTGTGATCCCAATAACTGTTATTAGAGAGGAATAACAATGACTGACGAAGAAAACCAAGAAGAAAATATGGTGAAAGAAGACGAAAAAGATATGCTGGTTCCAGAAGATACCTATCTGACTGCAGGAGTCCACATAGGGACTCAGCAGAAAGCTAAAGATATGGAACCTTTTATTTTCAGAGTTAGAGATGATGGCCTGTTCGTTTTAGATGTTGAGCAGACACAGGAAAGGATTAAGACGTTGGCAAAATTTTTATCTAGATATCCTTCTAAAAGAATTTTACTGGTATCAGCCAGACAATATGGTCAAAAACCAATTGAGACTTTCTCAGACATAATGGGCACTTCAAGTATAGCAGGTCGTTTTATCCCAGGCACTTTAACCAATCCCTCTTTAAATCATTTCATTGAACCAGAGATAATGGTGGCTGTAGATCCTGCAGCTGATAGACAAGCTTTGAAAGAAGCTGTCAACGTTGGAATACCTATCGTGGGATTGGTCGACACCAATAACATGCTAAGGAATGTAGATTTCGCAATCCCTACGAACAACAAAGGTAGAAAATCACTCGCTTTGATATTTTGGCTTTTAGCAAGAGAGATGAAGCTTCATCAGGGCGAAATAGATGAAAGAGACGAATTCGACTATGAAGTTGATGACTTCGAGCAGAGTCTGTGATACAGATCAAAATTATTTTCTGATTTCTTCCACTTTTTAATTTCAACAGGATTTTTTGTTAATCCTCTCGCCCCCAATTTTGGCCGGATCCAATAATCTCTTTTTCCCTCCGAAACTTTCGTATTCTCCTGCATTTGAGTGATGCCACCTTTACCAAACTAGACGAGTAGAAGAATTAAGAGATGAATTTGACCTAGTAAAGTTTAGCAGAGAATTAGAAAGAGATTCCAATCTACTATTGTAAGATAAAGAAGAAATTGTAAAGGACCTAATACTGCCTAATTTTTAAAAAGTGAATATAAAAATGTATTTTATTGTCTAGATGATTTTTCTTCAAAGAGATCCTTCGTTTTATTTGCCCATAAATCCATTTTCATACTTTTGAAATAGTCTAAAGCCTTCCTCAAAATCTTATTTGCTCTTTCTTTATCTCCTTTTTTCTGGCATACTAAGCCTAGCTCGTATAGAGCTTTGGCTTCTTTCTCTTGAGAATTCGTTTCTTCAAATATATCGATAGCTTTTTCTAATAATTTAGCTGACTGATCAAATTCTTCCTTTTTACCGCTAATTGAGCCTTCTAAAAGATTTATCAAGCCCTCATCCCTTTCTATATCTCTATCTGATGAATGTTCTTTTAAAACGGCTAAATACTTTTCTGCTCCCTCGATATTCTCTCTTTTAATCTCAGCTTTCCCAAGGTAATAATTAATTCTTATCTTATTGTCTAAATATTCAACTTCTTTAGCCAGCTCAAGCCCTCTCTTAAAGCAATCTACTGCTCTTTCTAGTTCCTCCCCATCTAGGTGAGTTAATCCTATATTCATGTATAAGTGACCTTTTTGAAATTTGTTATTGATTTGTTCCGAAATGTTTAATGCCTCTTTAAATTTCTCGAACGCGGTATCCAATTCTCCCCTCCTTCTATGTGATTCTCCCAAATTATTGTAAACTATGACTGTGTTCGTTTTGTCCCCTATCTCTTCATAAGCCTCTAAACATTTTTCATATTGCTCTATCGCTTTTTCTAACTCTCCTTTCCAAAGATAAACATTGGAAAGGTTATTAAGAGTACTTGACAGTTTTTTCAAATTACCTAAATCATCCCATATCTCCTTTGCCTTTTCTAAGTATTTTTCTGCCTTTTCATATTCATTTTCATGAGTCTTCAAAAAAGTTCCTAGATCGTGATATGCTTGGGCCATCAGTTCGTCGTCTTGGAGTTCTTCAGCTATCCTTTCTATCCTCGCCTCGCTACCCAATCTATGTATCATCTCCATCAAAGGATGACTCTCATCAACCTCCTCCGGTCGATAGGCACCTATGAAAAGAATGGGATCATCATCTAGCTTATCATCCATATAGGCTAGTATATCTAGTGTGCCTTTATCTGCCCACTGCAGATCATCTAAAAATACTACTAGAGGAATCCTCTCTGATATCTCTCTTACTGACTCCTTTGTCTCATAAAACGTCTCGCTCTTCCTCGCATCAAAAAGCTTCTTGTCTTCCAACACCTCTTCTTGTTCTGTACCTATAAAAGACATACCAGCACTTTCATGCCTAACCTTATCTCCCTTTATGTAGTCCGTGAAGGCCTCCTTGAAAGGCAAGTATGGATCCGAAGTTTGACTCTGACATATACCTACCAAAAACTCAAAACCCATCTCTTGAGCAAACGGTTTTAATCTAGAAACTAATGACGTCTTACCTATACCCGCCTCCCCCTTGACTAAAACAGTTTTACTGCCTGAGTCTTTAACCTCACTTAAATGTTTTTTGAGCCTATCCAACTCCTCCTTTCTACCCACGAAAACCTCTACTTCATCTTCGATGCAAGTTAAATCTATAACTTTATTCTCATCAATCAAATGCAGTGCTTTGGTGATGGGATTTCGCCCACTTAATTGTTTTCTTACTTCTTTAAACGGTATCTCCTTCTCTTCCTCCTCAGTCTTTATTGTGACGACTTCATCTTTTATCTTGTCCCATCGATCATAAATTTTTGTTAATCCCTTTTCAGTGATTAGATATACATTTCTCTCTCTCTCCAACCCCAATATGTTTCTCCTATCCTTCTTTATTAAACCCTCATCTTCGATTTTTTCAAGAGTGTCATACGGCTCGCTCTCACTTATCCCCACTGCTTCGGTTATTCCCCTTGGAGTCATCGGGTAGGGAACTTCATCCTCTCCTCTAAATTCATCAAATCCTTCCAAATGGGCTAGAACTAATGTAGTTTCATCTATTCTAATATCAAACACCTCTACCTCTGTCGATTCTTTCGATGCTATATTTGACATGTTTTCATCCTCCACATCTTATTTATATTGCCCTATCCTCCTAAGGGCGAGTTCCACTTATTGGTTTGATAGTCTTCTAGCACTCAATGTAGAATAATACTATAAAAACTTTAATTTTATTTATCAAAATTTTGCCTTTCTAAAATTTTTTTTGTTTCCAACATGACTTTCTATAGTAATATTATACTAACATTACATATACCTCTTTCATTTATTTAAATATGATTTTGTTCAGGAAATAGGTTCCTTCTCTAACTCGCCAATTGTACCTCTTGATAGGAGGTATTTTTCTTTGGAAAGCACTGACTAAACCGTAGTAACTATACTGAAAAACTAAACTTCTATGATGTATCAACTAGTTCATTACTATCCTTTAATAAAAAGACGCGACTCTGGAGTTTATCTTTTCCCCATTAGTCAGTTTAAGTATAGCCTTAGCCATCTATAATAAAAGGAAGCAGTAAGTAAGAAATCTCTAGATCGAAGAGAGAAAATGATAATACTAGACATCTAATGAGGAAAACTGATACTCGACTTTCTAGAATTTGAAAGAGCTTTTAGTGTAGATAAATCAGGGCTAATAGCGAATTCGAATTATATTTTTTTACAAATTGGCCTTTGTTTCCTTTTTCTCTTATTGTAAGCATTACTTCACAAAAGAAGAGTACAGGACAAAAGGTGAGAATGGACCAAGTGAGAAAGCACTCCGGTTGAGAAAGAAACTGTCAAGGCGTAAAAGACATTTTCTCCATGCACTATCCAAACATATCGTTGAACGTTATATCGAGAAAAATATAGGTACGATCGCTATCGGTGACTTGAAGTATAAACGGAAGAAAGAGAACGGTGAGAACCAGAACTAGGATAAGACAGACAAAAAGAAACTGCAAGGATAGGAGTTTGAGAAATTCACAGAGATGTTGGAATACAAAGCCGAACAGAGGGTATTATTTTCACATATAGACTAGATAAACGATCCTAAAAGTCGAGTAGATCTTTAAATAAATTATAAGTTATTAAATTTAGATGATGGTATCAAAAATCTTTTTATAGTTTAAAGAGGCTATTATAACAGTATAAAAAATATCCTAATCTAAGAAAATGTTGAGTAGGAAAACTACTAGGTGTTGTAGTTGAAAATTAAAATAACGTTCACGATACTAATAATGATTTTTCTTGTTTTTAGCTCAATTGTTTTCATATCTTTATCTCCTATCAATACTACCCAAGATGATTTAAATTCCCCTTCTTTTTTGAATGGAAATGGTACATCTGAGGATCCCTATCTGATCGAAAATGTTGATGATCTTCAGGATATGACTAAAGACCTTGAAGCCGATTATAAAATAGTGAATGAAATCGATGCGTCAGAAACTGAGGAGTGGAATGATGGTAAAGGTTTTGAACCGGTTGGTGAAGAGGACACCGAATTTAATGGCTCTTTAGAGGGAAATGGATACGATATAGTTGACTTATTCATAAATCGATCTAACACAGATGGGGTAGGATTATTCGGTGCAATAGGGCTAGAGGGAGAAGTGAAAAATGTTACCCTAATAAATTTTGAGATAAAAGGAAATTATTTTGTGGGATCAATTGCTGGAGGAAATGAAGGGAACATTTACAATACAACGGTATCTGGAGAGTTAATTGGAGATGAATACGTAGGAGGTCTTTCGGGCGCTAATAAAGGTACTTTGAATCATGAATACGGAATCGTAAAAGGGTCTTCCGCATCTGT
>CAZRSB010000015.1:0-30567 GCA_964602715.1 uncultured Thermoplasmata archaeon | reverse complement strand
TCTTCCGCATCTGTAGATGTATATGGTGATGAGGATATTGTAGGAGGCCTTATCGGTCAGAATCGAGGATTGATTATTAACTCGTCTGCTAAGGGCGACGTTGCAGGCAATGATAATGTTGGTGGTTTAGTCGGTTCAAATTATTGGGGTGGTGAAGTGGAGACTTCCTATGCTCTTGGAACAGTAACAGGTGATAAAGAAGTTGGAGGATTATTAGGTTACCAAGGGGCCCATGTTCTACCAGGTCCTAGTACACATAACTCTTATGCTCGAGGGGATGTGGATGGAGATGAAAGAGTAGGGGGTCTTATAGGATACAATAATCCTTATGGAAGGGTCGATAAGACTTATTCTACTGGTGAAGTCGATGGGGTAGAAAAGATTGGAGGATTAGTAGGAGAAGCAACAAGTGTAGAAGATATAGATAATTCTTTCTGGGATGTAGAAACTTCGAATATAAATGAAAGTATGGGTGGTAGAGGGAAAACAACAGTAGAAATGAAAGATGTTTCGACTTATACTAATGAAAACACAACGGGTTTAGAAGAACCCTGGGATTTTGTTGGAAATCCGTACGATGATGATGGTGATGAAAATATATGGAATATAGACGAGGAAGATGATATCAATGATGGCTATCCTTTTCTAACATGGGAATACAAGGAATATATACCCGAAAAATACGAACTAACCGTTCATATTGAAGGAAAAGGTAGCACCGATCCACCTGAGGGTACTCACGAATATGAACAAGGAGAAGAAGTAACAGTTGAAGCAGTACCAGACGATGGATGGAAATTTGTTGAATGGGAAGGAGATTACGAAGGAACAGAAGAAGAGATAACGATAACGATGGACGATGACAAGGAAGTTACTGCTGTATTTGAAGAGATGCCGACCTATGAGCTGTTAGTTAATGTAGATGGTGAAGGAGAAGTAGATGCAAATCCTGACCAAGAAAAATACGAACATGGAACGGAAGTAGATTTACATGCTATTCCGGATGAGGGATGGGAATTCATTGAATGGGAAGGAGATTACGAAGGAACAGAAGAAGAGATAACGATAACGATGGACGATGACAAGGAAGTTACTGCTGTATTTGAAGAGTTAGAACCCGAATTTGAGATAACAGATTTCGAGGTCGATCCAGTAGAGGGCAAGGTCCCGCTTGAAGTGCAGATAACGGCAGAGGTCGGGAACGTAGGCGGAGCTGAAGGAACCATTACTTTAGAGACAAATGATGTTGAGATAAACAGTTGGACACTTGAACCTGATGATAACGTAAGCATAGATGAAAAGTACACTTTTGAGGAAGAAGGTCTTTACTATGTGGATCTTGGTCCTAAAAGCATAGCAGTTAATGTAGATGATGTAGAGACTTACACATTAGATGTAGATATCATTGGAGAGGGAGAAGTAAATATCGATCCAGATCGAAAAGAATATGAGGATGGAACAGAAGTGACGATAGAAGCTATCCCTGATGAAGGTTGGACCTTTGAAGAGTGGACTGGAGACGAGATAGGAACGGAACCTACGATAGATATACTGATGGATGAGGACAAGGAGATAACAGCTGTGTTTGAAGAAAAGGTAGAGGAATATGAACTGACGATAAACATAGAGGGAGAAGGCAACACCGATCCAGAGGAAGGCACTCACACATATGAAGCAGGGGAAGAAGTAATCATAAAAGCTACCGCCGCTGACAACTGGTATTTTAAAGATTGGACAGGAGATCAAGAAAGCGAAAATCATGAGATTACGATAACTATGGACGAAAATATAACTCTTACAGCCACCTTCAAAGAGATAGATGAAGGAGATGTTGTCCTTACTATTAAGATAGAAGGAGAGGGAGGTACAGACCCCGTGTTTGGTGATCATATCTATGAGGTTGGTGAGGATGTGACAATAGAAGCCACACCAGAAAAAGACTGGAGATTCGAAGGATGGACCGGAGATCACGAATCCGATGAAAGAGAATTAACGATCACACTGGACGAAGACACAGTGATAACTGCCAACTTTGAAAGGGAAGTCGAGCGATATACACTTACAATCGTAGTCCAGGACGAAGATGGAAACCCTCTCGAAGGTGCCCAAGTAACTGTTAACGAAAATACAATAGAGACAGACGAGGAAGGTGAAGCAGTATTCAAAGAGATGGAGCTTGGTACTTACGATTATACCGTGGAGAAGGAGGGATATGAAGCAGTTGATGGTTATGTTAACCTTGAACCCGAAGGTGTGACTGAAAGTGTAGCATTAGATGAAAAGGATGATGACGATGAAGAACTAGTTTCATACTGGGTCTATGGTGTTCTTGCCTTGGCAGTAGCAGGGATGATTTTGATGATAATCCTATTTTGGAAAAATAAATGAGAAAAAAGGGAAGGAAAAGAAATTGAAAAAGTTCCTGAGCCGAACTCCGTAAGTATTAGATAAGAGAAAGGAAAAAATACACTTAAAAAGAATTTTTGGAGGACTAAGATTTACGATGGTCCTCTAATGTTCAGCATCGATTATAATAGTGGTACTTTACTAGAAAAAACATTGAGATATAATTAGTCAGTAAATCAAATCCCCTCTTTTTTCTAAATCAATCTTGACTACTTTCTAGAACAGATTTATAGTGAATAGCATGAATAAGTCCGCCTCTATATATGGCATATAGAGGTGTAAAAAAGATGCTATTCACTATAATCTACAGAATGAAACTTGTTTTATTTTCCATTATTCTCAAAATGAGATCAATACAATCTGACCGTTTCTAGATTTTTAGGAGCCCTAGTGTTGATCTTGTATTTTTTGTATATTGTACTAGCTAGATTTGTTGCCTTTTTCTCTTCTCCGTGATTCACGATGATCTTGTTTGGGTTAGGCTTCATCTTACTTATGTAATGGAGTAATTGTATCCTATCGCTGTGTCCCGAGAATCCTTCACACGTATATATATTGAGATTGATCGGTATGTCTATTTTATTCCCTTTATCGGTCATAGTTATTTTGTCATAACCTCGCTGTACTTTGTTACCCAATGTACCTTCTGCTTGATATCCTACAAATATCAACGTAGACTCTGGGTCATCAGCCCAAGATTTAAAGTACTCTAGCACAGGTCCACCGTTCATCATCCCTGCAGTAGCAAGCACTATGGCAGGATCTTCACTATCGCATATATTCCTTCTATCCTCCATACTCCCTACTTCTTTAAAATTCTCAGAAAGGAACGGATTCTCATCATCATGGAATATCTTCTTTTTCAAATTATTGTTAAGGAATTCAGGATACGCGGTATGGATTGCAGTAGCTTCCCATATCATACCATCAAGATAAACATCTGTTTCAGGTAGGTCGCCCTTCCTCATGGCTTCCTCTATTACCAGCATGACTTCTTGTGATCTGCCGACGGCGAAAACAGGTATGATGACCTTTCCATTTCTATTATTTAGTGCCTGGTCTAATATATCTTTCAATTGTTCAACTGCATCCTTCCTGCTCGGTTGAAGGTCTTCATAACCTCCATATGTGGACTCTATCACAACTGTTTCAACTCTAGGAAATTCGTTTTTGGCCTCATTGAATAGCCATGTATCATCATATTTTATATCTCCCGTGAATGCAACATTATAATCTCCGTCTCCTATATGCATGTGAGCAACAGCCGATCCGAGAATATGACCTGCATTATGAAGAGTCAATCTTATATCTGGAGCGATATCCGTAGTTTCTCCATACTCTAACGGTATAGTCCGCATGACCTGCTCCCTTACATGTTTAGATTGGAAGGGAGGATCTCTCGCATCACTCACACTCACTTTGATGAAATCTAACTGTAATAATGCCGCTAGATCCCTTGTAGGTGCTGTAGTATAAATTGGCCCTTCATAGCCATACTTATAAAGAGCTGGGACTATCCCAGAGTGATCAAGATGAGCATGTGTTAAAACTATTCCATCTATATCCTCCAAAGGTAAAAGTTCTGGGGCATTCAAATAAGGTGTTCCCTCTCCATTATGATCAGGGGCGGAAGGATTGATACCACAGTCCACCAACACTTTACTATCTCTCGTTTGTAATAAGTGAGCTGATCGACCAACTTCTCTGTAACCTCCTAATGCCGTTATCCTAGCAAATGTCTCCCCATCTCTCGTGTCTCTGTTTATCTTCCTTCCTACTTCCTGTAGAAATTTTTTCCTTTTGTCTCTCACTTTTCTCAAATACTCTCGCGTATCTTTTACCGTTTTGGATTTGATAGGTGGAGTCCTTATAACATCTACAGCCCATCCTGTTTCTCTTTTGATCTCATTGAGAAGTTTACCATCTTTACCTATAGCTATACCCGGTGCTTTAGCTTCGATCGTTATCTCACCTATATCTTCATTGAAATACATGTCTGTGATCTCAGCTTCTTCGGGAACTATCTCCTTGATCTCCTTTTCTGCCTTTTTCGGATCATCTAAGAGAGAGGGGTCAGGTCTAACCGTAACTCTTCTCTTGAGTCTTTCTGCTAATTTTTTGACTGTATCTGCATCCTCTGTAAACTTGTCCATATCTTTTGTATAAATCACTATAACTGACCCTTCAAATTGAATGTCTGTAATACGTACACCGCTCGGTAGTACCTCTCTTACTGCTTTTTTTGCTTCGTTTAAAACATCCTCAACACTCATAGGATTCACTTTTTTTCTTTTTTCTGAATATTTCCATCAGGCTGAAATTTATATCCATATAATACCTTTCAACACTCCAAACACAATCAATTTTTACAGAAGATCATAGATAAGATAAGAGATTTATAATTTTTTAAAGTGGGGGTAGATGATCCTTTTCTTCTCTGACCTTAGCTATTATTTTATCGATTTCTTCATCATCTAAACGTTCAAATCCATTTTCTAGAGTTATCTTAGCGAGATTGATTCCATCACCTGAAGCTGAGTCACGACTACTAGAGACCAGCAATGACAAAACAGCTAATTCAATACCTTCATCTATGTCCATATCTTTCCTATAATGGTCTTCAAGCACTCCATAAACAAATTGCGAACCAGAACCTTCCGCAACGTATTCCTCTGAGATCGCTCCTCCCATTGCATCTATTGAATATACTTTCCCAGTTCCATCAGGATCTACTCCACCTAGCACAAGTCCTACATAGTAAGGCATCAACCTTCTACCCATCATTATGTTAGAGAGTAAGGTGGTTGTCGCTTCAACTGAAATTGTCTTGTTTCTCTTTAATTCATAAAGTTCGACTTCAGAACTGAGAAATCGAGTCAGTGCCTGACCATCTGCGACCAAACCTGCTATGTTCAAACCGATATGATCTGTGATCTTGAACAGTTTCTTCGTGTCTTTATGAGAGATCATATGTCCCTTAGTTGCCCTTTTCTCAGTCGCTAGAACTACACCGTCTTCACAGAGCAAGCCCAGAGTTGTTGTGCCCTTTTTACCATCTCTTTCGTTCATAATTTCACACTCAGCCCAATTAAATATTTATTTTTTGGATGCCATGGTCGATCCATGGAATGAAATATTCTAAAACCTTTTTAGTAATCATCCTTAAACCTGCAGTACTATTTAGTTGTTTTCATACAGTAAATCTTGATCTGCAAGAATTATATTCATCGATATATAGACGGTCCTGTTTTCGAAGATGAGACTTCATCTTGTTCTGCTATCTTTGCCCCACCAAGAGATTGGAAATGCATCGTGACCCTCATACCTATGTTCACGACATACTGAATAGTATCAAAGAACTCACTCTTTCTCATCTCTTCATGATACAGATGTTTCTTTATTATGACCGCATCCGGAAGTTTATTTGTGTCTCTCATTATATTGTAGATGTTCGAATCCTCTGCAAGCAACATGACAAGACTTTTTTCAAATCCTGATCGCTGCTTATCATTCAATTTTTTAAGTACCTGTTTGTGCTGATCACTTACATTCAATTTGTAAACCACTTCTAATCTCTTTTCATTTTTTTCCGGATTACCCAAAAGTACGTATCTATTTCCATGTTTTAATTGGATGAGCCAATTCAAACCCTGCTGCTCTTTTACTTCGTATTCTCGACGTTCTTCATCGAGCCAATCCAATATCTTGTCTTTCATGATGTTCCCTTTTTTTCTACGAGAAAGAGGTTAATGTAATTTATGTAGTTGAAAATGAAGAAATCAGCATCATCCTCTTTCCGATAGAGTAAGCCTTGTGTCATCCTGTCTTTTTTTTAGATTTTTTACAATAGCAATTCAAATGATCTCAATAAAAAAAGTGGAACGATGATCATCAAAAAATCGTCATCAACCTTCAACGTAGGATATTCAGCGATGATTGCAGAAGTAGAGCCAACTAATGATAAGATGACAATCATCACAGTGGTATGGTCAGTCAATAAACTCAATATCAAGATGGCGAATAAACACCATGTTAAAAACGGAAGAGTCGGATACAAACCTGGTTCTCGGTCTTGAAGTTCCCCTATCATTGGATCAACGATGCCCATGCCGACCAAACAAAGGATGGCCAAGTGCATCGGAAAAAAAAGGAGAGTTATAGCCGCTGCGATCGTAGCCCATGCATATGAAGCTAACTGTCTCTCCTCATATTCCCGCATACCGTAAACTTTGAACCCAAAATAAAGTCTAAGACCCTCAAAGAAAAGTACTATGCCCACCACGATAGCAAGAAAGCCTTTCCGAGGATATCCAAAAAGAGGGTCTGGAATGAGATAATAAACTAAAACGATCCAAGTCATAGAATGAATGATTCTTCTGATGAGTCTCTCTTTATTTTGCATCTCCAACCTCAATTGAATATTCGAATTAATTATACTATTCTAATTTATAATAAATAGATAAAGGTTTTTTGAAGATAGGGTCATCAATTATAACCCTACTGTTTCAGTACCATTTAACTTACTACTCTTTTTCTCTCTGATCCAACACTCTTTCCGCTTTTCCTGTGGTTCTTGGAAGTGTTCCTGGTTCCAACAACTCCAATCTCGCATTGATATTCAATACTGCCTTAAGGTTCTCGCTGGCTTCTTCTTTTAACCATTCTTCATCATATTCATCAGAGTCATAATACTCCCTGTCCACTTCTGCTTTCACATATAATTTATCGAGCACGTCCCTGTCAACAACTATCTGATAATGTTCGCTTATCCCTTCAGTTTCTAAAAGTGCTGCTTCAACCTGGCTTGGGAAAACATTTACCCCACCGACGATCAACATATCGTCGCTTCGGCCTTCAATTTTCTCGATTCTAGGATGAGCTCTGCCACATTCACATTCTTCATATGTCACCGATCCAACATCTTTTGTTCTGTACCTGAGCAGAGGCATCGCTTCTCTAGTAAGCATAGTGAAAATCAATTCTCCAGTTTCACCTTCAGGTAGAACTTCACCGGTCTTAGGATCAATAGTTTCAACCAAAAACTGGTCGCTCCAGATATGAAGACCATTCTGTTTCGGGCATTCTATGGCCACTCCTGGTCCGTAGAGTTCGCTCATTCCATAAGTATCCTGAGCTTTCAAACCAAAGGCTTCCTCTATACTGTCTCTAGCTTCTTCACTCCAAGGTTCTGCTCCAAACATCCCTACCTTTAGATTGAAGTCCTCTTTTGGATCATAACCGTATTTTTTAGCAGCTTCAGAGAGATATATAGCATAAGATGGTGTCGCTGCTAAAACCTCAGTTTGAAAATCATTCAACATCTTGATCTGCTTCTTAGTGTTTCCTGTACTTGTTGGAAGAACAGAACATCCCATTACTTCAGCTCCCTGGTGAAAACCAAGACCTCCAGTAAATAAACCATAACCGTAAGCGTTCTGAACGGTATATTCTGGCTTTACACCTGCTGCATTGTAACACCTAGCCATCAGATCGCCCCATACATCCATATCTTTTCGGTTGTAGGCAACTACTGTTGGAGTCCCTGTGGTACCTGACGATGCATGAAATCGCACTACATCATCTTTAGATATTGCGAGAATACCATAGGGGTAGTGATCCCTCAGATCGTCTTTGACGGTGAAAGGGACTTTTTTAATATCCTCCAGTTTTTGTACATCTGAAGGTTTGATGCCTTCTTTTTTGAAACGCTTTTTATACATTGGCACGTTTTCATATGCATATTTCACTTGTTTCTTCAAACGTTTCTCTTGCAACTCTCGTATTTCATCCAATTTCATCATCTGAGCTTCTTCATTAAACATTATTCCACCTTAAGTTGGTCTTTCACCAGTGGCAACGCTATTCCAAATATATAAAGATAAGGGAGAAATTAGTTTTGATCCTGGCCAATCGTCATATAGATAGAGATACAAATATTGCAGTCATTATACTGAGTATTATAGTAATGATGAATACTATCAAGAGATGTTTCCTGAGGATCTTGCTTTCAAGTTCTCTGCCCTCTCCTATGGTCGCTACTGCATTGTTTATCTTAGAAGGAGTGATAGCCGAGGCGACACCTCCGGCCACTCCATGTCCAGCATAAACAGACATGAATTGGCTATCAGAGAGACCTAATTCTTGTGTTACCTGTCGCTGTATGCCAAAGAACAGTACGTTGCTGGCTGTTTCACTTCCTCCGACTATGGCGCCAAAAAGTCCTAAGCTAGCTGCAACGAATATGTAGCCAGGTCCAAAAACATTGCCGAGGAATTGCCCTGCGATATGATTCATGTTTGAATCTGTAGCTATATCGAGTTCCCTCCCACTCATACTTCCTCCACTCCAAGCCATGATATATGCAATTGAGAAAAACAGACTGTAAGCTATAAATGGTGCCCAAATACTCTTCGACCATGTTTTGATAGCATTTTTACTCTGCTTCCAAGTAGGTTTAAGGAGATAAAATGAAGCCAGAGCGGTCACGCCGATCCAGAAATAAACTTGTGCAAAAACATCGAACTCGACAGTTTCGTAGGCGATTATCCAGTGGCTGAAACTAGGATCCAGTGTTCTAAGAAACTCGTTTATTGCAGGAATACTGGATATAGAAGCAAGAAGTATGAGAAGCAACCAGGGAGAAATAGCCTTCAACAACTTTCGTTTATTTAAAGGATCGAATTTTTTCTTTATATCCTTCCTATTCCTGTCCCATCTAAAGTAAAGATAAAGTCCAATCATGGAAACAAGTCCAGCGACTACCCCTAAGATCGCTATGGGTGCTCTTATCAATACTAAAAATATAGAAGTAAAACCTATCAAAAGACCGGATAATATCGCAGGTATAATACCTTTTTTAAGAGATTTCCGACCGCCAATTATCCAAAGCATCGCACATGACAATATCGTCGCGATAACTGGAAGAAAGAGAGATATATTGAGAGCGTACTCGTAACCAAATTCGAGAACACTCATGTCTAGTACTCCATGAAACTCTTCGGCGGGAATAGTTATAGGTATAGAAAGGATAGCAAAACTAGTGCTTGCGTTGTATCCCAAAACAGACACAGCGACTGCTGAAACAGGACCAAAACCCATCGCTATCAACAATGGAGGAAAAAAAGCTGGCGTAACTATTCCTAAGGATGTAACAAATGTACCGAAACCTATGCCTATAAAAAGCGATTGTTCTTCTTTAGTATAAGCAACTCTTTTAATGGCTTCTGAAATCGTATCTAATGCCCCTGTCTCCCGCATCAAAAATATCAGGAGCATAGTGAATATTATAGCTATACTTATTCCAAAAGATCTTAAAAAGCCGTATATGCTAGCTGATAAAGCAACAAAGGGTTCCGTGTCGAAAGAGAGAACGGCAATGATAAAACAGATTATCAGTCCCATAATAGCCATCTCTGCAGCATTCCTTTTGAATAGCAATATCCCTACGAAGACCGACAGGAACGGGAAAAGCACTAGAAAGAATTGCAAGCCTAAAGGCATGATATCACCGGCCTATATGACATTTAATTTATAACTTTATCGATTCGAATTAGAACTTATCAATGCAAAATACTAATAATGTAATTTCAACTAAAGATTTTGATGGCGAAAAATAATGAAGAACTTCAAGACCTCTTTAAACCTGAATCAATAGCGGTGATCGGTGCATCTAGAGAAGAAGGAAAAATTGGCCATACAATTTTCGATAACATTAAAAGATCAAAATTTGACGGAGATGTGTATCCAATAAATCCAAAAGGTGGGGAGATACTTGGAAAAAAGATTTATAGTTCGATAAAAGAAGTGCCTGACGAGATCGATCTCGCAGTTATAGTAGTGCCTGCTAAATTAGTTAAAAAAGTCATCAAAGAATGTGGGGAGAAAGGGGTTAAACATGTAATAGTTATATCATCAGGATTTTCAGAGATAGGGAACGTTGAAGAGGAAGAAAAATTAGTAGACACAGCTAAAAAATATGGCATGAGAGTCTTAGGCCCTAATGTTTTTGGAATCTATTCAGCGAGTTCTGATCTCAATGCAACCTTTGGACCAAGTGAGGTCAAAAAGGGGAACATAGCGCTTTTATCTCAGAGCGGAGCACTTGGAATTGCAATGATAGGAAAGACAGCCCAACAGTATCTTGGGCTTTCAGCTATTGTTAGCGTAGGTAATAAAGCTGATATTGATGATATCGATTTAATAGAATATTTCAGAAAGGATGATGAAACTGATGTGATAATGATCTATATGGAGGGGCTAGAAAATGGGAGGGAGTTCATGGAAAAGGTTAAAGAGCTCCCTGATGACAAAACAGTTGTCGCTTTGAAGTCAGGTCGATCAGACAAAGGAGCTACAGCTGTAGCTTCTCATACTGGGTCCCTGGCAGGGAGTGATAGGATATTCTCCTCTGCCTTTAAACAATGTGGTGTCCATAGAGCTGAAGATTTAAGAGAGGCTTTCAATTGGTCAAGAGTGTTCGCTAGATCTCCCCTTCCTGAGAAAGATAACTGTGTGGTGGTGACCAACGGAGGGGGTATTGGAGTTTTGAGTGCTGATGCAGCGGAGAAAAACGATGTCAAACTGTTAGATGACCAAACCCATCTAAAAGATATTTTTGAAGATTCAATACCATCCTTTGGTTCTACAAAAAATCCTGTAGATATCACGGGCCAAGCAGGTAAAGACGAGTATGAAAGAGCCTTACGTGAAGCATTTAAAAGTGAGAGAACTGGTTCGGTCGTAGGTTTGTACTGTGAAACAGGAACTACAGATTCATGGGAGGTCGCAGAAGCTATTAAAGAAGTTTATGACGAATATGGCGATGAAAAATCCTCAGTATACACATTTACAGGAGGAAAGGAAGTACTTGAGTGTGTGCAATGGTTGAGAAAGCATAAAATACCTGCTTTTACGGACACTTATGATTCCATTTCTGCACTTGGAGCTTTATTCGAGAAAAAACGCCATCTAGAAAGAAAGAAAAAGAAAAAAGATAAAATTGAATTAGATGTCCCTATGGAAAAAATAAGAGAGAAAGTGAAAAACATTCAAAAGAAAGGAAGAAGAACTCTTCTTGAAGATGAAGCTAGAGAAATTCTAGATTTAGCGGGGATACCGATCGCTGAAGGTATGAAGGTTAATACTCTAGAGAGAGCAGTAGAAGCATCTGAAGAAATAGGCTATCCTGTGGTGCTAAAGGTTGTATCTGAAGATATAGTCCATAAATCCGATGCCGGTGGAATAGCACTCAATCTTCAAGATGAAGGAGAGGTTGTTGATGCGTATCAGGCAATAATCTCCAATTGTCGTAAGAACTATCCTGATGCTCATATATCAGGCATATCTGTTGCTGAGATGGTCGAGGAAGGCGAAGAGACGATAGTTGGAGGTTCGAGAGATGCTTCTTTTGGGCCATTAGTGATGTTCGGATTGGGAGGGGTTTACGTAGAAGTACTTGAAGATGTAGAATTTAGAGTCGCTCCCATAGATAAAATAGAAGCTAGGGAGATGATAGGGGAAATAGATTCCTTTCCCGTGCTTGTAGGGGCTAGAGGCGAAACTAGAAAAGATCTGGACGCATTAGCAGATATTATATATAGGGTATCATATTTGATGAATGAGGTAGACGAAATCGCCGAGATGGATCTTAATCCTATAAAAGCTTTAAATCAAGGAAAAGGATGTAAAGCTGTAGATGTAGCAATAAATTTAGAAGTTAGTTTAGGTGATGAAAGATGAAAAATATAATAATTTCTTCAACGGAAAAAGAAGCTGGAAAGACTACAATCGGTTTGGGTTTAGCACTAGGCCAAGATGTTCCTTTGAATTACTTTAAACCTTTTGGCGACCGTATCATATACAGAAAGAAAAAACTCATCGATTATGATGCAAAGTTGTTCAAAAACGTGTTATCTTTAGATACAGAATATGAAAAATTTTGTATAGGGTTTGACCATTCAAAGATCAAATACGCTTTTGATAAAGGTACAGTACAAAACAAGATAAGAGAAAGGGTAGAAGAACTTTCTAAAGAAAAAGAAGCATTGATCATAGAAACAGGTAAGAATTGGAGTTTTGGGTCTTCGATCAATCTTGATCCTGTTTCTCTCTCCACTATGATAAAATCTGAATTGATTTTAGTCTGTTCTGATGAAGGAACAGAACTCTTGGATAAATTGACAACAGCTTCAAACTATTTTGAAAAAATGGATATTGAAATTAAAGGAGTTGTGTTGAACAAAGTAGATTCTGTGGAAGAAACGGAAGAGTTTTTGGCCGACGATGTGAGAGATTTGGGTTTGAACATTTTGGGCATAATTCCAGAAATAAATCGTTTAGATCTAACGCGGATGAGTTTCATCAATGACACGTTATTCGGCAAAGTGGTAGCGGGCGAAGGAGGACTAGAAAACATAGTAAAAAATGTTTATATTGGAGCTATGAGTGCCGACGAGATGGTAAGAAATCCAGCTTTTCACGAAGAAAAAAAGTTGATAGTCACAGGTGGAGACAGAACAGATGTAGTCTTAGCTGCTCTTGAAAACGGAACAGCAGGTTTAGTCTTAACTAACGATATAATCCCTCCAAGTAATATAATCTCCAAAGCAGATAGAGCTAATATTCCCTTGATCTCCGTACCGATAGATACATATGAAGCAGCTAGTAGAATAGAGGAGATGGATACGATCACCACAATTGAAGACGATTTTAAAATCAAGACCATCGGAGAGGAAATAACCCCTAGGTTAAAAATAGAGTTGTGATCTTCTTGCCTTGAGGAACAAAATAGACCATATATTTACTTTTTTTTGACTTCAAAATATTTTTTCATCTAAAATCAAAATGTTTAACTAACTTCCCCTTCGTAAGTACCAAGCTTACTTTCAAAAGAAAAAAGTTTTACACTCAAAGATCGATCATACTCAGTGGTCATATCGATATCCTCTTCAATTTCGGTGATCTCTCCTACCACTAATTCCTCATAGATTTTGCTCTCTTACTGAAACCGTTATCATGTCATCTTAATGTTTGCACAATGATGCAAAACTTTAAATACCCATCTTAAAATTTATCAGAGAAATCGATGAATAAAGGTAAGCAGAATATTTTTAGATGGATATTAAATCTTCTAATCAGCATTCTCAAAAAGCCTTTTCAAATAGTCAAGGACATGCGCAAAGAAGGCTTTTATCCCTTTTTCAAGGAACGGATGAAAAAGCCCACTAAAGAGGAGATATTAGATGGGAATATATTATCGGTCATGTTCAAATTAGGATGGCCATTAATGGTCGCGACATTTTTGAGAACGCTCTATAATCTCATCGATACATTCTGGCTAGGAAATATACCTGATCCCGCCGTAGCAGAGTACTCGGTGACCGCTGTTGGCCAAGGTTGGACGGTAGTATTCATGATGATGTCTATTGAAATGGGATTTGGAATTGCTGCTCTTGCCCTTATATCACAATACACTGGCCAGAAAAATTACGAAGAGGCAGATAGAACAGCTGGTCAACTTTATTTCATCGCTATAGTGGCTTCCTTGATAATAGGTCTCATAGGATACTACTTCACTCCAGCCTTCATGAACATTTTAACTGGAGGGGAAGAAGAACTAGCCTATTACGGAACACAGTATATCCAAATTATATTTCTAGGTCTTCCTTTCATGTTTTTATTTTTTGCTTTTATGTACTCCCTAAGAGGTTGGGGCGATACCATTACTCCAATGAAGATCACCGCATTCTCAGTAACCTTGAATATGATCATCAATCCCATCCTTATCTTTGGGTCAGGTACTGTAATGGCAGCAGGGCCTTTTGAATTTACGATCCCTACAATTTTTGGATATTCCATACCCCGCCTCGGAGTTAGAGGTGCAGCTATAGGCACAATAATGAGTAGAGGTATCGGTACTATCTATGCTACTTACTTACTCTTCTCAGGTAAGCTTGGTTTAAAACTTAAATTAGCTTATCTGAAGCCAAAAATATCACGTTTGAAGAAGCTTTTGAATCTCGGGATACCCGCTGGAATAGGTAGATTCGGTACTTCGATCGGATTCATTATATTATGGGCTGTGATTTACCGACTACCCAACCCAGAAGTAGCTGGTGCCGCTTATAGTGTAGGGAACAGAATATTGAACATAACCTTTCTGATAATGGGAGGGTTTGCCATGGCTATAAGCACCATGGTAGGTCAAGCATTGGGTGCTGATGACATTGGAAGATCAGAAGAAGTCGCAAAAAAAGGGTTCCTAGCTGTAGCAGGACTTATGCTCTTATTTAGTTTAATATTATTCACATTGAGAAATGACTTGATAATGATATTTATCCCTGAATCACCAGATGTTATCTCAGAAGGAGCTAATTTTTTAGCTATCTTTGCTTTAGCTATGCCGTTTTTTGGTATATTCAGAGCAGTTACATCTCTTCTTGGAGGTTCAGGTCACACCAAACTTCAGATGGCTTTAAATCTAGTTAGACTATGGGGTTTAAGACTACCATTCGTATTCCTATTTGCAATATTCCTTTCCATGAATTCAACCGGTGTTTGGACAGGTATGGCATTAAGTAACATCGTAGGATTCATGATCGCATTAGGTGTATACAAGACCGGATGGTGGAAAGTAAAAGTTATCGAAGATAGAGCGGAAACAAAACCAGGTATCAGTCTGGACAAAGATGAAAGAAAAAGGACGTGAGAAAATCTGTATCGATCGGGATACTTCTCGTAATTTAGGCGGATTCGCAGGAAACCATTTGGTTTCTGAAGTGGGGAATTAATTCCTCCAGAGGAGGAGGTCAATGTTATTGGTATTAAAATAGGAAAATCTCTTTTTGAGATTGGAAAATGTCAACAGAAAGATATGTATAAATGGTCTTCTAAATTACTAAGAAGAATAGATAAGCAAACCTTAAGATAAAATCAAAAAGAGGTGGATGTCATCAAAACAAAAACCGACAATGAAAAAAAGGGATTTGACTGTAAATGGAATTTCTCAGTCGATAAGATAGAAAAGACGATAGAAAAAGCTAGAGTTGAAGGTCGTCATCAACTTTTGGAAGATGAAGCTAGAAAGGTTTTAGAAGCAGCAGGTATACCCATTGCTAAAGGAGGAGTAGTTCATGACATGGAAAGCTGTTTAGAAACTGCCGAGGAACTTGGATATCCTGTAGTTTTGAAGATCGTTTCTGAAGATATAATACATAAAGTAGATCTTGGTGGTGTTGAAGTAAATCTGGAAAATGAAAAAGAAGTAATAGATGCATATCAGGCTATCCATTCAAGGATTAAAAATAGGAAACCAGATGCCCATATCAGAGGTATCTCCGTGGCAGAGATGGTTGAAGACCACATTGAAGTAGTGATTGGAGGGGTTACGGACGCGACCTTTGGGCCAGTGGTTATGTTTGGACTGGGGGGAATTCATGTAGAGGTTTTTGAAGATGTTGAATTCAGAATTGCACCTCTTTCCTTAGATGATGCTCACAGTATGATGGCAGACATCGATTCTTTTCCTCTATTGACTGGTTCTAGAGAAAGGAGCTGTAGAGATCTAAATGCATTAGCAGAAACAATCTCTAGAGTCGGTCAGCTCATGTATGAAATAAATGAGATAAAAGACATTGATCTAAATCCTGTGGCTGCATTGGAAGAAGGTGCTAAAGCGTTAGATGTTGCGATCAGTTTAAAGTGAACTTGAAATTCTTTAGTTGATTCAGTTTGGAGTTGACAATAACTTGGAGCCAAACCGAAATACTTATAACCTAATTTATTCTTGCGAATACGCCATCATGCGATTAAGATGACCTTTACTTAACAGGGGTTTTTACCGTGGCCGTTGAAAAAATAAAGAGGATTAAAAAGGCAGAAAAAAATGGACTCGAAAGGATCGAAAAAGCTAAGGATAAAGCAGATGAAATGATCGAAGAGGCCAAGAAAAAAGCCGAACAAGAAAAAGAAGATGCTCTTTTTTCACTGAGAAAGGAGATGGAAGAGAAGAAGAAAGAGGTCAAACAAGAGGCTGAAGAAAGAGCTGAAGAGATCAGAAAAAGGGGCGAGGAAGAGTCTAGAAGACTTAAGGGAGCCACGGAAGATAACATATCTCAAGCTGTAGATCATGTCTTGAAAAAAGTCATGGAGGTATGAACACGTGCTCTTTCCTAAGAAGATGAGAGATCTGACAATTCTTGTTCATAAAGATTATACTGAAAGTGTGATCGATTCTCTTCATGAAGAAGGAAATGTTGAAGTAGAATCAGTCGAAAACGCTGAAAAAACCGCAGAACTAGTCAAAGAAGAAAGCATACCTGAGATCACTAGTAAATTTACAGATTACGACATGAAACTCTCTTCTGTTTTAGATGTTTTCGAAAAGGTCGAGGAAAAGGAAGAGAGTATAAAAGATCTCTTGAATCCGCCAGAAATAGAGAAGCTAGAGAGAGAAAAAAGGACAGTCTCTGAAATATTCGAACAGATCGATAAACTCATGGAAAAAAATGGAGATCGTATAATTGAGCTAGATACTAAACTTGAAAAGATTAAAACCAAAACTAATGAATTAAAAGAAACAAAAAAAGATCTTAAACTCATAATAGATTTAGATTTGAATTTAGAATATATTAGAACTTCAACATTTACAACTATCTATATTGGTAAAACGGCCAATTTTACAAAATTAAAAGATTCGGTTAGTAAAATAGATGAAGCTTTTTGTAAAAAAATTAAAAGCACTGAATATGAAGAAACTATCGTATTGACCGGTGTCTATGCCCGCATGAAAGATGAATTTGAAGCTGCACTGAGAGAAGGAGAGTTTAGAAGTTTAGACCTAGGGGGCCTTAAAGGAAGACCAAAAGAGGCCTTGGCCGATATAGAGAGCACTCTTAAAAAATTGAAGAAAAAGAAACAAACTTTGACAGAAAAATTAAGAGATTACAAAGAAGAATGGGAAAAGGAATACTTGGCTTTACAAGAGGAGTTGGAAATAAACAGAGAAAAAAAAGAGGTGATCCAAAATTTCGGGAGCACTGATAAAACCAGTGTGATAAAAGCTTGGACTCCGAAAAAAACTATAGATAGAGTAGAAAAAGTGATCTCAGAAAGTTCAGATGGACACGCTGAAATCATCGATGAAGAACCTGAAGATCCTGATTATGTCCCCATATCTCTTGACAATCCAAAGCCAATAAAACCCTTTGAATTGCTAACTAAGATGTTCGCGCCACCAAGATACGATGAAGTGGACCCAACTCTAATCTTAGCTCCGGCATTTGTCCTATTTTTTGGCCTGATGTTAGGGGACCTCATGTATGGTCTTATAATTACTGTTGGATCCGTTATTTTAGTAAAAGGTCCTGGGAGAGTGGAAAAAAGCTTCAGAAATTTTGGATGGATCATGTTATCTACCGGCCTATCCACTATGTTTTTTGGGGTGATACAAGGAGGCTATTTAGGACCAGGCAGGGATGATTATCCGAATCTTTTAGGACACTTTGGTTTTGAGACGCCAGCTCTTCTGGAAACACTTGAAGGGGATGGGCCACTCATATTGTTGATTATTTCTCTAGTTATTGGGTTGTCATATATAAACATAGGACTGATCCTTCAACTTGTCCAGCACATACGTAGAAAGGATTACAAAGAAGCCCTATTGGAAAATGGTTCTTGGTGGCTGCTTCAGATTGGTGGATTTGTGCTGATTTCAGACATAATGTTCGAGTTCACAACTATCGCACAGCTCCCTGATATTGCATTTACAGCATCATACGTTTTTGTAATAATTGGTCTTGTTTTACTAGCTATAAGAGCTAAGGGGCTATCATTTTTTGAACTTACTGGATTTATCGGTGACCTCCTTTCATTTTCTAGGATTTTAGCTCTGGGATTAGCCACTGCAGGGATAGCACTGACTGTGAATATCATTACAGATCTTGTAGATTTCTCTGATGCCTTTGCAGATATAGGCTTTGGGGCAGTGTTGATGATAGTCATAGCTTGTGTAGGTCTTGGACTTCTTGTAGCTTTCTTTGGACATCTTTTAAAGAAGAGACTGATGCAGGTAGGAGGTATATTTATCGCTTTTATAGGAGTTTTAGCTGTAATAGATCCTACCTATCCCTTACTTATAATACCTCTAATAGTTTTCATATTGGGTCACACAATAAATCTTGCACTTCAAGGTCTAGGTTCGTTCGTTCACTCCCTTCGATTACAGTATGTAGAATTCTTCAATTACTTCTACGGAGGAGGCGGAAAAGAATTTGAACCATTTACATTCAAAAGAAAACACACAAAATTAAAATGTGAGGAGGAGATGAAAAGATGAAAATGACATCGAAAATGGAGAAGAGTATCCTGATATCGATGCTTGCAATTATGGTTATAACTGGTATCGGGGTCATTTCTGCACTGCAACCTGTGCAGGCGGAAGAGAATGACGGAATAGAAATTAGGGTGGACAATGAAGATCCAGGAGAAGAGATGACGCTTTACATGGAGCCTGATGAAGAAGTCAAGGCGGATTTTAGTTTCGTTCGTAGAAGGGATTTCAATATAGCTAATGTTACCTGGTATGTGGATAATGAAGTGAGAAGTAGAGAAAACGAGACTATAATAACTTTCGAAGATGACAGTGATTATGATATCGAACTACATGTTGAAAGTAAAGAGGGTGAAGATTATAGAGATGAGGTCACGATAGAAGTCAAAGAAGATGATCGTGGAATGTTTTTAGCCACGATTGGTGCTGGTCTTGCAGTCGGTATAGCAGGCATGGGAGCAGGAATAGGAGTAGGTATCGCCGGCGCCGCTGGTGCAGGAACTATAGCTGAAAAACCAGACAAATTTGGCCTTTCACTCGTATTCCAAGCTCTCCCTCAAACTCAGGCAATTTATGGCTTACTCGTTGCCATTTTACTTTTCCTTTTTACAGGTGTTATTGGAGACCCAGGATATGTTTCTGTCCCCATCGGCATACTATCTATAGGTATAGGTTTAGCTGTTGGGTTAGCCGGCCTTTCCGCTATAGGTCAAGGCATCTCGTCTGCAAGTGGTATAGCCGCGGTTTCTGAAGACAGTGAGATGTTCGGTAAGGGTATGGTATTTTCAGTCCTTCCTGAGACCCAGGCTATCTATGGTCTGTTGATATCGATATTGCTGATGATATTCAGTGGTTTACTGAACGGTGGTGGCGAAGGGTTACAAGAACCTGTAGCAATAGTCGGTGTAGGTGCTGGTTTAGCTGTAGGTATAGCTGGCCTCTCTGGTATCGGTCAGGGGATCGCTGCAGGAAGTGGTGTAGCTACCGTTGCTGAAGATGAGAGTATGTTCGGTCGAGGTATGGTATTTTCAGTCCTTCCAGAAACCCAGGCTATCTATGGTCTGTTGATCGCCATCCTTCTAATAGTTTTCAGTGGAATGATGAACGGAGATGGCGAAACGATGACAATGGGTATGGGCATAGCCGCCGTCGGAGCAGGACTAGCTATAGGGATTGCTGGCCTCTCTGGTATCGGACAGGGTATAACGTCTGGCTCAGCAATCGCTGCAGTAGCTAACAGAGAGGAGACATTTGGCAAAGGTATGATATTCAGTGTGATGTCAGAGACCTTTGCAATATTTGGATTGCTGATAGCCATATTGATCATCGTGTCTCTAGGGTTTATGTAGAGGTGAGTGAGATTTCAGTGAAAAAGATAATTGAGCGGATTGAAAAAGACGTTGAAGACAAGATAGAGTCTATCAAACAGGAAAAAAGAAAAAAAGCAGAAAAAATTAGAAAAGAGATTGAACAGGAAAAAGAACGAAGGTGCGACGAACTAAAGAAAGAAAAGGAACGAGAGATAAACACGATGAAAAACAGGATCATCTCTCAAGCCGAGTTGGAAAGCAGGAAAAAAAGGTTAACAGTACGAGAAGAGATGATCGAACGTGTTTTCGACAAGGCAAAAGAACGATTAAGAGAAATGGATCCATCAGATTACAAAGACTACTTACAAAGTTCGCTTGAAAAGATTACTAAACTTTTAGAAGGAGATATAACAATCCACTGTAATTCTGATGAAAGAGACATGATAGATCAGGTCATAGGAGATATCGAACATTCTTTCGGAAGCGTAGAGATCACAGATGATCTTGACACAATAGGGGGTATAAAGGCTAATTCTGATAAGGGCACATCTATAGATATGACCTTTGAGGCAAATCTTGAGAGAAAAAAGAAAGAGCTCAGAAAAGAGGTCTCTGAGATACTATTTCTGGAGGAAGAATAAGTGGTAGAAGACTTAATCGAAACTGTAGGATGGACGAACTTCGTGTTCCTTATTATAGGCGTGGCATTATTGCTAGTTATAGTATTGTTCATGAGTTATTACAGAGTGGTTATAAGCATCGCAAATTTTACGTATCCAAATGCATTATTTCGGTCTGGTGGCAATCCATACCTCAAAGAGAAAAAAATTACAAATTTGATAGAAGGCGGTAATTTAAACGAAGTTTATTCTGAGATCAGTGAAGAAGGTTACGAAATACCAAAAGAATCTAGAGAGGACATAGATAAAGTGGAACTTGAATTGGAAAAGCGGACTGTAGAATTGATAAAAAAAGCTCATAACGCATCACCTGATGAAACTAAAGGATTCACTAAAGCCTGGATGGCAAAATATGATGTGATGATGGCTAAAAGAGCGATAAAAGGAATAGCTAAAGGGGAGAATGAGGAGAAATTAAAAGGCCGACTTCATCCTGTAGATGAGATCAATGAGGACATAATCGAAGATATACTTTCTTCTAGAAATTTGCAAGAAGTCCTTTCAGTATTAAGAGAAACTTCTTTGGAAAAAGTTTTAGAAAAGAAGGATTGGGAAGAAAATTTCTTTGACCTAGATGTTGCTTTAGATAAATACGTTTTCGAAAGACTACAGAGCGGTATATTCAAAGTCGAATCTGAACAGAGAGCACCTGTACGTAATTTCTATGGCAAATATATAGATATATGGAATATAAAAACAGTGTTGAGAGGAATTAGAGAAGATATTGAAAATGAGATCTTGAAAGATTCTCTTATTCCCAATGGGAGAGAATTAGCACTTTGGAAAATGGAAGATATGGCTGAGTCAAAAAGTGTTGATGAAGCTCTTGTTGAATTGGAAGCAACTAGTTATCAGAATATTAGACATAAGATGCAATCTGAAGAAGATTTTGATTTTGAGAGATATCTCGATAAGAAATTGTTAAAAACTGTTATCGAGCTCAACAACAAAAATGTACTTACGGTAGGTCCTACATTGAAATATTTAGTTGGGAAGGAACTGGAACTTAGAAACCTTAGAGCTTTGATCTATGGGATAAAAGAAGGGCTTCCAAAAGGGATTACAAAAGAGATGATGATCTTGGAGGAAAATACATGAAAAAAAGGGTTGTTGTTGTAGGAAATAAGAACATGACTATCGGTTTTTCTCTAGCCGGTGTTGATGATACTTACACTCCTGAAGATAAATACGGATTCAAGAAAAGACTAGAACAGCTTGTAGGATCATCTGATATCGGTGTTATTTTGCTATCTGAATCTATGGCTGAAGATATGAGGGAAGAACTTAAAAAAATAAAGAACAAAAAGAGAGACTCCCTTTATCCTGTGATAGTTGAAATACCAGATAAAGAAGGAGCTATAGAAGATAAAGAGGACCCACTACAGGAAAAGATCAAGCGGGCTGTGGGTATAGATATAACTTCAAAGGAGAAATGAATATGCTTATTGAAATTAAACAAAATATAGATATGGTTCAAGGAGGAAACAATCATGGTTGAAGAAGCTGAAGAGAGTATAAGTAGAATCAAAGAACCCAGCGAGGATGAAGAGTTAGGGCGTATCACCCGTGTAGCTGGACCAGTAATTGAGGCTGAAAATCTCAGAGGAGTTGAGATGTATGAGGTTGTCGAAATAGGGGAAGAAGGTCTCATAGGTGAAGTTATCGAACTAGAGGAAGATGTTGCCACGATACAGGTTTATGAGGAAACAGGCGGAGTTAAACCGGGAGAACCTGTTAAAAGGACTGGTGAACCGCTTTCACTTGAGTTAGGTCCAGGTTTGATAGAACAGATCTATGATGGAATTCAAAGACCATTAAAGGGACTTGTTGAAGAATCCGGCGACTTTATAGGAAGAGGTATAGAAGTCTCACCTTTAGATAATGAAAAAAGATGGGAGTTTAAACCTAAAGTCGAAGAAGGTGAAGAGGTAGAGCAAGGAGATATTTTAGGGATTGTTGAAGAAACAAAGACCGTTGATCACAAAGTTATGGTACCTCCTAACAAGGACGGAAAAATCAAAGAGATAGTGTCTGAAGGAGAATATACAATAGAAGAAACTATCGCAGTTTTAGAAAACGAAGATGGCGAAGAAGAGATAAGTATGAAGCAAAGATGGCCTGTCCGAGTAGGTAGGCCGATAAAAAAGAAAAAACAACCCGGAGAGATTCTAGTTACTGGCCAAAGGGTATTGGATACATTTTTCCCACTAGCTAAAGGAGGAACTGCGGCGATCCCTGGTGGATTCGGAACTGGTAAATGTGTGACTGGAGAGACCCCAGTGTTACTTGCAGATGGAACCAAACTTCCAATCAAAGAACTGTATGAAAAGTACGAGTCTTTTGGAGAAAAAGAAGCAAATAAAAAGGAAGAACTAGTAAGACTGAACGAACCGTTAGAAGTCCTGTCTATGGAGGACGGAAAAATAGCTAAAAAGGAGGCTAACTGCCTTTATAAAGGTAAAACTGACAGAACTGTTGTTGTAAAAACTAAAAGCGGACGAGAGGTCGAACTCACACCTGTCCATAAACTATTCGTCCTCACACCAGATTTGGAGATAATTGAAAAACCGGCTGGAGAACTAAAAGAGAACGACATGTTGTTGGTACCAAGAGATTTAGACATAGAAGGTAGTAAAAGAAAAGATAAAATAATCGATGTAGAAAAACTACTTCCAGAAAAAAGGGTTTGCGGAAAAGATTTTGAAAAAGTGATTCGGGCTATAAAAAAATTAGAAAATGAGTACAAGAATAGAAGAACACTAGCAAATGAATTGGGCGTTAGTGAAGAAGCTCTTATAGAGTACTCTCTAGGAAGAAATCAGCCAAAAGTAAAATTGTCTCATAAGATTTTCAGAAAAGCGGGAATCGATCACAAAATCACACAGGTAAAATCCGAGAGAACTTCAAAGTCAATAAAATTGCCTGAAAAATTTGACGAGGACTTTGCTGAGTTACTCGGTTTGCTGATGGGTGATGGTTCTCTCAAAACCACGTCGGTTCATTTTTACAATAATGATGAGGCTCTGTTAAAAAAGGTAAATGAACTTTTCGACGAACTTTTTGGATTAGAAGGTGAAAGAGAATACGCAAATACAGTTGAATCAGTGAAAGTCAACTGTAAAACATTGAGAGATCTTCTAGTTTCTCTAGGGTTCCCAGAGCATGATAAATCAAGCAGATGTAGCATTCCAAAGAAGGTCCTTAGAGGTGGCGAAGATACGGTCGCTGCCTTCATAAGAGGGTATTATCTTGCGGCTGGTGGATTTAATAGATATGAGATCGAAATTGGTACATCAAGTGACAAGATGGCTAGTGATCTTTCTTATGCTCTTACTGTATTAGGTACTGCTCCACGAATCAGCACAAAGGAGACTGATTATAGTAAACATTATAGGCTGAGAGTTTCTGGGGAAGAACTTGATAGTTTCTATCAACAAACTGCTGTTGACCATCCTAAATATGAGCAAATAAAAGAATATCTAGAAAAAGATAGTACAAATTTCAAAGGCGTTGATTCAATCGATATCTCTCCAGATTTAGTGCAAGAAAAATTCGAAGGGAGCAGAATAAATCAGGAGAGATTCAAGGAAAATGGAATAAAAATTGAAAATTACACTACACAGGAAGAGAAAATGAGCATCCCTCTATTCAAAGATTTTTCTGATATGTTAGATGATGAAGAGCTTAAAAGTATTGCATTCAACCATTTAGATCATTTTTTACCTGATCCAGTAGTATCGGTGGAGATAAATGATGACACAAAAGATGTCTATGATTTAACCGTTCCAGACACGCATAATTTTGTTGGTGGTAATACACCTATGCTGCTCCACAATACGGTCATCCAGCATCAATTAGCCAAATGGAGCGATGCGGACATCGTGGTTTACGTAGGATGTGGAGAAAGAGGAAACGAGATGACGGAAGTGCTGAGAGATTTCCCTGAGCTAGAGGATCCCTGGAGCGGTGAACCTCTCATGAAAAGAACTGTACTGATAGCTAACACGAGTAATATGCCTGTGGCTGCCCGAGAGGCTTCTGTGTTTTCAGGGATAACAATAGCTGAATATTACCGAGATATGGGATATAACGTGGCTCTTATGGCAGATTCCTCTTCGAGATGGGCTGAAGCGCTAAGGGAGATATCAGGTAGATTAGAAGAGATGCCAGGAGAAGAAGGCTTTCCGGCATATCTAGCCACAGAATTAGCCTCTTTTTATGAAAGAGCTGGCATTTGTAAATTGCATGGTAACAGAGAGGGATCTATTTCAGTTATCGGTGCTGTTAGTCCTTCTGGTGGCGATTTTTCGGAACCAGTAACGCAAAATACACTTAGGATTGTCCAGGTCTTCTGGGCTCTTGATACTGAGCTTAAAAATAGGCGTCATTTTCCTGCTGTAGACTGGCTAACTTCATATTCACTTTATTTAGATGAAGTCAGTGATTGGTGGGAAGAAAACGTTAACAAAGAATGGAAAAATCTACGTAGAGAAACCATGAGATTATTAGAAAAAGAATCAGAATTGGAAGAGATAGTTCAACTGGTTGGACCTGACGCTTTGCCACCTAGTGATCAATTTGCTTTGCAAGCGGCGAGAATGGTTCGTGAAGACTTTTTACAGCAGAACGCTTTCCATGATGTTGATACATTTTGTTCACCTGAAAAACAATTCAGGATGCTGCAAATAATAATGGAGTACTTTGAAACTGGGAAAGAAGCCATAGAAGAGGGAGTAACCGTTGATAATTTGACAGGTATGGACGTTATAGAAGAAATAAGCAGGATGTCCAATATCCCTTCAGAAGAATGGGATGACGAGTTTAATGAAATCGAGATGAGGATGAACGATGAATTTCAGGAACTAGAAGAATCTTTAGAACTCAAATCTCCCGTTGAAGACGGAACTGTTTTAGAGGAGGAGGGATAAGATGGAAGACGACATATCTAAAAGAACAGAATATCAGAACGTGACAGAAGTTTCAGGCCCACTGATGACCGTCGAAGGTATCAGTGATGTAGCCTACGATGAGATAGCGAAGGTGAAATTACCTAGCGGAGAAGAAAGGCTCGGACAGGTTCTAGAAGCGGAAAGTGATAGAGCTGTATTGCAAATATTTGCAGGTACTAGAGGTTTAGATACTGATGAAACAAGCGTTCAATTCACAGGAGAAGTGATGAAATTCGGTGTATCAAAAGAACTGCTCGGAAGAGTTTTCAATGGGATTGGAGAACCTATAGATGGAAGTCCTGATATCATCCCTGAAGAAAGGAGAGTTATAGATGGAGATCCTATCAATCCATCTGCTAGAGAGTATCCTAGAGAATTCATCCAAACAGGAATCTCTACGATCGATGGTATGCTAACATTGGTCAGAGGTCAGAAGCTACCTATATTCAGCGCTTCTGGTCTGCCCCATAATAGCGTTGCGGCACAGATAGCTAGGCAGGCCGAGGTTCTTGGTGAAGAAGAAGAATTTGCAGTGGTATTCTGTGCTATGGGTATCACTGCTGAGGAAGCGAATTTTTTCCAAAATGACTTCGAAAGAACAGGTGCTTTGGAAAGATCGGTACTATTTCTAAATCTTGCAAATGATCCAGCTATAGAACGTATCATAATCCCAAGGATGGCTCTCACAGCTGCAGAATATTTGGCCTTTGAAGAAGATATGCAGGTTTTAGTGATCCTAACAGATATGACAAATTACTGTGAGGCATTGAGGGAGATAGCTGCAGCCAGAGAAGAGGTACCGGGTCGAAGAGGTTATCCAGGGTATATGTATACCGATCTAGCAAGTATTTATGAGAGGGCAGGAAGAATACTTGATAGAGAAGGGTCTATAACGATGATACCTATACTAACTATGCCGGATGATGATATCACTCACCCTATCCCAGATCTGACTGGTTATATCACAGAAGGACAACTTGTATTCTCCAGAGAATTGCACAGGAAAGGAATTAGACCTCCAATCACTCCTGGTCCAAGTCTTTCCAGATTGATGGAGGAAGGTATAGGTGAAGGTAGCACACGAGAAGATCACTCTGATATCGGTAACCAACTATATGCGGCCTATGCTGAAGGATTAGACTTGAGAGATCTAGTAGCTGTTGTCGGCGAAGAAGCCTTAAGTGAGAGAGATAGATTGTATCTTGAATTCGCGGATGAGTTTGAGGAGAGGTTTATAAATCAAGGTGTGGAAGAAGATAGGAGCATAGAAGAAACCCTGGATTTAGCTTGGGAATTGGTTACTATAATACCAAAGAAAGATCTTAAGAGGATCGATCAAAAATATATTGATGAATACTACCCTAAATGAAAAAATCTTTTCTATTTTTTACTTGTTCTGTTTTTTTCTTTTGTTCTTTTCAGTCTTTTCAGTGGTTTAGAGAGGTGTCTTCTCGCTTTTACAGGTGTTTCGTACCAGTCTTCCTCTATACCTCTATCCACTTTTTTTCTTATTGCTTCTTTTTCATCAGCCTTAATCCTGCAGCGTTTGCACCTATAACCTGCGTTTTTACCCATAGATGACATCTTTTTACTGCATTCTGGGCATTTGGGATTACTGACTTTGACCACCTTATCTTGGAGTTTTAAGATCTTCATTTTTTCTATATTTAGTGTCTTAGGCTCTTTTCTTATACCTCCCCTCAATTCGATCAAGTCACCTTTGATCAATTTTTTAACATGCTCCCTAAATCCTTTTGTTGGTTCGTATGCAGCAGCTGTTATTTTTATATCATCATCTAAAGCTTTAACCTCAAATAATACATGGCCTCCTTCTATGATCTCAGGAATAGAAGAAACCTCTCCTTTGATTTTTACTGAAGTCCACGGTCTAACTTCAGATATTGGAACTTCCTGAATATGGTCGTCAGTTCCCTGATTGGTAAGAAATATTATCCAGCGTTCTGGATCCTCCCCACTCAACATTTTAAGAGCTTTTTTCAATTCATAAGGGTCGTCTCCTCTTACTCCATATAAGACTGGACAGGGTGAATTAGGAGCTATTGTTTGTTCATCCTCTTCATGATCATAACTATCAAAACTTTGTTTTAACTCTTTATCTAATCTTTTTATCTCTTTTTCATACAATTCCCGCTCCGTTCCCCAATTCTTTTCCTTCCTATAAGACAAAAGTTCGTAAGTATGATCTCTTGGTCTCCAAGCCATCGCAGCGGTAGCGCCTATCAATCCTCTTTTATTTCCGTAGCCTTTATATTTGAATCCATTTTTATCCAATATTTTTAAAACATCCTCTAATTCAACGACATCTTGAACTGCTTTTTCGTACAATGAAAAGGGAGGTTTTTTATCTGATACTACGAAGCCTGGGTTAGTTTTTTTATCATCAAAATGAGCTATTTCTTCTACTATATTTTTTATTCTATCGAATATAGATGATACACAAGAATGTTCTCCTTTATGGGTAAAAACATGTTTATCGATTTTCCCTATTTTATCCTCTCTAGTATGTCCCTTCCCAAAGGAAATACTTATAGCCCCATTTCCTCTAGTTTTCCAGGGTACATTTGGGTTAAGTCTTACCAATCTAGGATGCGACAAGAGATCGAATTCATTGAATTCTTTGATCAATTCAGAAGCCAAAAACGTGGTACACATCCCGTCTATTGAGTCTGTATCATCCACAGCGATATACATATCAATCTCTATTGTATCCTTCCACATCTCTTACATCGAGCTCTTCCGTCTCCTATCTCTTTCAAAGTACCGCCACATTCTCTACATGTTTTTTTATCATCCTGCTCTTCAATATTCCCTGATTCTGGTGACTCCTCTTTTGGTCCCTCCTTAAAAAGATGATCTTCGATGAAGTCTCTAACATGAAGAGGTTCGCCAGCTGCTTTTATTGTGGTATCAGCAAGACGGTCAAGATATCTCTGTCTTGGATCACCTTCTGAAAGCATACCTATCATCCAATCTAATAAAACTAGGATGCCATGGAGCTTGCTAATATTTCTGATCAACGCATCAGCCATATCAAATCTATGTTTTAGATATTCTACTCTTAGGTTCATGATTTGTTTTCCCAAGGTTTTTTTATTTGTATATTCTAAGACTGCAGAATAAAAGACTTGAACCATCCCTGCAGTCATCGGAAAATATAACAGCATACTTGTATCCAATAAACTCACTGCCAAAACATAAAAAATCATATAGACCATAAAAGAGGAGATCAACAGATCTATGACGTAACCGATGAATCTCCTGATCCAATGTTTTTGTAGTGGCTTATTAGAATGTATTAGATCAAATCCAGTAACCATCTTATTACCTTCATATAGGATATTATGTTGTACCCTCAGACTGCCCATCAATCATCATCCTTTGCGTCAGTTTTGGATTCGTCATCATTGGGTAGCAAACAAATAAACAGCTTGTTCTTATATCTTTTGTTAATTTCTAAATAGATGATTTACAAAATATAAAAACATTTGCTAACATATTTTCGAATGATTTATAATTCCCTGTGCATTTCTTAAATTGTATGAAGGTAGCAATATTGGATCACCGTGAGTGTGACCAAGAAAAATGTACGGCTCGCAAATTGATAGATAACAAATTGGCGGAAAGACTAGTCAATGATAGAGATCTGGGAAAGGGAGGTGTGTATCTCAATCCCCTAGCCGAAAAAGCCATATCTCCCGAAGATCGTCCAGAAGCTGAAAGAGATGGTATCAAAGCAATTGATTGTACCTGGACCGATGCGGAGGATAAAATTCCAGAATACGAAAACGGAAGAGCTTTACCGTATCTTGTTGCGGTAAATCCAATAAATTATGGGAATGCTTTTCAATTGACCACAGTTGAAGCAGTGGGCGCTGCACTTTACATTTTAGGAAAAAAGCAAAAAGCAAGGGAATTACTATCGATATTTAATTGGGGAGAACAGTTTTTCAAGATGAACGAGAAACCCTTAGAAGAGTACAGTGAAGCCGAAGACAGCTCTGAAGTGATCGAGATACAGAAGCAATTTATGAAATAATATATATAGTAGAACTCGTAACTTTCTAAACTAAGTTGCGAACTCTACATCGGCAGGATTTTATCCTTAATTCCTCTTGACATTGCGGATCCCAAGAACCAAAGTCGAGGGAGAAAAGAACGTTAATCCTCTAGAACCAGTAAAAGACACTAAAAGGTAGAAAAAGTCGTGTCTTTTAGCATAAAACTTCATTCTTCTGGAGGAATCATATCCGGTATCCCATCTTCTATAGGATAAGTGATATCGCAATTTTTACATTCAAGTTCGCCGCTTTCTATTTCATCTGTCTCTTTATCATCCTCTGATAAAGCCAATATCTCTAAATCTAGTTCGCCTTTACATTCCGGACACCGTAATATATCGAGTAGATCTTTTTTCATGTTTTCAGAATAGGATTAAACCCAAAAAAACTTTTTGTGACAAGATATCCTCTTAAAAGACGTCTAAAGAATTTGGGATATCATTTTTCTTTCTCAAATAATTGACTTGAGTTCTTGTGTATCTATACTTAATGTCGCACTTCTCATCCTGAAAATCCCAGGGATCGACTATCAAAAGATCATCTTCTCTTATCCACATACGCTTCTTTAGTTTCCCAGGTATTCTGCCCAGTCGAGATTTTCCATCCTCACATATCACTCTTACTCTAGCTCCGCCTAACATATTTTCAGCTATGGCAAACATCTGTCCTTCGCTTCTATCAGGGTACGGAACCCTAACCACTTCGTCTTCGTCTCCTTTACTCAAGGTATCATCATATCATAAAATACGGGTTTTATATATTCTTTGTTGAAGCGATAGAGTAACGGTATTCAGACAAGATCCTTGAGATAGGGAT
>CAZRSB010000014.1:0-41269 GCA_964602715.1 uncultured Thermoplasmata archaeon | reverse complement strand
CCCTACAGTAGAACTGTGGGGTTCTCTACCTCAGACCAATATAGAGATGGATGATAACAAAGAGATTACTGCGGAATTTGAAGAGTCAAAAGATGAAGAGTTCAAGGAGATATTCGGTAGTCTGAATTTGGAAAAAGAGATCAACGATCAGACCAACGTTACCTTAAGTTTAGGAGATGTACCGGAAGTACCTTTGGACGATTTAGATGTGAGATTGTTGTGGGACGATAACGGGGATCGAAAAGAAGACGACATAGATGTGACAGAGAATGGTGATGGCTCCTGGATGGGCCTCATAGATGACGAAAAAGTACAGGATGGTGCAGAATTCATCTTTACGGCAGATGATCTTGGCGACTTTGAAACTGACGAGAACCACGAACTAGTGCGCATAGACTACAGAGTCGACAACTACCATGGAGTTCTCAACATCGTATTATAGGAATAAATGTTAATTCGTGTGACCCAAATGATTTATACAAAATTCAATATTCTGATATGATGGAACTAAAAAACCAACATCGTATCAAAGAAAAAGAGGTAGAAGAGTACTCTAAGCAGATGAAAAAAAAATTAGGAGCTTCTCCTTTCAAAGAGGATGAAGCGGTTGACATAGCTGATTCTAAGGAAGGAAAAGTTATCTTAGTAGATGGAGAGATCATAGCGACTTTTTTTGACGAACAGGTATTTCCAACCATCGATGGCCTACTTCAAATAGAACCGAAAAAGGGGTTTGTTACAGTTGACATGGGTGCAGTGAAATTTGTGTATAATGGCGCAGATATTATGGCTCCTGGGATAGTTGAAGCAGATGAAAACATCGAAGATGGTGATCTAGTCTGGGTCAGAGACGTAGAGCACAATAAACCTCTAGCTGTCGGTAGGGCCTTAACAGATGGAACAAATATGATAGAATCCAATAAAGGTAAAGTGGTCAAAAATCTTCACCATGTAGGAGACGAAAAGTTCGAGTAAATCACAATCTTTTTTTCAACTCATCGATAACTCTTACAGGTTCTGGATTTTTTCCTCTCAGCAGAGCTAGATAGATGCTCACATAATCCCCTAAATAAACGAGGTATAATATCCTAGCTAATTGTGTCTCTGCATCAGTCCATACCTCGATGACATCATCTATATCTTCAAAAACAAGTTCCTTTGTCAATTCTATTCTTTTTTGGATAACGTCTGGCTCTTTTTTATCTCTCAAAAATATGGGAATAAAATGACTCTTCTTATCAGCTTCATCGCCATCCCATCCGACTATCTCATTATGATTCATCTCTGGGAGTGGACCATACCATGATAGAATCTCAGCATTCTCGTTAAATTGCGTGTGCCAACGGTTGGCCACGGCATTATATATAGAATGACCATATATGATCGGTATTTTTCCATGTATACGCTCAGCTAATTTTTTAGCTTCGTTCTCTTTTTTTGGGATGTCCGCCTTGATCCGATCCCTTAACTCCTTAAGCACCTTGACCGCATCTAACATATCTACCTCTGAATCGTATATCAAGAGTTCTGACAGTAACTTTAATACAGGAACGAATAAAAAAGCAAAAGCCGCTCGAGGAGGATAACCACTAGGGATCGGTATAAAGACAAGGCCTCTTTCTCGACATATTTTTTCTAGTTCTCCATCCGAACTTATAGCCACCACTTTTGCGTTCCTATCTATACCCCTTCTAGCAGCACTCAACGTCTCCTCAGTATTGCCAGAATAGGATATTACGATCAATAGAGTTTTATCACCTACAAACGATGGTAGCGTGTAATCTTTGTTAACATATACTGGAACTTTTATCCTCTTAGCTAAAAAATTCTTTAACGTATCGCCAACAATCGCAGATCCTCCCATACCAGTGACAACAATATTATCAGGTTGAAAGGGCAAAAGATTGATTTCTGACTCTTCTAATTCTTCTTCTATATGCTCTGGAAAATTTTCTAAAATACCGAGCATATCCTCCTCATCTATCTCCTTCATATTTTTAACATCATCTAGCATGATATCACTTCGATAAGATACTACTATACTCGGAGTAAATAAATCTCACGCTAACCAAAACTCTATTATAAATCAAGTAATTCAATAGATGATGAATGAAGATCTAAACGAGATCATCGAGCGGCTTGAGAAAGGCGAGTTCATCATGATCTATGATGCTGACGAGCGGGAGAACGAGATAGATCTTGTTACTCCGTCTTTGAGAATAACTCCACAAAAGATAAAAACATTAAGAAAAAAAGCTGGAGGTCTGATATGTGTAACAGTACCTCCTCCGACATGGAAAAAACTCGAACTACCTTATCTTAGCGAGGTTTTCGAAGATGGGGCTGAAAATTATCCTCTTTTGAAAGAGATGAGAGCTGATGATATCCCATATGATGAACGTTCTACCTTTTCTCTAACTGTAAACCACAGAGATACCTTTACAGGTATAACCGACATAGATAGGGCTCTCACCATTCAGAGATTTGCAAAATTGGGAGAAAATATAAAAAATTTAGAGAAAAAAGAGGCTCAGAAAAAATTTGGAGAAGAATTTAGAACTCCAGGACATGTGTTTCTTTTGAACGCCACTGAAGGACTTCTCTCTAAAAGGAGAGGACACACAGAACTCACAACAGCTCTGTTAGAATCCTCCGAGCTCTATCCTAGTATGACTATCTGTGAGATGCTGTCGGACGAAGGTGATAGTCTAAGTATTGAAGAGGCCCGTGTTTATGGAGAAAGAAATGATATACCTCTAATTGATGGAGAAACCATCAAAAACCAAAATTATGAGGGTTAATATGGCTAAAACCAGGGTTATGGCGGTAGGAACATTTGATATTCTTCATATAGGACACCTCAACTATCTCCGCGAAGCAAAGAATGAGGGAGATGAATTAGTTGTAGTTATTGCATGTGATAAGACCGTTCGGAAACACAAACATGAACCACTGATGGAGGAGGAAGTCAGAAGAGAGATGATCGAAGCCCTAGATCCGGTAGACAAAGCGATCATCGGAGGAGAAGGTGATAGATTTGAAACTGTCGAAAGAGTTGATCCAGATATAATAGCATTGGGCTATGACCAAAGGCATGAAGAAGAGCAACTCGTAAAAGACCTGAAATTAAGAGGTATGGATCATATAAAAGTGAAAAGGATGTCACATCATGATCATGAACTGAATGGAACGAGAAAAATTTTCAGGAAGATAATCGATTGGTATAGCATGAAGAAAAAGTTGGAAAAGGAGGAACAACATGAAAAAGATAGGGATAGCTGATACAACCTTTGCTCGATTCGACATGTACGAAAGTGTGATCGATGAACTGTCAAAAACGGGCACAGGATATGAAATAGAAAGATATACTGTTCCTGGTATCAAAGATTTAGCTATCGCCTCAAAAAAATTGATTTCAAAAGATGCGGATATAGTTATAGCTCTTGGGATGCCAGGACCAGAACCTATAGACAAGCAGTGTGCTGATCAAGCATCTAAAGCTTTACTTTATACGGAATTAAAGACCAATACACATATAATAGAGGTTTTCGTACATGAAGACGAAGCCGAAGATGAAAAAGAACTCAAGAAGTTGGCTGATAAACGGGCTAGAGAACATGCAGTAAATGTTTATGATCTTCTATTTAGACCCGAGCGTCTTGAGAGTAAAGCGGGTCAAGGTGCCCGAGAAGGATATCCTGACGTAGGACCCTTAAGGTGATAAAATATGTCTGAAAATATGAGAATAGGAATAGTGGTTTCTGAATTCAATTACGATATAAATCAAATGATGTTAGAACGAGCGAGACAACATGCAGAGTTCCTTGATGCTGAAGTCAAGGAAGTTCTTCACGTCCCTGGTGTTTTTGATATGCCTCTCGGCGTCAAAAAACTACTAGACGATGAAAATATCGATGGTGTCGTCACATTAGGTACAGTCATAAAAGGGGAAACGGAACATGATAAAACTGTGATGTCACAAGCTGCCCGAAAGATAACAGACCTAGAATTGGAATACGATAAACCAGTCAGTTTGGGTATAACAGGCCCAGGAATGAGCAGAATGCAGGCAGAAGAAAGGATCGAACGAGCAAAAAATGCAGTCGAATCCGTTGTCAAGATGTATAAAAGAACAAAATGAATCTGAGGAGATCTATCCAATACAAAGATGTTTTTTGACTACCTAGTTGGAGTCTTAGCTTCTATATGGATTCCTGAAATCTATTCCTTCCTTTTTCCACTTATCAATCCCATGAGTTTATGTTGTGGAGGCATTCCAACGGCAGTCCTTATAGTGATCCTATTCATCATATTGCTGAGAGACGAAGGTCTTTTTTCTTCAACCAAAAGATGTCCATACTGCGGCGAAAAAATCTTACAAGAAACGATCTGGTGTAAATTTTGTAGAAGAGACCTAACCGAGAGACCGCTGAAGGAGCAATACTGTTCTGAATGCGAGTCCGAGTTGAGATATATCGAGGAATATGATAGATGGTATTGCGACAGATGTAGGAAATACGATTGATTTGTTTGATCGGTTGACTACTTTTCTTCAAAAGTAGGTGTTGACTTTTCCACCGCTTTTGATCCCGAATATCCCGTACCTCGTGAGGAGGAACCTCCCTTCAGCTTAACTGCTGTGCCATAAGCTAATATCTCCGCGCCTCCTGCTGTGATCTGTGAAGTTATAAACCTTACATTTACTACGGCATCAGCATCTAATCGTTTTGCTTCCTGTACCATCCTTCCGATGGCTTCCTCTCTTGAATCAGTCATCAGGTCGGAATAGGCTTTTAATTCTCCTCCGAATAAGTTCCTGATGGATTGAGTAATGTCTCTTCCTATATTTTTTGCTCTAACCGTATTGCCTCTGACCAAACCCAAGTCTTTGACTATCTCTTCACCCTCTATCTTTTCGGTATTTGTTAAATGCATGATTTCTGCTAGTCTTATTTATACAATAGGTTATAGCTTTTTTTATTCGCTCTTCTCTTTTTCCCTAACAATTTGCATCCATCCATCGGCCTCATATATACCTACTCTTTTATCCTCTAGCTCTTCTTTGAATTCATCCCATGAAAGGGGGTCAGCTCGATGATTGTTACCTCTCGTGAACATGAATCCTTCACTTCCCTTTATTTTGGCGGGTTTGAGTTCTTTTTCTTCACCAAGTTCCTCTGCTCGATCGAGACTTATCCTCTTCTTTTCCATCAAAGTGCCCTCCTAATCCTCTCAAATATCAGATTACTTTAAATTATTTATAATCTTTGATTCGGAGAGTAATCCTCTTAAAATTTGTCGAACCAAACAGATAAGTAAAACGAACAACATACACCTCCGATGGCCTATTCCATCCCTAGCGACGAAGAGGTTTTAGAGGCTCTTCGTTATGTTATGAGAAGGAATAAAGGGATAAATTCCCTAACAAAATTACGAAAACTGGTGATCAGTGAACTGGAAAATAAAGATAAAAGTTACACAGTAAGTTTCAATCGATTGAGAGAATTAGCTGTAACTGCTTCTTTCATCCATGCTGAAATATATGCAAGAACTAGCGAAAAGAAAAATTCCTTAAAGGGAAGATGCCCTGTCTGTCAAGGAAAACTCAAAAAAACCAAAAATGAAACTATTTTTGGAGGATCCGTTACATTAGGATATAAGTGTAGTGAATGTCCATATTGGACTGGGATCAAAAGAAGAGTACCCATAAAGTACAGTTTCGAATATAAACCATGAATGAATAGAGGTTGAGAAACATGAAAGTAGAACAAAAATCTGGAATCACGATCAAAAATGGAACCAAAAAGATCATATTAGATCCTTCACGACAGGTGAAAAATGGGGTAGTTACGCATGGGCATTTAGATCACCTTGTCAAGGACTCATATATGACTCCACCTACATTGGACATACTCGAAGTGAGGAAAGGAGAGAAAAGAGGAAAAGAAATTGATTACGCAGTCACCAAAGATATCGAAAATTTTGATGTCACTCTGTATCCTGCTGGACATGTTTTTGGCTCAGCCATGATCAAAGTAGATGATATTTTATACACAGGGGACTTCAATCCTCTGGGCGGAAACACTTGTAAGAGAGCAGTACCATACGATTGTGATACACTCATCATAGAATCCACTTATGGGAAAAGGGAATACAGTTTGCCTTCAAAAGAAAAAGTCACTGAAGACCTTATAGCCTGGACTGAACAACAATTAGAAGAAGGTCCAGTAGTATTCGGAGCGTATCAATTCGGAAAGGCGCAAGAGATCATCTCTCTTTTAAATGATATCGATGAGTGTCCTAAAACGACAAAGGAGATTGCTGAAATATCTGAAGTTTACAATCTCTATGATCAGGGATTAGAATTCAGTACAGGTGATTTGCCTAGCGATAATTATACTGCCGTAGTTTCACCAAATCATCTGAAAAGGCCCGCGGGGAAAATAGTTAGAGATGCAAAAAAGAAAGGGGGTACCTCGGCTTATCTCTCCGGCTGGTGTGCCTTTTTTCCATTCTACAATTCGATGGAGATAGATGCTCAATTCCCCTTTTCCGACCATGCTGGTTTTGATGAACTGCTTGAGTTTGTGGAAGATTGCAGTCCTGAGAGGGTTTTCACAGTACATGGGAGTACAGAAGAATTAGCAGAGGCCATAGAAAAAAAGCTAGATATAGAGGCTTCACCTCTCTAGATAAGGCTACTTTCTTCCATAAAGCTTTTGAGTTAATTATTTAATACACCATTGATTGGGGTTCATGTGAGACGATGGATTCAGAAGAAGTGCTATCATGCGATCATTCTGAAAGAAAAACCTGTGGAAAAAAAGAGTTGATCATCCATTGTAAGGGATGCAAAAAAGACTTTGAAGTTGAAGATTGTATTTCCAATTTGATACTTGCGATGTTGAACACCTATGGCGTGGATAGACTTATTTTGGCAGATTATAAAGAAAAACAATTTGGAGAAAAACAGCTTGAGATCTTCTTCCTCATAAAGAACATCATCGAAAAGATAGAAAATTACTCTTCTAGAAAAGTTGATAGAGATGGTTGTGATGAGTGCAGTCTAAAACCCTCAAATATTTATCCTGAATTGAGAAAAGATATTATTCTAGACATAGGTTGTATTTTTAAGAGGATTAGACATATAAAAGAAGAAATGGGAAGATGTGAGGGGTGTGAAGATTGTAAGGACGACTTGAAAGTCGAAATTGAAGAAATAGGGAAAGACTATCTTGAATTGGAATCTAAAATTTTGTCTGATGCTTTTGGAATCATAGGGTGATCTTTTGAAATACGATAATATACTCGAGAGATTCGACGATGCTGGGGAAGAAAAAATAATGCGTGGACTAAAAAGGATCATGGAAATGAGTGATAAAATAAGGCCACAATTTTCTCATACCTGGATAGAACCCGAGGTACCCATAAGAGCAGAACTTGTAAAAGAATACTATATCAAAAACACTGTTGTTAAGCTTTACAATTTAGAAGAAAAAACTGAAGATCTTTATTATATCATGCCTCCAGAATATCAGATGGGAAAAGACAAAATAAAGATGATCTCAAACATAAAAGAGTCGCTGATCCAAAATTTCTCTGGTGATCAAGATGTATCCGACCATGAAGAGATCTGGAATTATGTTGAGAAAAGGGGGCACGATCTACTCAATAAGGTTGTAGAGGAAAAGAAAGAAGAGAGACAAAAAAAAGAGAAAAACAAATCTCAAAGGATCGAAGAAAGTGATAAGCTGGCTAATGTATTGGCAAAGTACACGGCAGGATATGGAGTACTCGAAACATTGCTTCATGATGATCGTGTTGAAGATATTTACGTAGATGCACCTGCAGAGGATAATAATGTATATGTTGAAATCAAAAATCCTGAAAACATTAGGAGAAAATGTAGGACCAATGTGAACCTTACCTCTGAATATATGGATAGTATCATCTCTCGTTTTAGAATTAAAAGTGGAGAACCATTTTCGGAAGCTTTCCCCGTTTTGGAAACTGATCTCCCAGAATATGACACCCGAGCTACCGCAATTAGATCTCCTTTAAGTGATGAGGGTATCGCGTTAGCATTGAGGAGAAGAAGTCGAACTATGTGGACTCTTCCAAGATTGATAGAAGCAGGAAGTTTAACTCCACTAGCTGCCGGACTATTATCTTTTCTTATAGACGGCAGAAGCACTTTTTTAGTTGGTGGAAGCAGAGGGGCCGGTAAGACGACTCTGTTAGGAGCTATGATGATGGAGTTTCCCAGATCTCAAAGGATATTGACTATAGAAGATACAAAAGAATTGCCTACAAAAAAGATGCAATCGATAGGTTACAACGTTCAAAGCACATTGACCGGTTCAGATAAATACAAAGGAAATATGAAACCTAACGAGGTTCTAAGAGTATCTTTGCGACTAGGAGAATCCGCCATAGTGATGGGAGAAGTCCGTGGTAAAGAAGCTAAAACGCTCTATGAAGCTATGCGAGCTGGAACTGCTGGAAGTGCAGTGATGGGTACGATTCACGGGAACTCAGCTGATGGTATATATGAGAGAGTGGTACACGATATAGGCATATCAAAAGAGAGCTTTTCCGCAACAGATATTGTAGTTTTAGCTGGTATCGTAAGACCCGGAGGGGCTCAACGCTATGAAAGAAAAGTGATTCAAATAGCAGAATATGATGATGGGGAATTCAATGATCTTATGGAATTTAATGAAAAACTTCAGTCTACCGATCATTTGAAAAGGAATTCTGAAAAGATAGGGGAAGTGGCGAGAGATTGGGGGCTCTCATACAGCGAGGCTATAGAGAACATAAAGGTGAGGGCACGCATAAGAGAAAAAATGGTACTAGAAGCGATTGAAAAGAAAAAAGACGAGCTATTAGGTCCTAAATGGGTAGCTAAAACAAATAGCAAATTTTGGGAATTGATCTCTAAATACAGTTCAGATAGAGACTATGATAAAATCGAAAAAAGATGGACGGATTGGTTTGAAAAGAGGATAAAATATGCTTGAGCACTGGGACTGCGCAGTAAGATGGATCAATAAGCGTATCGGTCCAAGCAGAGACGAAATAAGAGCTAAAAGAGAGAAACTAAAAGAGAAGTATCAGAGTGAAAAAAAAGAGGTTAAAAAATTAGAAGAAAAGATGAGAGAGATCGCCGTGATTTATGGAAAAGACTCTGCTAAATTTAAGAGGGAGAGAAAAAAATATGAGAAGAAAAAGAAAAAATTAAAAAGATTGAAAAAAAGATATAAACATGAAGATTTTAACAGTACGATGTCTTTTTTGGATTTGGATCTAGAATATGAACATGTACTCACTTTTTCTATATTCTTCGGCCTTTTGTCTTTCATCTTATCTCTAGTATTTTTTGTGATCATGCTCTATTTCATGAATTGGAGCATGTATGAAATAATCATTTTCGGGACCCCAATTTTGACTGTGATCCCTTGTGTGAGCATCATCTTAGCTTCAATTTATCCAGACATGGCTGAAAAAAGACTAAAATCTGATTGTCTTGGAAAACTGCCAGAAGCTATAAACTACATGACGATGTCTTTAAGAGTGAATCCCTCTTTATCTAGAGCTATAAAATTTTCCGCAAACAATACTGAAGGACCCATATCTAAAGGTTTAAAACAGATAACCTGGCAGGTCTACATGAAAGAAAAGATACATTTGGAGGAATCCTTCCTAAATTTTACTTCGGAATGGGGTGAATGGAATGATAATCTAAAAAGAGCACTATACGCAGTCAGAGCAGCGTTGTTAGAGAAAACAGACGATGGGTTCAGGAATGCTCTAAAAAGGGCAAACGACGTCATAATCGAGGGAGCAAAGCAGGACGTTAAAAAATTTAGCGAATCACTGAGGATACCTACCTCGATACTATTCGCTTTGGGCATATTACTCCCCATGATCATAGGGGCGATGCTTCCAATAGTGGCTTTAGGAGGATTAGATGTGACCGCGATGACAGCTGAAGAAGGTAGTGGAAGTAGTCCACTTACTCTACCCGTCTTGATATTATTGATGAACATTATATTTCCTCTTATCTCTTTTGGATTTTCCTTCTATATAATAGGAAAAAGACCTGGGACGAAAAGACCTCTTGAAGTTCAAACCATGACCAAGAAGGCTCCGCATCTCTGTATCTCAGGAATCTTAGTCGTTAGTGGTTTGCTCGTTTTATCAAATCTCCATGCTTCTTTAAACTATTTGATGCCCATACCATATTTTTTTGTTTTTGCTTTACCCATATCATATTATCTTCTAGCAACAAGTTTTCAAGAAAAAAGAAAAAGGAAAAAGATGTTGAAGATGGAAAGGCAGTTCCCCAGTCTACTTTTTCAACTGGGAAGCAGGATAGCAGAAGGACTTTCATTAGAAAAGGCCTTCCTGAAGACCTCTAAATCTTTAAAGGGAAATGAGATAACTGGTTTGACTGAAAAAATTACCAACACTATGAAAATATCTCAACTATCTCTGAAAAAGACTCTATTCGGTGACAATGGTATATTGGATGATCATCCCTCAAAATCTATCAGAACCGGAATGAAAACAGTCATACAGATCTCTGAAAAAGATCCAGAAACCGCTGGTAAAAGTGTGATGAGGATAGCGAATTATAAAGAAGAATTACAGAGGTTGGATGAAGAGATGAAAAATATGCTTTCAAAGAGTATTCAGATGATGAAAGGTACCGCATTGTTCTTCGCTCCATTTACAATGGGAATTCTGTCCTCACTTTATTTCATGCTTGAAGATATATTCTCAGGATTAGGAAATTTTGAATTAGTGAGTCCTATTGCATTCTCCACAGTGATGGGAGTTTATGTATTGCTTATGGGAGCGGTTATCATTTACTTCACCAAGAGCATCGAAAGCTCCTTAGACCTGATTGAGTTCAAATATGAATACGGCAAAACGATGCTCGTCTCTATAGTGATTTATTCTGTAGCTTTGCTATTGGGCAGATTGCTCATCGGCACCATTTGAGATCTAAAAATGCTTCAGCTTGTTTGACATGCGATATATTAACTAAAGTAAAAAAACAAAAAATCAGAAAAAGTAAAAGTATAAGACCTAACTTTTTTCTCTAGCCTCTTCTACACCTCTATTCAAAGCTTTCAGGTTCAAATCTGTAAAGCGAGAGGGGACACTATCTTTCACTGATCTCTCCAAAGCATCGTGCGGAACAAGATCACCGAGCTCGTTGAATGCACCGAGCATCACTATGTTAGCTACGATCTTTGCTCCCAAGTCTTCGGCTATAGCAGTACATGGTACCCCTACATAATCGTGCTCGACATCGGTAACAAGGTTATCATCTATCACTAAAACCGCATCATCTGCGATATCATCGTTATACTTATCATAGGCTTCCTGAGACATCACCATCATGTAGTCCGCTTGATAAAGACCGCAGTAGCCTATCTCTTCATCGGATATGATGACTTCAGAGCGTGCAGCACCTCCTCGTGCTTCGGGTCCATAACTCTGCATCTGAACAGCGTTAAAATCATGAAACACACTGGCAGCCTTTCCCAACACGAAACCTGACAGCATTATTCCTTGACCCCCTTTACCGCAGAGCCTGATGTCTTTCCTCATATCTCCACCTCCTCGATCAGTTCTGCCAGACGTTCACTCAGACATTTCTTCTCCTCATCTTTCAGTACACCGATGGGCATCTTATCTTCCAATTTTTCTTTTTCTTCCTCAGTACTATATTTTTTCATCATCTCATAATCTTCAACAAGTAAAGTCCTATCCTCGTACCAGTCCCAAAATTCCTGTATATCACCTACTTTGTTCTGTCTCGCATAGGCGGTTGTACAGGGAGATAGTATCTCAATGAAGCTCATACCTTCATTTTCGAATCCCTCAGCTATAGACTCCATCGGCTGTATGGGTTTACTCAAGCCCCATCTTGCTACGTATGTTGCACCAGCTGACATCGCCATATCACTCATATCGAAAGGTGGCTCTATGTTTCCAAAGGGTGCTGTCGTTGCATAATCACCTTCCGGTGTAGTCGGAGCCACTTGTCCTCCTGTCATCCCATATATGTAATTGTTGACTGCTATTATGGTCATATCCACATTTCTTCTACAAGCGTGGATGAAATGATTACCTCCTATACCCATGCAGTCCCCATCTCCTGTAAATACGATCACGTTGAGATCAGGATTTGTTATCTTGACGCCGGTAGCAAACGCTAAGGCTCTGCCATGAGTGGTATGTAAAGAATCAACATCAACATAACCTGGAAGTCTAGATGAACATCCTATACCAGATAGTATAACTGTATTGTCCAAATCAAAACCTACTTTATCCATGGCTCGAAGGGTCAGATTCAAAACAGTGCCTATCCCACAACCCGTACAGAATATATGAGGCATCATATCCTCTCTCATGTATTTCTCCTGTAATTCTTTAGCATTGATCATTCCTACTTTCCTTTCATCTTTTTTATCGATCTTTTTTTCTTCACTCATGATTACACCTCCCTCAATATCTCATCAGGTGAATGAACTTCACCACCAATCTTGTCAGCTAAGCCGACTTCACAATTCGCATGTTCCACTACTTTGTGATATATCTGGCCGAGATTCAATTCGGCTACTACAAACTTATCTATATGGCCTGATATATCTTCGATGATATGTTGAGGAAAGGGCCATAGAGTTTTTAACCTTAGATATCCTATTTTTTTACCTTGCTTTTGACCCTCCTTCATAGCACCTATCGCACTCCTACTGGTTACACCATAAGAAACTATGACGGTATCAGCATCATCGATATTTCTCATCTCTACATCAGTTAATTCTTCCCTGTCATCCTGGATCTTTTCCACTTGTCTTCTTATCAATCGGTCGTGATCCTCTTGGTCATCAGTGGCAGGAAAACCCTTCTCATCATGGGTCAAACCCGTAACATATGTTTTAAATCCTTCTCCGAAAACACCAAATTCGGGGACCTTCTCCTTACCATATTCTCCTTTACCGAATGGTATATAGTCTTCGGGCGGAACTTTGGGCTTTTTCCTGTTAAATGTTTCGACCTCGTCAGGGATAGTTACCATCTCTCTCATATGACCCAGGTCTGCGCTCAGCATCAACATGACTGGTGTTCTGTATTCTTCAGATAGATTGAACGCCTTGATAGTTAAGTCTAATGTCTCTTGAATACTGTTAGGGGACAGAACGATTACAGCAAAATCACCATGGCTTCCATATCTAGCCTGCATGATGTCACCCTGAGCACCCAATGTAGGCTGCCCTGTCGAGGGACCAGAACGCTGAACATTGGCTAGTACGAGTGGTGTTTCACTCATATGAGCAAAGCCTATATTTTCCTGCATCAATGAAAAACCTGGTCCAGAAGTAGCGGTCATCGCTTTTGCTCCAGCCCAGGCTGACCCAATGACAGAAGCTATGCTACCTAATTCATCTTCCATCTGGATGTATTTACCCCCGACTTTAGGCAATAGCTCCGCCATCTTCTCAGCTATCTCAGAAGCAGGAGTGATAGGATAGCCTCCAAAAAATCTGCAGCCGGCCAAAAGGCCTCCGTAAGCCACAGCTGTGTCGCCGTGGATGAACTGCGATTTATCACCTATAGCTTTCTTTGCCTTCTCCAAATCATTTTGACTTTCTTCTGTCATATTAATAACTCCTTCTATTCCTCCTCTTCTTCTACTACTGCAATAGCAAAATCAGGACATATAATCTCGCAAAGATGACAATCAACGCAACGTTCCTCCACTTCTACGGGCGGATGAACCCCTTTTTCATTCAACTCCTCTGCTGGCTCTAATGCATCTGTAGGACATAACTCGATACAGAGATTGCAACCTTTGCAGTACTTTTCGTTTACTTCAATCATTCTTATCGACACCTTTCATCTTTTATAGCGTTATCTCCACATCTAGATGACGCTCAAGTACCTTTTCTCCCCTATACTCAGGTAAAAGCAGGGGGGATTTTCGATCTGTTTCTACTCCAGCATCTTCTAACTGTGATTCATACTTGCTAATATGTTCTAAAGTCAGGTCTCCTAGAGAAGCCTTTCTAGCGTGGCTGGCTGCTTTTATCCCAGCCCTTCTTCCAAATACATTGTAATCCAATAATGAATTCCCCATCAGTCTGTTTTTACCGTGAACACCACCTTCGACTTCTCCTCCTGCAAATAATCCCGGAACTGGAGTGGAAGAATCTGAATTTATCACTAGCCCTCCATTTTGATAGTGGAGTGTTGGGAAAACCAAGATCGGCTTTTCAGTCATATCGATACCAAATCTTTCATAGAGTCTTACCATCGCTGGAAGATTGTTCTCTATCGTGCCTTCTCCTTTCTTCTCTTCTATAAGTGGAGAATCAAGCCAGACTCCCTTCATGCCTGTAGGGGTTTGAATACCATTGTTCCTTCCGTGACTTTCACGGATCAGTGCTGCGGCTTCTATATCTCTAGGCTCAAGAGGATTTACGAACAATTCTCCATCAGCATTTACTGGTTGAGCTCCCAGACTTCTGACTTTCTCAGTAACTAAAAGACCTACAATCTGATCGGGATGGGCAGCGCCAGTAGGATGATACTGTACACTATCAAGATCTCTTATGGGCACACCGGCTCTATAACCCATCACTAGACCATCTGCTGTCGCCCCATAATGGTTTGTGGTAGGATACGATTGAATGTGAAGCCTTCCAAAACCTCCCGTAGCCATGATAGTTGATTTAGCTCTTACAACATAGTATTCATTAGTTTCTAGATTCATCAAAACGGCGCCAGCGATCTGACCTTTATTATCTTTTAGCAACTCAACAGCCGGCGTGAACTCAAGAACAGGTATATCTAAATTTCTAGCCTCATCTCTGAGAACTCTCATCAATTCCATACCTGTGTAATCACCTGCAGAGTGTAATCGATATCTAGAGGTACCTCCACCGGGCAATTCTACGAATTCACCATCATCTTCCCTATCATACATCATACCAAGTTCTTCGTGCCACTTCATTATCTTTGGAGCATCCATCGTCAATGCTTTGACGAGTTCAGGAACATTGGTAAAGTGCCCTCCTCCGAGCGCGTCAAGATAATGCTTTATTGGAGAGTCATCCTCTCTATCAGCAGCCTGCATTCCTCCCTGGGCCATCATGCTGTTGGAATCTCCGTGTCTCAATTTGGTAGCTATCAAAATATCTTCAGGATCTATACCTTCTTCAACTGCAAAGAGGGAAGCTACAGTTCCAGCTCCTCCACCTCCGATGATCAAGATGTCAACGTCATAGTCGATCTGACTGAGATCGATATCAGAAGGATCGATTAGGCTGTGAGCCTCTAATAACTCAGTTACTTCATTTGGAGCTTTTTCACCTTTACTTGTTCCGATCTGAATCTCTTTTTTTCCTTCAGGTCGATAATCAGGATGATAATTATTAAGCACTTCATCAGCTTCTTCTGGACTCAACCTATCAGGAGTCTTGTCAATCCTTTCTGCTCGCGTTTCTTCCACCTTCTTTATGCTCTCCTCCATGTAATCTGGATAACCTTCAGACATGTTTAGCCCTCCATGATATCTCTTTCATCATACATCTTTTTCAACTCTTCTTTATCCATATCGACTAACTCTTCCATCTTATCATCATACTTACCTTCTTTGATCTCAATTATACGTAGTTCCAAATCCTCACTATCGGGCTGGTTGTATCTGGCATGAATCCTTCTAGCCATCTGTGCCATATGATAATGCTTGATATCTGCAGGACATCTCATGGAACACAAACCACATTGTATACAATCAAAAGAAAGTTCTGCAGTTCTTTCAATGTCTCCTCTCAGAGCCGCTTGAACAAAATCCATCACTTCTATATCTTGAGGACATGATTTTGTGCATGTATTACAGGACACACATCTTGAGATTTCTGGATAGTGGTCTAATAAGATATTTTCATGTTCTTGGGGGTTTACTTCTTCTATATCATAGTTCTCTCTCACAGCGGGCATGAAAGGTAACTGTACCAAAAACATACCATCTTCTACTGCTGTTTGACAAGCCAAATCCATCTTCAATTTGTACTCGTCTTTTGTCCTGTAAACTGTAGCGCATGCTCCACAGAACCCTCCTCTACATCCACATCCTCGCGTGAATTTGTAACCTGAATACTCCAGCGCTGTCAGTATCGTAAGACCTTGAGGCACTTTATAACGACTCCCCATCACGAAGATCTCTATCATCTTTTGTTCTTCCTCTTCATCTTCTTTCATCTCATCTTTTTTCATACATCTCACTCCTTGAATCCCTTCTCTTCAAGCAGAGATTTAGGATCAATATTATGTTCTTCCATTTCTATATCTAATCCAAAAGCTAGGGCCATCAATTCTGTTAGATAAAATATCGGTATCTCAAAATCTGTAGTTCTTTGATGATAATCTAAATTGAAGTGACATAATGGACACGACAACACGATGGCTTCTGCTCCATTTCTAACTGCATTAGACACGATGTCCTCTGTTCTTTTTTCCACTATTTCAGACCTGTTAACAGTATGGTATGAACCGCAGCACTCTGTCCGTTTTTCATTGTCTAAAACTTCCGCTCCTAATGATTCCAGAAGAGATTCTAATATTTGAGGATCTTCAGTCTTATCTATCGCGACGTGGTCTGGTCTAAGCAGCATACATCCATAATAAGGAGCCAAGATCATATCATCCAATGGATTTTCGACAGCAGTTTCGATATCTTCTTTTCTTTCTTTTAATATATCAAATAGATGGTAAACTTCTACTTCGGCTTCATAATCTGGATCTTCATCTAAAAATTCGTTCATGGTCTCAAGATCATCTTCTTTTTCTTTCATCCTTTCATTTGCCTGCTTTAATACATTGTAACACATATCACATAAAGTCACGACTTCTTTTTCGCCCTGTTCTTGTGCACACAACATGGTTCTTATAGGAGCTATCTGCTTCATTATATCATCTTCAGATAATGATTGTACCGCCCCACAACAATACCAATCTTCCATCTCCACCAATGGTTCTCCTAATTTCTCCATGACCTTCTTTGCGCTATCTTCATAATCTTTTCCTTTGGTTTTTAGTGTGCATCCTGGATAATATAGATGTCCTTCTTTCATTTTATCACCCCGTCTCCTTTCTAAAGCAACCAACTACAGCCAATTGTGGTAACTCTTCTAGATTATCTACTTCATCCACATCAACGTGATCTATGTCTGCTCTCAAAACGATCTGTCTTGCAGCTTCCATTATCTTTGCTATGTCTATATCCCTAGGACATCTAACACTACATGTGAAACAAGCTGCGCAAATCCACATCGTGTTGTTCTCTAAAACCTTTTTAACATCATCCAAAACCATATACTTGAAAATCCTTTCAGGTAATACATCCATATCTTCAACGAAGGGGCATCCAGCCGAACAAGTTCCACAATGTATACAAGAATTGGGTGATTCCCCCGACAGCTCCTCTATCTTCTCCAAAAATTCGATATCTCTCATTATCTTATTTATATTCATTCAGTATCATCTCCATCTGATAAACCCTGGGATAATTCATTGACCTTTTTACCTTCATCATCGTAAAGATTGACCTTCAAAGGTGTATCCCCCATGGCAGAATGAGTGGCGCAGGCTAAACAGGGGTCATAAGCCCTGAAAGCTCTTTCTACGCTGTTCAACATACCTTCCTCAATGTTGCCCCCATCGATATATTTTCTCGCGGCATCTCCCACGCTCATGGAGATAGCGGAAGCATTATGATTCGTAGCAACTATCAGGTTCGCCTTCTCTATCAAGCCGTCTTCATCTATCTTATAATCGTGTATAAGAGTGCCTCTAGCCGCTTCGACGATACCTACCCCTCTTCCTGGTTCTCCAGGTTCATTTCTTATATTTTCGCTCTCTAGATCCTCATCTTGAGCCAATTCGTCCAACAATTCAGCAGCTTGTAAAACTTCTATCAACCTTGCCCAGTGGTAGGCTAAAGTCGAGTGTACCGGTTTTCCTAACTCATCAACCATCTCTTCATATTCCTTCTGGGCCTTTTCAGTCTTCATACCTTCAGCCACATTGAATCTAGCTAGAGTACCTACTTTGTAAATACCGGATTTTTCTCCTTCCTCAAATCCCTGCCAACCTATGTCTTTCAGATATGGGAATTTCATATAACTCCATGACTCTTTATGTTCTCTTATCACGTCCTCATACTCTGAGTTTTCGAAAGAGACGAAATCGTCACCAGCAGGCCCTTTGACTTTGACTTCTCCTTCCGTATGACTTAATTTGCCCTCATGGACTAGACCCATGCTGTAAGTTTCTAACCTATCCTCTTTTATTACGTCACCATATTTAGAAAGGACTTCATCCTTGAAAAGATCAATAGTGAATTCTGCAAATTCCACCATGTCCCTAGTCATATCTTGGAGATCCTCCCTCTGTTCTGAACTCAGGGAATTCATAACCCCTCCGGGAACTCCAAAAGCAGGATGGACTGATTTTCCCGCCAACATCCTTACTATCTTTTGTCCATTCCCACGCTGTCGTATGACTTTTTTGCCTATGTCCTCACCAACTTTATCTATGACTCCTAAAATATTCCTACTCTCTTTGGGAGCATCGGCCCCAACTAGAAAGTCTGGGCTGGCAAGATAATAAAAGTGTAAGATATGATCTGCGAATATATACGCATTATAGAACAGTTCGCGCAGTTTTTTCGCAGGTTCGGGAGGTTCTACACCATAGGCATCATCTAAGGCTTTGGTAGAAGCTAGATGATGAGCTTCAGGACATACACCACATATCCTATTAGTGATGTTAGGCATATCTTCCGCTCTTCTTCCTTCACAGAATTTTTCAAATCCCTTGAATTCCGGGACTTGAAGGTAGGCTTTATCCACTTCTTTATTCTCATCTAAAAATATGTCTATTTTACCGTGACCCTCTAATCTAGTGATCGGATCGATCGAGATCCTATCATCTTTCTTTTCATAATCATCCATCGAGATCACCTCTTTTATGCTGCAAAATACTTTGAGGTAGGCTGAACATGTAGAATGAACCAGTGGGATCTCTTATACTTTCCATCGTTTTTCTGATCTCCTCTTCTGTCTTTCTCTCCTCATCCTCAGCTCCTATGACCGAGGCTAAAGCAGAGGCCATCCTGCTCCCCTGATCCTTTACTCCTCTCACAGGACCATTACAACCAACACACGGATGTCCAACTTCAGGACAAGCGGCGTCACACATGCCTGAAGTAGCAGGTCCCATGCATAGAACTCCTTGATCCAATATACAGTCCTCTGTATCTAGATCGACTTGCTGTACTGGTTTTAAACCTTCAATTTTTTTCTCTTCCCTGTCCATAGGACAAACATCACAAACACTTTTTTCCGAGATCAAATCTCTTTTACCTACTTCTGTATCATCATCTAGAAGCGCCGGAATAGCTTCCTCCAATTGATTGGGTAACGGAGGACAACCAGGTAGGAAATATTCAACATCGATTACCTCTTCAAGAGGGACTATCTTTTCCAACATCTCGGGAAGATAAAGTTCACCTTCATCGACTTCACTCACTTTTTGAGGAAAGGGGCCCTCATCGGTAGTTTCTGTTGTATAACCCCTTTCTAAAAGCTCATCTTTACTGTATAAATTACCGAGTCCAAATAATCCTCCATTAGATGAACAGGAACCATAAGCAACCACGTTTTTAGCTTTTTCTCTCAAAAGCTCTACCATCTGTTTATTTTCCTCAAGACGGATAGAACCGTTGATGAATATTATATCTATTTCGTTTTCATCCATCTTCTTTACATCATCATATTTGGGATCCATAGCACATGGCCAGAATACTATATCGGCTTTCTCTACTACCTCTAAGATCATTTCATCTATATCTAATATGCTCACTTGGCATCCACCACAGGCTCCACACCAGTAAAAACCAATTTTCTTTTTATCACTCATCTTCTTCTCCTCCCTTGCTACTTCCGTTGAAATCTAAGGGACCTAGTTCTTTCACCTGTTCTGTCATCTCATCCATGAGTTCAGCGAACTTTCCTCCTTCAGCTGATGAAACCCATTCGAGCCTGATTCTCTTTGGATTTATTCCTAAGTCCTCCATCATCTTTTTTACCAACCAGGTCTTTCTTATCGTCTTGTAATTTCCATCTATATAATGACAATCTCCTGGATGGCATCCAGCTATAACTACGCCGTCAGCTCCCTCTCGGAATGATTCAAAAACATGTTCAGGAGATACTCTTGATGAGCACATAACTCGGATGCCGAGAACGTTAGAGGGGTATTGGTCTCTACTAACGCCTGCTAAGTCAGCTCCAGCGTAGCTGCACCAATTACAGAGAAAAGCGATAATATCTGGTTCGAAATCTTCAGAAGTCATCATACCACCTCGTCATAAAGAGCAGCTTTTATCATGGACGACAGTTGATCATCTTCAAAACCTTTTTGAGATATGGCTCCAGATGGACAGACACTAGCACATGATCCACAGCCTTTACATAACACATCGGTAATTTCAGCTATCTCATCCTCTTCATTGAATTCTATAGCACTATAGGGACAAATCGAGATACATATCTTACAGCCACTGCATATATCTTCATTTATTTCGGCAATCATCGCTTCACTTTTCGTGTATCCCCTCATCATAGGGATCTCAGCTTTAGAAGCAGCGCCTTCAGCCTGAGAAAGAGTATCTGCTAAGTTCTTAGGATACTGAGCACCCCCGGTAAGGTAAACTCCTTCGGAAGGGAACTCTAATGGGCGGAGTTTCGCATGGGCTTCCATGAAGAAATCAGCAGCATTTGTAGATAATTTCAGCATCTTCTGTAGCTTCTCTGCTGTAGGATCCCCACAAAGCTGCATAGCTAAGACCACGTAATCCGAGTCTATCTCGATCTTTTCGTCCATTAAGTTGTCGTGAACTTTAACCCTTAATTTCCCATCGGTACTTTCCAACTCAGGTTTATCTTCACTCGAGTATCTCAAGAATACAACTCCTTCCTCTTCTTGGACCTCAGCGTAATATTCTTCTTCACCTTTACCAAAGACTCTCATATCCTTATAAAGTATATAAACATTGGAATCAGGATATCTCTCCTTGATCGCCTTAGCATTTTTGAGAGAGTTACCACAACCTACCCTACAACACCAAGGCCTTTCTTCTTCAAGGGCTCCCACACAGTTTATGAAAACTACATTTTCAGGTTCTTCTAGTGAATCTTCGGCCAAAGCTTCGTCAAGTTCCATTTGTGTCAATACTTTTTCTTCTTTCTCATGACGGTAAAAACCGGAGGGGTCTATCTCTTCAAATCCGGTAGCTAAAACTATCGTGTCACTTTCGATACTTTCTCCGTTACTCAAACTCAATTCGTAATTACCAACATAACCTTCAACATCTTTTACTTCTGTTGAGGATTTTATGGTTATATTTTTGCTGTCTTCGAGTTTCTTGACCATGTTTGAAGCAAATTCATCTGCATCTATGTCTGAAGGAAATAAAGTGTTAAGCCGTCTCAGTTTACCTCCAAGCTCGTCTTCTTTTTCTATCAGTGTGACATCCTGACCAGAGTCCGCCAAGCTCAAAGCTGTTTTCATGCCTGCCGGGCCACCGCCTATTATAACTGCCTTATCCCCAATATCTATCTCTTCCTCATGTAAGGCAGCTAATCTCTTAGCTTTAGAGACTGCCATCTTAGTAAGGAGCTTAGCTTTTTCAGTTGCTTTCTCAGGTTCAAAACTGTGCACCCAACTACAGTGATTTCTGATATTCGCCATCTCAATTAAATATCGATTCAAACCGATCTCTTCAAAAGTGTCTTCAAAAAGTTCAGCATGAGTCCTAGGGGAACAAGCCGCTATAACAAACCGGTTCAATCTATTTTCTTCCACAGCTTCCTTCAAATCCTTCTGAGCATCCTCAGAACAAGCGAACATCGGATCATCAACATACTTGACTTCGGGGATGTCTTTTACGCTCTCTGTCACTTCATCTACATCAAGATAATTGGCTATGTTCTTCCCGCAGTGACACACGAAAACGCCTATTCTTGGTTCCTCTTGGGTTATATCTTTTTCTTCTGGTTTCTCAGGTTTTCCTTTCCTTTCCCTATCCTTTATGGCTTCTACAGCTCTAGCTGAAGCACCACTTCCTTGGGCTACACTATCCGGGATATCCTTCGGAGATTGAGCACAACCCGCCAAGTATATACCATCACGAGTTGAATCCATTGGAGATGTAAGAGGATCCTTAGATTTGAAGAATCCATTCTCATCAACTTCGATACCCAGAATTTCTGCTAACTTTTCGTTGCCCTTGGAAGGGATGATAGCTGAAGAAAGTACAACCATATCCACTTCGTTTGTTTCCACTTCGCCTTTTTCAGTGTCCTCATATTCTATCGCTAGCTTACCCTCTTCCGTTTTATAAACTCGGGAGGGTCTACCTCTTTTGTAGTTCACTCCTTGCTCCCTCGCTCTCTCGTAGTACTGCTGGAAGTCCTTACCAAAGGTTCTCATATCCATATAATGAACGTAAGTATCAACATCATCATATTCTTGGGCGGTGATGGATGCTTCTTTAGTTGCATACATGCAGCACACCCTTGAACAATAAGGCATACCTTTCTGCTTACATCTGGACCCTACACACTGTATCCAAGCTATATTTTCTGGCTTTTCGCCATCAGATAGTTTGACGATATCTCCTTCAGTGGGACCAGAAGCTGCCATCAATCTTTCATACTCTAAAGCGGTAACTACATCATCATATTTCTCGTAACCATACTCTTCCCTCATCTCTATAGGTTCCATCATCTCGAAACCTGTAGCAACTATGATACTTCCTACTTCGATATCGATCTGTTCCGATTTTTCTAGAAAATGTATAGCGTCTGCATCACAAACGCTTTCACACGCTCCACATCCAACACAGTGTTCATAATCGATCGTGTAACTCAATGGAACTGATTGAGGATATTCTACATAAACCGCAGACCTATCAGAAAGACCTTGTTCGAACTCCTTTGGGACACTTACTGGACAAACATCTGCGCAGTCTCCACAAGCGGTGCACTCATTTGGATCGATATATTTGGTCTTCCGCCATGCTTCAACACCAAAAGAACCCACACTACCTTTCATGTCTTTTATTTCGGTATAGGTAAGAAGATCAATATTTTTATGTCTGCTCACCTCAACCATTTTAGGAGCGGACATACAGATAGAACAGTCATCGGTAGGGAAAGTTTTATCCAACTTAACCATATTTCCTCCAATCGTTGGTTTCCTATCGATAATAACAACTTCGTAGCCCATGTCCGCCAGGTCCAATGCAGCCTGTACTCCTGAAATGCCTCCACCAATTACCAAAACATCTTTTTTCATCTCTTTCATTTTGATTACCTTCTTGATTTTTTTGTTATTTCCTCTTCAGCAGACCAAAAAATTTTAAAAGAACCGAGGCTAATCTGGCCTCGTAGAGTATATCATTGCTCAAATCAAACCCCTTTGAGCGCATTATTTAGGAGGCATACCTATAAGTATATTTAAAAATTTCCTTCATAATTCGAGAAAGGTTTGATAACCAGTAACACACTAGAAAGTGAAAGTTTATTAATGTGTACGACTAAAAAGGATTACGATATAATGCATCAAACCACTGACCTTGAGATGGAAAAAAATATTTTAGAAGAAAACGAAAAAATCGCTAAGAAGAACAGAGATCTATTCTCAGAAAAAAATGTAAGAGCATTCAACATCTTGGGAGCTATCGGATCCGGTAAGACGTCCATCATAGAGAAATTGAAGGAGAGGATGGATGAACAGGTCGGTGCAATAGCTGGAGATCTGAATGGTAAAGACGACTACCACCGTTTCAAAGAAAAAGGTATGTCTGCAGTGGCGATAAACACTGGAAAGGATTGTCATCTTGACGCTCATTATGTAACTCATGCTCTCGAGGATTTAGATTTGAATGCACTCGATTATCTCTTCATCGAGAATGTTGGGAACCTGATCTGCCCTGTAGATTTTCCACTCGGGACTGAGTCGGATCTAGTCATAGTCTCAGTAACCGAGGGTGATGATATGATCAGAAAGCATCCTTTGATCTTTTCTCGTTCTGATCTTACCATCTTAAATAAAATAGATTTAGCTGAACCTATGGATGTAGATATAGAAATCATCGAACGCGATTTTGAAGAGGTAAATCCGCACGGAACATTGATCAAGACTAACGCTAAAGAAGGTTATGGGATCGACGAAGTCGCGGAACATCTTAATTTGCCCTAGTAAAGGAGAGAGTATTAACGACTTAACTGCACAAATTCCGCCAAAATAGAAGCTACAGACACTTCACTTTTATCTTGTTCTATAGTATCTGTACAGAAAACAGAATCACAAAAAGCATCTAGATTTTCCTTAGCATCATCAACAAAAAGACCGTGAGTACAGCCTGCATGTACTTTTTCTGCACCCGCCTCTTTTAATTGCCTAGCTGCTTCACTCATAGTTCCTCCTGTAGATATGATATCATCCAAAATAACTACTGATTTTCCTTCGACTTTTATATTCTTTGGTTTTATTTCTACTGTATTTGCATCGATTCGATTCTTTTCAAGATAGTCCCAATCGATCCGGACCTCATCGGCTGCTTTCTTCACCATATCCTTAGCACCTTCATCTGGAGCTATAAGTAGGTCTGGATCCTTTTCTTCAACACAGTGTTTCGCGAGTTGGGGCATGGCGGAGATGTTCTCTGCTTTTATATCAAAAAAATCTACTATTTCTTCGGAGTGAAGATCTATACTGAAAAACTCATCAGCGTTCAGACTGATCATTTTAGCTATGGCATCAGCTGTAACTGCTTCTCCTCTCTCAAATAATTTATCCTGTCTAGCATATGAATAATAAGGTACTATGGTATTTATAGAGGATGCACCATTCTTTTTCAGTGCGTCCTGTATCATGAGTAATTCTAACAGATGTTCGTTAGGATAAGTGGTTTGAATTATCGTGCAATCTTTATCCTTTACGCTCTCTTCTATCTTAACATATATCTCCCCATCAGGAAATACTTTAGTCTTTACTTCTGCAACATCAGCTCCTGTTCTTTTTTCTACTTTCTCACAGAGCAATGGAGATGCGGGTCCTTTTATCAACATGATCTATCGCTAAAAAGAATTAGTTCTAACAATATATCTTTTTTGAATCGCTCAAGCAATTGGCGAAAGCATTTTATAACAACGTGCTGCTGTTAAATCAGGTTGAAAATCATGATGCCCGGTGGAAATCCAAGACAGATGAAACGAATGATGAAGAAGATGGGACTTGAACAGAATGAATTAGACGCAAAAAAAGTCATAATAGAGACAGATGATAAAAAATTGGTCTTTGATAGTCCCCAAGTAGTAGAGATGGATATGAAGGGTCAGCACTTTTATCAGGTCGTTGGAAAACCAAGAGAGGAAGCTCCCGAAGGAGAGGTATTGATACCAGAAGAAGATATAGAAATGGTCTCAGAAAGAGCTGGTGTTTCAAAAAAAGAAGCGAAAGAGGCTCTAAAAGAATCTGACGGTGAACCCGCAGAGGCTATAATCAGCCTTCAATCCTGATTTTCTTTATCTTGAACAGCTTCCTGTAATCTTCTCTGGACAAAGTCTCTATCCAATTGGCTGAGAAATCTGCCCAATCTAGGGCCCTTGTTCTGGTCCAAGAGTATCTTGTAAAAAGACCTAAAAGCCTTTCCTTTCTGAATGCCTATATCATCTGAGGTCGAATGAACTAATCTATGAAGTTCCCCAGGATCCCATCCAACTTCACTTAATCTTTCGAGATAAGATTTGATAAATTCTTTTTCTTGCTGACTGAGATCAACTTCTGGAATATCTTCTTTAAGAGAAAATTTTACCATATCCGGAGCATGATCTTCCAACCAATTTTCTACTTTTTTCACTCTCACTTTAAATCTCTCATAGTCATCTTCCCTTTCTTTCTGGATCTGGTCTGTCTTTTTAGCCACTTCCCATATTTTATCGTAGTCCTCATAGATTTGGACTAGGTTGACAAGATGTCGATAAGATATGCGTTGAGGTTGTTTAGAAGGTACTTTATCCACCTGAGATAGCTCGTAAATTCTCCTCATATCCTCATCATCCTTATCCTTATAATAGCTCTCCTCACATGAATCATATTCATCAACAAGATCCAATATCCCTAAACCGGGATCAAAATCTATATGAGTTCGTGGCTTGGAGTTCATTATCAAAAATCTCAGAACTTCAGGGGATAATATATCCAATACATCTTCTGTTTTGATAGCTATCCCAGAAGAAGATGACATAGGTCCTTCTCCTTTCAATTGTATCCATTCGTAAACTACAGGATGCGGAGGCTCGGTCTTAAAAATCTCTTTTGTTATCCTTTTTCCTGTATCCCATGAACCTCCAGAGGCGGAATGATCTTTTCCAAATGGCTCACAATCTACACCCAAAAAGTACCATCGAGCGGGCCAATCACACCTCCAGGGCAGTTTTCCATCATCTTTTCTGATATCTGCTTTTCCCTCATACCCGCATTCACAAGTGTAATTAACATAAGGATCATCAAAACTGATGGGTTCTGTAAAATCAATCCTACCACAATCAGAACATATCGGGTTATATGGAAACCATCCATCTTTCAACTCTCTACCCGTCTCTTCTTCTATTATTTTAGCCACCTTATCCCTTTCTCTAATTATCCGTCTATTCACTTCCTCATAATCACCTCTAGCATACATCTCATGAGCGTACTCGACCTTTAGATCAACTCCTAGTTCCTCTAAAGATCGTAGAAAAGGGTCCATAAAATGTTCTGCGTAATTTTCATGATCTCCACATAGGCAGGGAATATCACTCAATGGTTTACCTATATGTGCATCATAAGAATCGTCGAGGAAAGGATAAGATCGCCGTAATGGGTCTATGGAATCCACTATGAGTAATAATTCACCATTTGAGGATCTAGATATAGCCTCTCCTGTGAGCACTTCTCTTATATGACCAAGATGGATAGGACCAGATGGCGCTTCTCCAGTTGCTATAAGAGACTTCTCGCTTTCGAGCTCTCCAGCTTCTACGTCTGCCCAATGCATCTTAACACATCATCCGATCATCCTTGCAGTTATCAAAGATCGGAGTGGGACACCTAATACATCATCTTGTCCGTCTTTGTTTACAGCAACAATCGAAAGTTTAACGTTTGCTCCTTCCTCTTCAAGATCTTTGATCACACCACTCATGGTCTCCCCTGTATTGATCACATCATCCACTATAACGACATTTTTGTCTTTGACCCCTGCATAATTAGAGGCTAATGTTCCACCACCTTTGCCCCTATCTTCATGAGGAGGGCGGTACACGGCTAATTCTCTTCCTAACTGCTCCGAGACTTTAACAGCAGCAGGGATCCCATTGACAGCAACTCCAACGACCGTCTCTATCTCAATATCTCTATTTTCCATCTCTTCGTAAATTATATCAGAAAATAAGTTTGCTAGTAAACCTATCCTCCTTCCGAAAACTCCAACAGATCGCCACCCGATTTTCACATCGTGAGGGGGTTTCGCTTCTTCGATATCTCTAGTAAGAAGCCAGTGAACTGTGTCAGGTGAAACGTTGAGCTCATCGGCTATCTCCTTTTCTTTCATCCCTCTTTCCTTCATATTTTTGGCTTTTTCCACCAGATTATCTATCCCTTTCATCGTCTCACTTGGTAGTGAATCGAACATTAATTATTTAACTTTGAGGGTGGAGATTTATCTATATTTGATATTCGATATCTAATTCTTTTAGTTTATCTTCAAAAGGAACTCCTTGTTCATCCCATCCTCTGGTCTTGTAATAATCTTTAAGCATATCTTGGATCTGCCCACGTGTGAGTTTTTCACCGTCCAGGTTCTCCACTGGTGTAGGCGTGACAAACTGTACCGGAACATGCAAGACCTTTTTCACTTCAGGCTTTTGTTTCAGATTGTAGAGTCGCTCTAAATTATAAGTTCTTTCTCCGACCTTATAGATCTCTTCGGCTGTCAAGTCAAAACCAAAATAAGCGTTGATGAACTTACTCATCAATTCAGGTGTATAAACACTTCGACCGGTCAATTTGCAGGAACCGATGGTGTCGTGTAATGTCACATAATTTTCTCTCCATGCCACATATTCTTTTCCCTCTATTGAATACCGACTTTTCTCCATATACTCCCAATTGCCCTTGTCATCAGTAGTTTTTCCTCCACCTAACTCGATACCATCACAGTCTGCTCTAAGATGGCAGGCCCCTCGTGTTGAGGTGTAAAAACCTAACCCCATACCCTTTAGGGCTCTAGGATCATAGGCAGGAGGACTTAATCCATTGACATGAACTGCCAAACCCTTTCTATCAAATTCTTCACCTATGCCTTGGACACCTTCAGCAGTTACATCACCAAGACCCTCTCTAAAAGCAGTTTTTCTTATCAACTCTCTAGATTTTTGTCCATCACCAAACAAGATCTCCTCAGATAGTTCATCCTCTTCACTCAATTTCATCAGGAATCCTATCGCATTACCTACACTTATAGTATCAATTCCTAACTCATCACAAAGATGGTTAGCCTTTGCGACCTCCTCAATATCGCTGATCTCTAAATTCGATCCTAGTGAAAAAGATGTCTCGTACTCAACATCAACTATATCTTTGTAAACTTGACCACATCTACAAGGGCAGCGATGACAACCTTTACTTTCGCTTATATCATCCTCCCAGTGGTAACTGCTCAATCTTTCAGCTTCATCAAAAGACCCTCTTTCCCAGTATCTGGTTGGCAATATACCAAGTTCCGATGCCATACCTGTAAATTTTACAGTTCCATGAGAACTGTAGGCTTCATAACTCTCCTTTCCATCCCCTCCTTCCTCAGTGAATTCAGAAAATGCTTCGCTCTTTAATTCATTTAATTCGTCTGGTTCTGCCGCTCGTAATTCTTTCCAACCTTCTGCAACAATACCTTTCAAGTTCTTTGAGCCCATCACTGCACCAAGACCTGTTCTTCCAACTTCTCTATCATCTCCTGATATGATGGCAATCTTGACAAGATTCTCTCCTGCTGGCCCGATCACCGCTGCACTACCACCGTGCCTTTTTTCGAGTATCTCCTCTGCTTTCGTTGTACTCATACCCTCCAGCTCAGTAGCCTCCTTTATCTGAATAGATCCTTCTTCAATAGCAAGATAACTAAGTTCATCACATTTTCCTTTTATCACGATGGCATCAAAACCAGTTTTTTTCACTGCTTCGCCCAAGGAACAGCCAAATATACCCTCTGCCATCATCCCTGTCAAGGGAGACTTAGAATAAAAACCACATTTCTCAGTCATCGGGATCTGGCTTCCATTCAAAGCTCCTGGCACGAAGATGAGAGGGTTATCCTCTGAAAATGCCTCTACTTTTCCATCAGTTTCTTCGTGGAGCAGCTTGATCCCGAGACCATTTCCTCCCAAGTACTTTTTTATAGTTGTCTTCTCTAATTTTTTTTCTTTAGTTGTACCTTCTGAAAGATCGACCTTTAGAATTTTATTCCATGCACCTGTCATATTTAACACATTATCTGCTTAAAGCGCTACACAAATATAATTTTAATTGTTTTCTTACCTTAAACAATCTATATCGAATTCCAAACTCGCTAATTATAAATAGGTGGTACAAAAGTTGGAGAATGATATGGTCAACTTCTCCATAATTTTGGTGGAACCACAGAGCCCCGGCAATATTGGAGCCGTGGCGAGGCTTATGAGAAACTTTTCTATCGAAGAACTCTATTTGGTAAATCCCGTTGAGATCAACGATGAGGCTAAAGCTAGAGCGATGCATGCAAAATATGTTCTAGAAAAAGCAAAGATATTTGAGGACTACAAAGAACTGGTGAGCAAGTTTGATATGGTGATAGGTACATCTGGGATAGACACAAAAAAAGAGAAGAAATTCATCAGGAAGGCTGAGACCCCTGAGGAGTTCGCAGAATCCGTTTCTGGATTGAAAGGAAATATAGCATTAGTATTCGGGAGAGAAGACAAGGGATTGAACAATCAAGAGCTGAAGAGCTGTGATAGATTGATCAGGATCCCCGCTTCTAAAGAGTATCCAATTCTCAACTTGTCTCACGCGGTATGCGTTATATTATATGAACTTTTTAAGAAAGAAGAGGACTACGTTATCCAAAGAAATGGAACACCAAGTGACGAAAGCGAGAGGGTGAGATTGATGAGATCATTCTCAAAAATTTTAGCTGAAAGCAACTACCCCGAGCACAAACACGAAAAAACAGAAGTCATGTTTCGAAGGATCCTAGGAAGGGCATCCACTACAAAATGGGAGTATCATCGGTTGATGGGGGTTTTTTCTCAGATATTAAGGGAAATTGAAGATTGATGTCACTCTCTTTCTTCACCGATGCCTGCTTTTTGGGCCATCAATCTTTTTAATTCATCTCTATCTCTAGCTTCAAGTCCAAAATATTCCTGAAATTTGGGGCTGGTCCTCAAGGAATAAGTTCGTCCGTCTCTCTCGGAGAGGATCAAGCTCTTTTCCTCTAACTCATCCACATGATCGTAGACTTTCTCACCGATCATCTTTTTGAGTTCACTCTGTTTTATAGGTTGATAATAAGCGATGAGAGCTGCGGTTTTCAATAATGATTTATTCAATTCTTCATCCTTCATCTTTAACCCATATTTGTTAAATTTAGATTTCAATTGAAGTGAATACTTTCTACCTATTTTAGCTATCTTCAAAGCGGTTTTTCTATTCTGATACATCCTTCGGAGTTTCTTGACCCCTTCTCTCACTTCAGTACGTGGCCTTCCAACAGCTTCTTCTATCTCAGGAACAGTTAAAGGATGGCCTGAAGAGAAAAGAACAGCTTCAATTACTTGCTCTATATCTTCTTCTATTTGTAGATCAGAAAAAGATCTGATCTCATCGGATTCAATATCATTTTCTAGTTCCTCTTCTCTTTCAATTTCATCTTCTGTCATATCTGACATATAAAAATAATTCGAGATATATTAACTTACCGATATCACAATTCCCTATCTACATACCAAAAATCCAAATAGCTTTATTTCTTTTCCAGCAAATATGCCTGTAATATCGGTAAACTCTCATGATCTGATGGACCTAAGCGACACAGACGAAGTGACACTTCTGGAAAATCTACCTAAATTAGGGATAGAGGTAGAGTCAATAGAAGAGGGAAAATGGGAACTCGAAGTGGACCCTAACAGATGTGATCTTCTTTCTGTTGAAGGTATCGGTAGAGCGCTCAGAGGCTTTTTGGGAAAAGAAACCGGTAGACCCGATTATTTATTAAAAAATTCTAACATCAGTACCGAAGTAGAGTTGAGTGTGCAGGAAGTAAGACCATATATAGTAACTGCTCTAGTAAAAAATTTGAAGATCTCTGAATCCCTTTTAGAATCATTTATGGACCTGCAGGAAAAACTTCATCTCACATTGGGTAGAGAGAGATCAAAAGTAGCTATAGGACTACACGATTTTGAAGCGATAGAACCGCCTTTTACTTATAAAGCGAGCAAACCGGAGGAGATCAGTTTCATTCCTCTTGAAAAATCAACAGAGATGAACCTAGAAGAGATCTTAAATAAACACGAGAAAGGTAAAAAATATGCACATATCTTAGAAGAAAACGACCGATATCCAGTCATACTTGATTCTAATGGAAAGATACTTTCTTTTCCCCCCATAATAAACGGACAACTTACGGAAGTGAATGAAAACACAGATACTATTTTTATCGATATGACTGGAACAGATATGCGGGTTTTGGAGCAGACTTTGAATATTCTATGCACTACTTTAGCTGAAAGAGGTGCCGATGTTTATACAACTCAAGTCAAATATGGAAACCGAAATATAACATACCCTGATTTTTCATCAGATACTGTTGAATTCAGCCCTAAAGAAGCTAAAGAGCTTTTAGGTATCGAGCTTGAGACTAAAGAAATAAAAGAGATATTGGAGAGGATGAGATTTTCCGTTTCAGTCTTAGATGATGGAGAATCGATCGCAGTGGAGATCCCTTCATATCGACATGATATTATGCATCCTTGGGACATCATAGAGGATATCGCCATCGGATATGACTACGATAATTTTGAAGGATCTTTACCAGAAGAAGTGACTATAGGCGAACCTTTAGGATCTTCTGACCTAAAAAATTCTTTGACCGAGCTATTGGTAGGGCATGGGTTCCATGAAGTCATGAATTATATGATGACAAACCCTGATAGAGAATTCGATATGATGGAAGTGGAAGATCGTAAAGACAGGCTTGCAAAAGTAGAAAATCCGGTTTCCGAAAATAGTGTCTCATTAAGAAGTTGGCTCCTTCCAAATTTGCTTGTTAATTTACGTGAAAACAGAACAGAGCCGCTGCCCCATAAATTTTTTGAGATCGGAGATGTAGTGAATTTGCCTGAACAGAAGACAAAACTGGCTGGAGTATTCGCGAGTTCAGATGCTGGGTTTACTGACATGAAATCTATTTTGGATGGTTTACTCACCAATCTAGGTTTTGAGATGTCTGTAAAGTCTAAAAATCATAATTCGTTCATCAGAGGAAGATGTGCTGATGTCATCGTAAAAGAAAAGAAAATAGGATACTTTGGAGAATTCCATCCAAAGGTGCTCGAAAATTACGACATTGAAAATCCCGTGGTAGGGTTTGAGTTGGAATTAGAGAACATACTAAAATTAAAACAAGAGCAAGAGTAAGAGTAAAAGTTATTAACCATAACGTTAAACTCATGATAGTTTGTGTTTGGGAATTTTTGCCCCCACATCCTAGAAGATTTCTTTCATGCCGAGGTAGCTAAGTCCGGCCCAAGGCGCCGGCCTTGAGAGCCGCCCACTTGGGGCTGTCCTAACAGGCGGCCCCTAACACCGTGGAGAGATCCGCGATGGTTCAAGCAAGCCGGTGGCGCATCGCGCCTCAGGAGTTCGAATCTCCTCCTCGGCGCTTCTAATATTTACGAACGTAAGTGAGGTAATTTAGAAGCAAAGAGAATCTTTGATTTTGTGGCGTCTTCAATTCTTTTGAGCGAAGCGAAAAAGTTTGAAGGAAAGAAGAAGTTGTGCTTCTTCGGCGCTTTACATATCTCCTGAGCATAGGCAAAGGAGATTGTTAAATAAGTCGAATCTTTTGATTCTACGCAACTTTAAATATTTCCGAATAAAGAAAGAAAATTTAGAGACAAGAAGGATATTTCTGATTTTTTGCAGCGTGATTTCATTTTACTTACTATATCGAAAATTAGTAACTGTAGAGGAAACTGCTGATACAGTAAGAAAGTGATACGGTTCAAAGCCCGCATACCTCCGTCTTTCTGAGGAAGCTACGCTTCCTCGTCATGAGAGGAATTTCAATTCCTCATAATTTAGGCGGAGGTTAGGGCGTGTTGTTCTACTTTCACTCACCCCTCCCCTCAAACCTTATCTACGGTTGGACCATTATACTAACCACAGTAAGCGGAGCGGAGTACAAGCGGATACTGGCGATGTTCTTAGGAACACACCGCAGTATCAGATGCCGTCTTCGTTTCCGTCGTGCCAAAATTCCGTTCGAGAGACGGTAAAAACAACGACATCGGATGACTTGAACGGGAATGGGGCGGAGTCCGTTGAAAGACGGGCAAGGAAAAAGAAACCTTCGTTTGAAGGCGATGCTGTCCGACTTGACCCCGCCACAGCCCTATGGGATGAAAAACGACAGTTCCGCCAGTATGTTGCTGGTTGTCCTTCAGTGCGGGCTGAAACCTTAAAAACACCCCCGCTGCATGTTCCAGCAAGGATTCCTCAGTCTTCAGACGGAGGAGGAGGTCAACCGTCCTGAGCAGGACCTACAACTAGTTCTTCGATAGGAACTATCGGCGATAGTACTAGAAAGAGAAATTATGGAGCAAACTTAAATTTAGATTTGAGAACAATCTACCCACCAGAACATACAAGAAAATAGCGGTTATTTAACACACATAAATTCAAACTCATTTCTGCACCCAATAGGAGAAACCTTCATGAAAGAACCTTTAAGGAAACGTTAACATATATCAATTCATCAAAAACACTAAATAATATATCTTTGCTTTGCCAAGGGAGCGGAGATCAAATGAAACTCAAAGTGTTAGTATTTGTTGTGGTGATAGGGCTCATCTTTGGGTCTCTAGGCTTGAACATCGGAGATGGATCTACAGACCATATCGGAAAGGAAGTTTCCGAAGATTTTTTGGACAGTTCCGAAGACATTGTCTGTGAAAGATTGAAAGAGATGATAGAAGAGAAAACCGAGGAAGATAAAATAGAGGTGATTATCAGATATGAACCTTACACTAGTGATAATCCAGAGTTATCTTTAAAAGAGATTTCAGCCGATGAAACGATATCTAGTCTGAAAGAAGATGCACAGATTAAACAGAGTGAACTTGAATATCTTTTGAATGATGATAGAGGAGAGATCATTAACTCATTTTGGATAGCAAACGCTGTTCTCGCTGAAGTTGAAGTTGGCATTATAGAAATGATAGCGCAGCTTGACTCCGTAGTTAACATCCATAAAAATTTTGAAGTAGATATACATGACCAAGGAGATGTAGAGAATCACAATAACCATCACTCAAACGATCAAAGAATTCAACATCTTAATGATAGATATTCGATATCGGACCGTGTTGCTTCTGAAGAAGAATCTAATGAAAAAGTTACATGGGGCCTTGAAAGGATCAACGCGAAGGGAGTTTGGGAAGAAGGGTATAAAGGAGACGGTATAAGAGTAGCTGTTTCTGATACCGGTGTGGATATAAATCACCCTGATCTCGAAGGAAATATGGTGGATCTAGAAGATGATGATTATTATACTGGAGGATGGATAGAATTTGACTTGGAAGGCGAGATCGTTGAAAACTCTACGCCACACGACACCCAAGGTCATGGCACTCATTGTTCCGGTACAGTGCTAGGAGGGAACACAAGCGGTGTGAATATTGGGGTGGCCCCAGAGGCTGAATTGATGCACGCACTCAATTTGCCTGGAGGACAGGGTACTTTCTCTTCGATGTTAGCATCTTTGGAGTGGAAAGTAGAACCCTTTGATCGAAACGGCGAGCCTCTACACGAAAAATATGAAGGCGATTTAGAGGATTATCAAGCGCATGTAGCTAGCATGTCTTGGGGACCACCTGAGGGGGCTTATCACTCCGATTTCGAAGAACCTATTGAGAATATGATCGATGCTGGTGTTATTCCTGTTGTGGCCATCGGTAACGAGGGAGAAGGCTCTTATAGATCACCAGGAGCTATCTACGAGACCTTTGCTGTTGGTGCATCAGAAGAAGATGATGAAATTGTTGAGTTCAGCAGTGGAGATATAGTTGAAGACAATAGAGAGAATACTCCTGATGAATACGTAAAACCTGATTTTTCTGCTCCTGGTGTTGAGGTTAAGTCCTCTATGCCATATGGAGGTTGGGAAGAAATGTCTGGAACTTCTATGGCCGCGCCTCATGTCGCTGGTGTGGCGGCGTTGATGTTCGATGCAAACCCAAATCTGTCCCCATCCGAAGTATATGAAGGTCTTAGAAATTCAGCAGACTATATTGACGCAGGTGATTCTTTGCCCGACGGAGAAGATAAAAATACTCGTTATGGTCACGGGTTAATCAACGCTGATAAAGCCATCGATTTCGTAACTGGATTTATGCCTTTAGATCCCGAAATAGGTAGACATGAAGCGATCTTGAGAGGAGAATTTTTAGAGTTGCCTGAAGATGAGATCGAAGCATACTTTAGATATAGGCAAAAAGAAGAGGAAAATTGGTCTGAAACACCTTCACAAACGATCGAAGAGGAAGGAATTTTTAAAGAAAAAATAACAGAATTGAATAAAACTTCGACTTACGAGTTTAAAATCGTCGCTGAATGGAATAACGATAAAGAAACCTCCCTCCCTATCTCATTCATCACCCATGATGATGTAGAACTTAATACGTTAGAAGTAACTAATATCACTTCAGAAAGTGTTGATCTCAGAGGGGAAGTGACCGATCTCTATCTGAACGAAACAGAGGTCCTTTTCAGGTATAGAGAAAGTGGAAAAGAGAACTGGTCAGAAACAGAATCACTGAATATCTCTGATGAAGCTGTCATAGAAAAAGGATTGACCGATCTAGACTATCTTACTCCTTACGAGTATAAACTTGTAGCTATAGGAGAGGATGAAGAGTATCACAGCAGTAAATCTAGATTCAGAACTAAAGCATTAGAACCAGAATGGGATGATGAGAGAGAAGTTTACATGATAGAAAACATAGGGGAACTTCAGTGGATGAGAAACGATCTAGATAGCAATTACGTACTAGAAGATGATATCGAGGCATCTGAGACTGAAGATTGGTTTGAAGGTGATGGTTTTGAACCGATCGGAGATGAGGATGAAAAATTCAATGGTAGTTTTGATGGTCAGGGACATTTGATCGAAAACCTCATGATTTTATCAGAAGATGATTACGTTGGACTTTTTGGTTTTGTTGGTGAAAATGGTGAGGTAAAAAATATCGGTCTCAAGAACGGAGCCATAACCGGATATCAAAGGACCGGTGGTTTAGTTGCATACAATGAGGGGTGTGTTTCTCATTCCTTTTTTACAGGAGATGTCGAAGGAGGATTCGTTCCTGGAACTGGAGGAATGATAGGAGAAAACCATGGAAGTATATCTCATTCCTTTACAGACGGAACTGTAGAGGGTGCTGAGGCCGTTGGAGGACTTGTAGGTTGGAACAATGGCGAGATAAGCGATTCGTATTCGACTGCCCACACACATGGAAATATAAGAATTGGAGGTTTGGTCGGTACACTTGGTAACTCTATTGAGTTCAAAGCAGGTTCAGTAACTAATTCTTATTCTGCGGGAGAAGTTTCTGGCTTCGATAATATCGGTGGTCTAGTGGGATGGGATGACCTGGGGAGTGTCAGCGATTCTTTTTATCATGAAGATATGGAAGAATGCTCAGTTAAAGGACATAGTAGCTTACCTCTAAACGATAACAACTTTAACTCTATCAGTACCTTCGAATCTGCAGGATGGGATATACAGGCTGTCGATACTAACATAGATCGTCCATTCTTTGCATGGGAAGAGAATGAAGATGACGCTGCGTGGTTTATACAGAAAACAGAAAAAACCCATAACTTATCTATACACGCAGAAGATGGCGGTACTACATCTCCAACTGAAGGAGACTACAGCTATTCCGAATATGGAAAAATCGTTATTGAAGCTATTCCAGATGAGGGTTATTATCCTGAAGGTTGGACCGGAGATTTGGAGTCTAATGATGATGTAGTTGTATTCGAGATCAAGAATGACAAAAACTTGACGGCTCATTTTGATCTGTTAGATTATGAGATCTCTAACTGGCATCAACTTTATAATATGAGATATGATCTAAATGGGGACTATATACTAGATACAGATCTAGACGAAAACAGTGATGGCTATGAAGAACTTGTCAACACAACGCTCGGATGGCAACCAATAGGCAGGTTTAACGAAGAATTTGAAGGGACATTCTACGGATCAGGGCATGAGATCAATAACTTTTCTGTCAAGAGGTCAGAGGATAATCATGTAGGACTTTTTGGAATATTAGGAGAAAACGGCACGATGGAGGATTTAAAGATTACGGATGTTGAAGTAGTTGGCGTATCTGACGTAGGTTCTCTAATTGGTATTAACGAGGGGCTAATCAAGAATTCCTCCTCTAGAGGTGTGATAGAAGGAGAAAATTCACTCGGAGGTCTTGTTGGTTCAAATCATGGAACGATCATGGAATGTGATTTTGACGGAGAAATTCATGGTAGTTCAGGTATCGGAGGACTAGTTGGAGAAAACCAGGGTATCGTTAACAGATCTTACACAGAAGTAGATATAAATGGTATAGGTTTTTTCAACCAGATAGGTGGTGGATTGATCGGTGTAAACGAAGGGAAAGTCCACCAGTCCACATCCACAGGTTCGGTCGAGATGCAATCGTTAGCTGGTGGGTTAGTTGGATTGAACATGAGATACGTGAATAACTCTTATTCTAGAGTTGACGTAAATACGGTGTCGGTAGCGGGAGGTCTAGTCGGAGCTGTTGATTCTCAAGAGTCACAAGAACAGATCTTTATCAATCAATCATCCTCTTTTGGTAGAGTTACAGGAGAAGCCCAAATCGGTGGACTTGTCGGTGTTCTACAAGCAGGCGAGGTCAAAGACTCATTTTGGAATATCGAAACTAGCGGTCTCAATATTAGTGACGGCGGAACAGGAAAGACCTCTGCTGAGATGAGAAACGTTGCGACCTATACAGATACAGATACTGAAGGACTAGAAGAGCCTTGGGATTTTGTTGATGATCCCTATGAAGACGAAGGTGATGAAGAGATATGGAAAATTGATAACGAAGGTATAATCAATCAAGGATATCCTGTACTTACCTGGGAAGAACTAGAAACAAATAAACTCACATTAAACGAGCCAGTCGGGGAAGGTACTGTTGAAGTCGATGGGGAAAAAGTGATCGATTATCCATATAAAGAGTTGTATGGAGAACGTACTGAAGTAGAACTAAAGGCGATACCTGCTGATGATTACTGGCTTTTTAGAGAGTGGAGTGGAGATCATAGTGGGTATGAAGACAAAATAACGATAAGGATGGACGAGAATCAGTCGATAACAGCCCATTTTGAAGCCTTAGAAGAAATACACGATTGGCACGACCTAGATGCAGTAAGAGATGACTTGGATGGTGACTATGTGTTGATGAACGATCTTGACAGAAATACTCCTGGTTATGAAGATATTGTAGATACTGAACAGGGTTGGGAACAAATAGGAGATTCTCCTGTGGATGGTGATCCATTTACAGGCACGTTCAACGGAAACGGATATGATATCAAAGACCTTTACATAGATAGACCCGATACCTCCTATATTGGATTATTTGGATATATCGAAGACGATGCAGAATTAGTCGATATAAAAATCATTGATCCAGAGGTGAATGGGGACAACCGTGTAGGTGGACTCGTTGGATTTAACGATGGAGGAACCATCTTTGATTCACATGGAACAGGAGACGTGAATGGGCAAAATTTTGTAGGCGGACTTGTAGGATTTCAAGAAGAAGGTATGATGAAAAACTCCTCTTCAACTGTTAGTGTTAACGGGGAAAGTCGTGTAGGTGGACTCGTAGGGGAGACCAGAGACGTGGTAAAGTACTCGCACGGAGCTGGCGAGGTGACTGGTGATGAGTATGTTGGAGGGCTAATAGGCTGGAACAGAGAAGGAGTAGTGTCAAAATCATCTGCAAACAGTGAGGTGATCGGAGAACGACAAGTAGGCGGACTTGTAGGATCAAATATTGGATCACTTGAGAATTCGTACGCTACCGGGGATGTAATTGGAGAGGAATATTCTGGCGGACTAATAGGTTACAACAACTATCATGTGTCAAAATCTTATTCTACAGGAGAAGTGAGTGGAGAGTCCCGTACAGGTGGGCTCATTGGATGGGACGAACATATAGTGCGAAACTCTTTCTGGGATATTGAGACCTCAGGACAAGAAGGATCTGCGGGTGGTACGGGTAAAAGTACTGCTGAGATGAAGAACGTTGCGACTTATACGAATCTAGATACTAACGGACTAGAAGAGCCCTGGGATTTTGTTGATGACCCTTATGATGATGAATCTGATGAAGATATTTGGGATATAGATGATGAAGGCATAATCAATCAAGGCTACCCAATTTTGACCTGGGAAGATCCTGAAGTGTATAATCTCACATTAAATGAACCAATTGGAGAAGGTACTATTGAAGTCGATGGGGAAAAAGTGAATGAGTGGCCATACAACGAAAGATATGAAGAAGGAACAGAAATAGATCTAGAGGCTATACCGGATGAAGGGTATGAATTCGTTGAATGGACAGGAGATTACGAAGGAACAGACGAAGAGATCACGTTAACGATGGACGATGATCAGGAGGTAACAGCGCACTTCGCGATAAAAACATACGATTTGTCAGTTGACGAAGATGGTCAAGGCGAAGTAGAGATAGATCCAGATGAAGATGAATACGACCATAGTACATATGTAAATCTAGAGGCTATCCCGGAAGAGGGATGGGAATTCGTTGAATGGACAGGAGATTACGGAGGAGAAGACGAAGTGATCACGATCACGATGGACGAAGACAAAGAAGTAACAGCCGTATTCGAAGAGATACCGACCTATGAACTTACAGTGGAGATAGAAGGCGAAGGCGAAGTAGATATAGATCCAGATGAAGATGAATACGAAGAAGGAACAGATGTAACATTGACAGCAGACGCAGACGAACATTGGTATTTTGCTGAGTGGACAGGAGATTACGAAGGAACAGACGAAGAGATCACGATCACGATGGACGATGATCAGGAGATAACAGCGCACTTCGCGATAAAGACATACGAGTTGTCAGTTGACGAAGATGGTCAAGGCGAAGTAGAGGTTGATCCAGATCAAGAAGAATACGACCATGATACATATCTAGATCTAGAAGCTATCCCGGAAGAGGGATGGAGATTCGTTGAATGGGAAGGAGATTACGAAGGAACAGACGAAGAGATCACCATCACGATGGACGATGACAAAGATATAACAGCCGTATTCGAAGAGAGCACTTACTCACTCACATTCGAAGTAATAGATGATGATGACGAAGATGTGATAGAAGATGCAGAGATAATCATAGAAAAAGATGGCGAAGAGTGGGAAGAAGAAACTGACGAAGACGGAATGTACACCTTTACAGATCTCGAACCAGGCACCTACGAGTGGGAAGTAAGCCACGATGATTACGAGTCCGAAGACGGCGAAATAGACCTGACTGAAGATGACACGGAAACGGTGGAACTAGAAGAGGACGTTGGAATACCTGGATTTACATTGAGTATATTATTGGTGGCCTCGATGATTGTACTTGTCTTTTACTATAAGAAACACTTGAGATAGGCTAAAATTCTTTCTTATCTTTTTTATTATTTATCTCTAATCAGGGCTAAGACCTCTTCCTTTAGGGAGAGGATACAGCCCGAT
>CAZRSB010000013.1:0-42552 GCA_964602715.1 uncultured Thermoplasmata archaeon | reverse complement strand
ACCTTCAATATAGTCTCCTCATTTAACAACTTTTCCGAAGATAATAAAAAGTCTCCGTGAAAAAGACCTAAGGTTTTTATAATCCTTTAAACTCTCACCGCATTATGCTGAGGATAAACCTAACAGCAAAATTTTTAGACAATTTTACATCATATGAGGTGAAAAAAGATGGTGCAACTTCATGATCAAACTTTAAGAGATGCCCACCAATCAGTTTTAGCGACTAGATTAAGGACAGAAGATATGTTGCCTATTTGTGACAAGATGGACCAGGTAGGCTTTGATTCTATGGAGATCTGGGGTGGTGCAACTTTTGATGCGTGTATTCGATATTTGGATGAAGACCCATGGGAACGTCTTGACAAATTGAGCAACGCTCTACCTAACACTAGAGTACAGATGTTAGAAAGAGCTATGAACATAGTTGCCTACAAAAATTATCCTGATGACGTCGTGAAAAAATTCATCCATTATGCTTATAAAAATGGGTGTGAGAGTTTTAGAATATTTGACGCGCTCAATGATCTGAGAAACATGAAAGTACCCATAGAACAGGCGAATAAAGAAGGAGCGCACGTACAAGGTTCTCTGTGTTACACGATCTCACCTATACATACTGTAGAGAAGTATGTAGAGAAGTTCAAAGAACTGGAAAAGATGGGATGTGACTCGCTTTGTATAAAAGATATGGCGGGTATGATTTCGCCTACACGAGCTTATGATATCATAAGAGGATGTAAGGAAGCAGGGATAGATATACCTATAGATCTTCACAGTCATAAAACATCAGGCATGACAGGATTGGCTTATATGAAAGCCTGTGAAGCGGGTGTGGATGTATTAGACACTTCGTTTTCATCTTTGACAGGAGCCACCGGGCAGCCAGAAACTGAGGGTGTAACTGCGGCTTTGAAGGACACTGAATACGACACTGGATATGATATGGATCTGCTGATGGATATAAAAGATTATTTTGACGATATATGGAAAAAGTACAGGCATCTTCATCGGGATCAAGCTTTGAAGGTAGACCCTTCCGTTACCGTGCATCAGATACCCGGCGGTATGCTTTCGAACCTGGTTAATCAGCTGGAGAAACAGGGTGCCGCAGATCAGTACGATGAAGTGTTAAAGGAAGTACCAAAAGTCAGAGAAGAGTTTGGACATCCTCCTTTAGTAACGCCCTCGTCTCAGGTCGTTGGTGTCCAGGCGGTTATGAACGTAAAATTTGGTAGATACGAAAAGATCACCAACGATACGAAAGAGTATTTCAGAGGAATGTATGGTAGGCCCCCAGGTGAGATATCTGAAGAGATGTACGAAAAGATCCTTGGCCCTGATTGGGAGGACGAGGTCATAGAAGAGAGGCCCGCTAGTCTTTTAGAACCAGCGTTCAAAAAGAATAAAGACAAATTAGAAGATATGGGCCTTTTGAACAAACCCGAAGACGTTTTAACTTATACGATCTATCCTGATATCGGTTTAAAATTTTTGAAAGGCGAAGTGGAGGCGGAGTTTTATTCCGAAGACCTTCCCCTTGAAAAACCAGGCGAAGAGAAAGAAAAGAAGAAAGAGAAGTCTGTAAGGCAGATCAGTTATCCGTGGGAAGGAAAGGTTCAGATAGATGGTCAGAAATACGACGTACTGATGAAAAGTGCAGATAAGGTACAGGTCAACGGGAAGACTTACGACGTATCTGTACTATATCCAGAAGGAGGACAACCTGAACCGTCTGGAAGTTCAGAAGCTGAAACCGAAGAGATGAGCGGTGAGGAGATAGAGATACACTCGCCGATGCTGGGAACGATACTAGAACTGAAAGTGGGTCCTGGAGATACTGTTAGTGAAGGAGAACCCGTGGTTATCCTGGAGGCGATGAAGATGGAGAACGATGTTTCCGCCCCAACAGACGGGAAGGTAAAAGATATCCACGTCAAGAAGGGACAGGACGTGGAAGAAGACGACCTTATCGCAACGTTGGTAGGATAATATGTCTGCGATAGAAGTGATTATTATAGGTATTACTGTTGTGTTCTTAACTTTATCCATATTGACGATATCTACATATCTGATGAGTTATCTAATCGACAAATATTTCTTAAAAGAAGAAAAGGATGAAAAAGAAAAAGTAGCTGCAATTGTAGCATCCCTTCAATCTCAAACTAGAGGTGGAAAATAGATGTTAGATGCAATTGGTTTTACTCATGTGACTTGGCAAGGAGTGGTTATGATTTTCATAGGTTTACTCCTTATTTATTTAGCCATCTCAAAAAAGATGGAGCCTTTGCTCTTAGGACCTATCGGTTTCGCTGTGATCTTGGCGAATCTTCCAGGACAAGAGGATTATTTATTGTCCGAAGAGGGTTTTAGAGCTATAGGGGCATTTTTGAACATAACGTACGAATATGCGATAAGTACTGGTATTATACCGCTACTGATATTTTTAGGGATCGGAACTATGACGGATTTTTCTCCTCTGCTTGCAAATCCTAAAGCATTTCTGTTAGGCGCTGCCGCTCAGATAGGAATTTTTTTAGCTCTTGGTTTGGCCTTGATATTCGGTGAATTACCTTTCCTAGAAATTGGTCTATCAGATGCTGGTGCTATAGGAATAATAGGAGGTGCGGACGGCCCGACGGCGATTTATGCGGCTGGTGCTTTGGATGTTGAATCGGGTATTTTTGCGGCTATAACTGTAGCGGCATATTCCTACATGGCTTTAGTACCCATCATACAACCACCAATTATCAAATTTCTAACCACTGAAGAACAAAGAAAGATACGGATGGGGAAGATGAGAAAAGTTAGTCAGTTAGAAAAGATAGCGTTCCCTATTTTAGTAACGATAATAGCAGGACTTATTCTTCCGTCGGCCTTACCTCTTATTGGAATGCTGATGCTTGGAAATCTTTTCCAAACTTCCGGTGTTATGGACAGGTTATCCAATACTGGCGGCGACGCCCTGATGGATATAGCAACTATTTTACTTGGTCTTGGTGTAGGTTATCTAATGGTGGGCGAGCAATTTCTCACTTTAGAAACGTTAAGTATATTCCTTTTGGGAGTTTTCGCTTTCATTACGGCCACGGCAGGAGGCACATTATTAGGTTTGCTTTACTATAAATTATCTGATGGGAAAATAAATCCCATGATCGGAGCAGCAGGTGTGTCAGCTGTTCCCATGGCTGCTAGAGTAGTGCAGGACATGGGACAGAAGGAAGACACTGGAAGTCATCTATTGATGCATGCGATGGGACCTAATGTTGCAGGAGTTATCGGCTCAGCTACCGCAGCTGGCATCTTGATAGGATTATTAGCGTGATAATATGAAGTCTGAATTGATAAAAAAAGGAGAAGAGAAGGTAAGGGAGGAAGTGAACGGAAAAACTTTCCGACTGATGCAGAAATCTAGTGAGATGGAAGCTATAATAGCGGAATTGGAAGTCGGTGTTGAATCAGACCTATATCAGCACGACGGCGAAGAGATACATCTCGTTCTCAGCGGTGAGATAGACTATCATGTAGGAGATGAGGTGTATAGGATGAATGAGGGAGACACTCTCTGGCATCCATCCGATGTTCCGCATTACGCTGAAAATGTCGGAAAAAAGAAAGCTTCCTACGTTACTGTCAGCTCTCCCCCGACCTTTATGTGAGGTAAGAAAAAATAAAGATATATAGGCTCGAAAAGACGGAATCTACCAACGAAGTAGCGAAGAGTCTATGTGCTGAAAACGAGGGAGACTTCGTGGTCCAGGCAGAAAGCCAAACCGCTGGTCGGGGAAGGAAAAATCGTTCATGGGAATCACCTCCCGGAAATCTCTACTTTTCCCTTTGTACATATAAAGAGGATCTCTTACCGCTCAAGGCTTCTATAGCAGTAGCGAAGACACTTGAAGATATGAACATAGAACCTCGATTGAAATGGCCCAACGATGTACTAGTAGAGAAAAAAAAGATATGCGGCATCCTAACTGAAGTCGTTGAAGATAAAGGTATCGTTGGAATAGGCCTGAACGTTGAAGAGGCTCCTATCGAAGACAGCTTAAGCATATCTGATTTAGTGGATGAAAAGCCTTCCCTAGATAGTATAATGAAGGAGATCATCCGCAACTTTTATGGTATTGATGAGGTTATGAAAACTTACAGAGATTACTGCTCTACTATAGGAAAGAAAGTAAAGATGAAAACCATCAGCGGCGAAACAGAAGGTATTGTTGAGGATATAGATGAGAGGGGTAGGATAGTTTTAGATAACGGAGAAAGATTTGTCTCCGGAGATGTGATCCACGTAGAAAAAGGAGTCGACAAATCAGGTTTCAATGGTTTTCACTGATATATCATCTGCATCTATCTTTATTTCTATTTTACCCTTATCCTTACTATCGATACAGTAACCCTCGATAAACTCCTCCAATGTCAACTTCTGACTCTTGTGAACTGGAAACAGTGATGATCGCAAAGCCTCTTCAACGCCGTAGGGGAGTCCATCGGAACCAAAGATGAGATCCTCGCCTGGAGCGAAGCCCACTTCATCTATCAACATCCGGAAGGGATTGTTCTTTTTAAGGTACTTTTCTGATAATCTGTCAGAATAATGTTTGGAATCGATGCTGAAATTGGGTTGCATGCTGAGGATTACGCCCAAACGTTTTGCCTCTACTGCCATTTCTTTATCTATAAATTGGGCATGTTCAATCCGTGTTTTAGGGATTTTAGAACCGTTTCTCTCCATCTTGTTTAAAGTGTCGATTACCATCTCTATGGCTCTATCACCTATTGCATGGACAGCGATCTTATCTTTTTTGTGATTCAATATTGTCTCTTCAAATCCTTTTTCATCATAAATTAGGACTCCACTGCTATCATCGAGGTACTTTTTCTTTAGAGCTGCAGTCTTAGGTCCCAGAGCGCCATCGGCGAATATCTTGATACCTTCTATTTCTTTTTTTGCACTATCACTGAGATCATTGTAGGTATGAAGATCCGCCCAGAAAGACGTTTTATCCGAGAGTTTCAACTTTTTGAATTTCTTCAATGTCTTTTCTGAATGCATCAGCATGTCATCGGCACTGTAAACACCTCTTTCCAGCAGAAATTTGTTTGTTCTCAAGATCTTATCTTCGTTTATTTTTACTATCCTCATCATCAATTTTGAGATCTTCAAAAGGTTACGTTCGACCCAATTTGGGTCTTTCATGTTTTTGATCATGGAAGGATCTTTGAATTTATCTAGAAATTTGTGTTCTGCTTTTTTATTAAAAACTAGTCCGTGTCCGGAAATGTTCCATATAAAAACTGGGGGAATCTTTTCAAGTTCTGAATCACTGAAAGAGTAAAATGAATCGTTCCACCCCTGTACTACATTTATTTCATCGTTGGAACAATGCCCCATTATAGATGATATAGCTTCATCCTTGTCTTTAACACTTGATAGATCAAGGCAATCTAGATAGGCAGCTCTACCGCTGAGGTGTGCATGATGATCGTGAAGTAAAGGTATGACCTTTTCCTTCATAATTTTACTTCCTCTACAGAAGGAATTTGACAAAGGATATATTAAAGATTTGTTAAATTAGGTCTAAATATGACATTAGAGCTGAAAACACCTAGCATAGACGATTACGAAGATATACTAGAGCTTTGGGACGAGGCTGAACTCCCGTATAAACCTGAGGGCAGGGATACGCGAGAGAACATCGAAAAAGAACTGAACCAACAACCGGAGTATTGGATAGGTGCTTATGACGACGATTCTTTGGTCGGTATAGTCTTTGGTACCGATGATGGGAGGAAAGGATGGATCAACCGTTTAGCAGTGGCCGATAGCCATCAAGGTCTAGGAATAGGAAGAAAACTTGTGGAAAGTTTGGAGGAGGTTTTCAAAGAAAAAGGATTCAAGATATGGGCTGCTCTCATTGAACCTGATAATCCAAAAGCGATGGATTTTTTTGAACATCTTAACTTCGAGGACCTAGATATAAAATATTATTCTAAAAGAGAGAGCGATAAAGTTTAGTTTTTAAGCCTGTCAAGGTCATCTAATTCTTTCAAAGACGCCTTGTCTGGTTCTTTAACTGTGAAAGCTATAAAAAAAGAACCACCTATACCAACTACCATCGCCACGAAAAAAGGCCAACGCAGATTCAACAAATCGGCTACCGCCCCTCCTAAAAATGAACCAGTAGCGAAGGCAGCGTTTTGAGCGAAGTTATAAACCCCCATCATTTTTCCCCTATGTTCTATACTTGATAAAGATGAGACAAATGCAGGGAATGAAGGTCTCGCTAGTGCTCTTCCAAACGTGTAAAAACCTACCGTGACCATCAAGATTAAAAAACTATTTGAAAGACCAATGATACCTGAAAATACTGCTGAGACAGCTACTCCAGATAATATGAGTTTTTTTCTTCCTATTCGGTCGGATAAACTACCGGCCGGGAACATAATCAAAAATTGTACAGTTCCAATAAGTGTGAAAACTAAAGCGATTTGAATATCAGAAAGCAGAAGGACCTCCTCCCCAAATAGAGATAGCATGGACCAAACCATAGCTAATCCAAAAAAGACTGTAAAGGAGCCAATAGTCAGGCCAAGGAATATTCTTGGGAAAGGCGTTATATTACCTAAATATTTTAAGATCCAATTAAAAGTATTGATCGGTAATTTTAAAATTTTTTTCAGACTGATTCGAGAACCCAATGATGCTAAATCTATGGACTTAAATACTCTTCTACGTTCAGTAGAAGATTTCTTTTCTTTAGAACCTTCATATGATTCTTTAACTCCAAAAAATAAGAGAATTCCACTCAAAGCAGCAAGACCAGAAGTGAAGAAAAAAGGAACAGAGAGAGTAAAATATGTTGCTATAACACCGCCGATCAGCGGACCAAATGCGTTCCCGCTAGCAAATGACATGGAGTATAGACCCATTGCTTTTCCTCTATCCTCTTCTTTGACAATATCTCCTATGTAGGTCATAGCAATCGGCCAAACTAGAGCAGAAGCTGCCCCTTGACCACCCCTATAGATGAACAATTCAGGCAGTGTCTGTGCAAGACCAAATAGAGCCATAACAACCATATAAAGAACCATACCGCCTACCATCACTGGTTTTCTGCCGTAGTTATCCGCTATCATCCCTCCAAAAGGTGCCACTACTATCTTTACAACGGAAAAAACACCTAACATCAGACCTATATGGGTCTTGCTCGCACCAAATTCAGAGGCATATATCGGTAAAAAGGGCATGACCAATCCGAAACCGAGCATGCTGACAAATACCGCAAATATCAGTATCAAAAGTGCCTTATATCTGATCACGATCTTAAGATCGTCTATCACGCTTTTGATACCAAAAGGTTCTTCTTCGCTTTTTCCCATGCATTTTTTTCCAAAAGACAGATTTACTTAAAGGTTTGCATCATGATACAAACAACTTTTACATATGTCTATTCTTTAGTGAGCTTTATGGACGAGAAATTAGACATAGTTGATGAGGATGATGAAGTGATAGATGTCAAAACGAGGAAGGAAGCTCATGATAAAGGATTGAGGCATAGGAGCGTGATGTTTTTTGTTTTCACTCCTGAAGGAAAATTATTGATGACTAGGAGGAGCGAAGATAAACGTTTTTTTTCTGGATATTGGAGCATCGTTCTCGGAGGTCATGTGAAATCTGGTCTGAGTTATGATGAGGCTTTGAAAAAAGAGATGGAAGAAGAGATAGGTTTGGTTGGTGATTACGAACTTTTGGGCAGCTTCAGTAAGGAACTAGAAGAAGAAAAAGAAAATGTAAAACTTTATAAAATAGTGGTGGACCCCGGAAAAATAGAGTTATCTCCTATCGAGTTTGAAAGTGCTCATCTTATCGAAACAAAAGATATAGAGAAGGAATTGGAAGATAAGAAGTTACTACCTGAAACTGAGATAGTTTTGGATTTTCTAAAAAAGGAAATAGACGATAGAACCTAAGAAAAAAGTAGAAAGAATAAAAATTCCTATAAGATGATCAAAAACTAATGATCTATTATCGAAAACTACTTCCTATCAGTTCATGCTTTTTATAGTCAAGGACATTTCTTTGATTTTTTAGTGTACAGGACTAGTTGTGGATGACGAGGAAGTAATTCCCCAAAGTTGTGTCTTCCTCTACATTTAGTCAGAAATTTTTGTCTTTAATATCTCTTCGCCAATCTCTTGAGATACTTCTATGATCTCATTACTGGTTTTATCAGAAATAAATGCTAACTCGCCGAAAACCAGTTTTCTGATCCTCTCGATATCTTTAAGATCATAAGTCAGCTCTATGATGTCTTCCGTAATATTATTTAAAGTTTTTTCGCTTCTCTCTGGCATGACATCTTTTAGAAGTAGTGTTATTTTTTCTTCGAGTTCGTCTTTAGAGCTCATACATACACCTTTTTGCTTCAACCCAATATCTTAATTCGCTATTATATATATTGTGGTTCTATGACATATTTTTAGAAAGGATTTTGTGTTCAAATGAGGGATCTAAAGGCAAAATATATAATACATATCTCTCTCTTAAATTCACATCATGGCTGAAAGACTCGCTGACGTGAAACCAACTAGGATGGAGCTCTTGAAGATAAGAAAAAGAAAGCTTCTAGCGGAGAATGGACATGAACTATTGACCGAAAAAAAGGATGCTCTAATCAATGAGTTTTTCCAGATCGTCGATAAAAGAAAAGAACTGAGAGAAGAAGTAGAGCAGAAGATGGAGGAAAGCTTCCAGAGTTTGATAGAGGCCAAGATGTTGATGGGGCAGGAAAATATAGAAACTATAGCGAACGGCGCTATCAAGATGAGTGGCGCAGAGATAGAATCAGAAAACATTATGGGTGTTAAAGTCCCCAACATCTTATCGGATATTCCTGAGGAAAAATTTTATGGATATGCTGATACATCGATCAAGTTGGATAAAACTGTCGAAAACTTTAGAGAAGCGTTAAAAATGTCTATTCATCTTGCTGAAATAGAGGGCCGACTCCATAGATTAGCTGAAGAGATAGAAAAGGCAAAAAGAAGAGTCAATGCTTTAGAATATAATTACATCCCTAAACTGGAAGCCACGATTAAGTACATAGAAAGACAATTGGAAGAGAGAGAGAGAGAAGATTTCTTCCGAAGGAAGAAGATAAAATCCATGATGGAAGAAGAATCCTAAAACAGCCGGTGGTAGGCTGAAAGAATTAATAGAAAGATATTTCGATACACCTGAAAAGAAAGCAAAACTTTATCTATTGATCACTATAGGTCAAATTTGGGCAATTATAGCCATGGTGATAGGTCTCATAGTTTTCGTTTATATCTTGTTTAGAAATTTAGGTATACTAGGTGTTGTGATATGATAGAAGCGGACATATTGGTGAAAGATGCAAAAGAGCTACACACATTGAAGGGTCCTGACCGAGCTAGAAAAGCAGAAGAAATGAAGGAAACTGGCCTGATCGAAGGAGGAGCTTTAGTGGTAAAGGGAGAGGAGATTTTGGAAGTCGGTAAATCAGGAGATTTGGAAAACAAATATGATGCTGATAGAATCATCGATGCTTCAGGCAAAACTGTCATCCCGGGATTTGTAGATCCTCATACGCACCTTGTTTTTGCTGGATCTAGAGAGGATGAATTGATGAAAAAAATAAAGGGAAAAAGTTATCTTGAAATTTTAGAAGAAGGAGGAGGAATATTAAGAACTGTTAGATCTACAAGAAAGGCTTCCCGAGAAGAATTAAAGGAACAATCTAAAAAAAGACTTAATCAGATGCTTTCATTTGGAACCACTACTGCGGAAGCTAAGAGTGGGTATGGACTTGATAAAGACAACGAGATAAAATCACTAGAGGTCATTTCTGACTTAAACGAAGACCATCCTATTGATTTGGTACCCACTTATCTAGGTGCACATTCTCTCCCTCCTGAATTTGAGAATGGAGATGAGTACATTGATTATTGTATAAAAGAGGTACTTCCTGAGGTCATCAATAACAATTTAGCTTGCTTTTGTGACGTTTTTTGTGAAAAAGGTGTTTTCGATTCGGCTCAAAGCAAACGGTTATTAGAAGCTGCTAAAGAGAGTGGATTGAAACCTAGAGTTCATGCAGATGAAATAGAAAATATCGGATGTAGTAGCATGGCTGCAGATATACAAGCTATCTCTGCAGAACATCTAGTAAAGATCAGTGAAATGGATATAGAAAAAATCAAAGGATCAGGGACCATTGGGATATTATTGCCTGGCACACCATTTATGTTGATGGATGACGAATATTCTCCAGCTAGAAAAATGATAGATGAAGGGGTCCCTATAGCATTAGCCACTGATCTCAATCCAAACTGCTGGACAGAATCGATGCAGTCTATAATAACTTTAGCTTGTCTACAGATGAAACTTACCCCTAGTGAAGCTTTGACTGCCTCAACTTATAATGCAGCACGGGCAGTTGATAAAAAAAATATCGGGTCTTTAGAAAAGGGGAAAAAAGCTGATTTTCTTATCTTAGATGTGCCAAATCATCTTCATATACCCTACCGATTTGGGGTGAATCTAGTAGATAAAGTCTATAAAAACGGAAGAAGAGTGCGCTGAAATTATCAGCTAGGGAAAAATTATTAAGGTCTAAAAGAGATACCTACCCAAGGAATCATATATGGACCAAGAAGGAAATAGGAGTTCCATTCTGAAAAAAATAAATGAAAAAACTAGGAAAGCAAAGAGGTCTCGCTATTCTGTTTTAATATATATATTAACTATATTTATAGCGCCTATATGGATTATATTTTTCAATCCTTGTATTATGAATATAGTCCTACCTATATTGGCCATTTTGATACCCTATAAACTTTATGATGAAAATGACCTTAAAAAACTTCTCGTGGTTGGTATAGTTGCCATAATATTGCTTGGGGCTACTATGGGATTTTATCATACAACCATATTATATGATCAACCTTCAAGGGAAATCCGTTCGGAACGTAGGAATCTTACCAATGGTACCATCGATCCTATTTATGGAACAGAAGAAACCGTTTTTAATTTTACAGTTGAGCTCAACAGAACGGTAATGGAGGAAAAAAGTTTTGAATTATACACCAACTTATCATACGTAGGTGCGGAAGGTGTGAGAGAGGAGCATTATGAAGGATATGAAATGATTCAGATTAAAAATACTACTGAATTTTATATAGAAATTAAAGGATTAGAAGAAAGACTCTTCAATCACCGCTTCACTTTATTTATTGAAGAAAATGATGACTATATTAAGGAAAGAACTTCACTAGGGTTTGGACCGGTCACTTTAGATAGGACGTCCGCTTTTGGCATGATAACTTTGCAACAGAGTCTCTCAACTACGATAGTCTTTTTGTTGTTGATGGGTGTGCTATGGCTGAAAAAAAGGATGGATAAAAGCCTGGTGGAAAGTACTGAGGGATTGGAAGAAAAAGAAGAAGAACTTGAGGATTATTGTCCAGATTGTGGCCATTTATTAGAAGGTAAAAAAGAATGTGACAGATGTGGATGGATAAAACAGATAGAAGAAGAAATTAAGGAAGAAGAAAACGAACTCGAATGAATGACGGTATTAGGAAATAGTAAAACATAATTATCCCCGAACATATCATCAATGGAGGTGAATTTCATATGGAAATCAAACAGGAAAGGATTAAAATTGACAAAGATGAAGAGACCAATGTGATAATCGGTCAGAGTCATTTCATCAAGACGGTGGAGGACATTTACGAAGCGATGGTTACAACAGTTCCTGACATAAAATTTGGAGTGGCATTTTGTGAAGCATCAGGGGATCGTTTGATACGATTTGATGGTACGGATGAACAATTGGAAGAGCTAGCAGTTAAAAATGCTGAAAAAATCAATGCTGGTCATTGTTTCGTTTTGTTTATAAAAGATGCCTTTCCGATAAATGTGCTTCAAAGATTAAAAGAGGTACCAGAGATATGCCGAATATATTGTGCTACAGCTAATCCATTAGAAGTCATAGTGGCTAAAACTGAAAGTGGAAGAGGCATATTAGGAGTAATAGACGGTAAACCTACAGTGGGAGTAGAAGATGATAAAGATAAAGAAGAAAGGATTGAGTTCTTACAGAATATAGGTTACAAACGCTAGGCTCCGAACTTTTCCGTAAGATCAGCGAGGTCTTTTAGGATACTCAAAAGTTCAGTACCTTTTATCCTATTGAGTCCTCCCCTGCTACAAGCCCTCTCGTTGAATTCTTCAATGTGATCTGTTCTCACATCTGATCCACAGATGGTGAGCGGAAGAGGATCCCCACTATGATCTTTTATGGTCACAGGAGTAGAATGATCACCAGTTATAGCGATATAAGTATCATCGAGCTCATTAAGAGGCTTCAATGACTTGTCGATCTTTTCTATAAAGTCGATCTTCTGTTGAGTAAGTCCATCATGTCCTAATAGATCGGGTCCCTTTATATTGACTAATAAAAAATCATAGGAATCTAATGCTTCTAAGCTAGCTTTTATTATTTCATCTAAATCAGTATCTAGTCCACCTGTAGCACCTTCGACTTCTAGTGTATTTAAGCCTGCCAGCGAACAAACGCCTTTGACCAATGGTATACCCGAAATCGCTGCTGATTTTAAGCCATGTTTTGTTTCAATATCATCTATATTTGGGACTTTTCCACCTCCCCTAGGTAAAATTATATTGGCAGGAGATTTTCCCTGTTCTTTTCTAGCCTGATTTACTGGATGATCATCAAGAATTTTTATAGATTTTTTTGTAAATTCATTTAGTAGTGAGGCTGTTCTTTTATTACCCTCTGTGTTCCTTAGAGGTTTAGACTTATGGTACATAACGTTGGACTCGTGAGGGTCTACGTCGGTCACCTGACCTTCTAGTCCTTCTTCTCTTAAGATCAGAACACCTCTATGTTCCACTGCTTTTCTAAATTCAAATTCTATTTCTAAGTCCATATCATCAATAGCTTTAGCTAGCTCATCAGTATCATTTTTGATTCTACCAGCTCTTCTATCAACAACCTTTCCATTTTCAAAGGTGGCAAAGTTACATCTAAAAGCTACATCATCAGGTGTTAAATCCATTCCGATTCCTGCAGCTTCAAAAGGCCCTCTACCTCTGTAAACCTCGTAGGGGTCATATCCTAACAATGCTAGGTGTCCTGTATCGCTACCTGGTCGGATACCTGGGGCGATTGTATCCATGATACCATTTTCACCTTTTTTGGCCAACTGATCTAAATTGGGTGTATTTGCAGCCTCAAGAGGTGTTTTTTTATTCAGTTCTTTTACCGATCTGTCCCCGATTCCATCTAAGATCAACATGAGTATATTACCAGACATATATTAGTCCTCCAAATATGCTTACTGTTATCGAGATAGATAATAGATTAACGAGAGATTTATTCAAGATACCTTCTCTCTCTAGAGTAGCTCCTAAGACACTATCTATCTGACAACTGATAAATCCAAAAGCAGTACCTAACAATATAATTTGTGGATTAAAAATCACACTGTTCTCTAGTTGAAATAAAAGATATGCTACACCAAAGGTGTAGAATGAACCTATAAACGCCCATATCTCACCATATAATGATATACCTCCATTGGTTCCGGGCCGGACTCTTTTAAAGGTAGTTATAAGATATACTTTATCTGAAGCCATACCTATTTCAGAGGCTAAAGTATCAGAGGCAGCGGCTGCAACGCTGAGTACAAAAAGGATCATCGTATATTCATACTTTAAAAAACCTATAGATATCAAGTTACCTGATTGAGATAGCAGAAGTACAGAAACAGGAACTATACCGTTAGCCAATACGTTAGTCCATCCTCTTTCGCCTTTAAAACCTTCCTGAGAATCTATCTTTTTTTTGTAATTAAATTTATAGCGAGTAGCTAGAAAAGCACTCAATAAAAATATTAGTAGTAATATGATGAGAGTTATATTTCCTTGAAAACCTATTATGAGACCCAGAAAAAATGCAGTTAAAGCCCCGTCTAAATTGAGTAGACCTCTTTTATAGGTTAACAAAGCAAGAATGAAGCATATGACGAAAATTAAAATGTGTCTGAAAATAATCATCTTAATCAGTTTAAAACTCCGGAGAATATAAAACTTATGATTTTTATGGTGAATGTATGAAAGATGCCAAAAGAGCAGGAGAAACTTTTGATGAGATCGCCGACCATTTTGACAAGACTAGAAATACACCATGGGATGAGGTTGTGAATTTTTTGGAAAGATGTGAAGGTTCTCTTTTGGATTTAGGATGTGGTAATGGTCGACATATCATCGAAGCAAAAAAAAGAGAATTAGATATATATGGGATCGATGCATCCTCTAATCTACTTCAGATATGTAAAAATAAATTTTCAGGAAATATTGATTTTATCAGGGCTGACGTAAAAATACTTCCATTCGAAGATGAGATGTTTGACAATATAATTTACATAGCTACTATTCATCACTTAAAAGAGGGTAGAGTCGATAGTTTAAAGGAGGCTAAAAGAGTTTTAAAAATAGATGGGAAGTTGATGGTTTCAAGTTGGGCTAGAGAACAAGAAAGGTGGGACTTAGACGAAGATGAACAGGATGTTATAGTTCCGTGGCACCATGAAGATGGTAGAGTAATAAAAAGATTTTATCACCTATATCGTCTTGGGGAGCTTGAAAAAGATGTAGAAAAAGCCGGTTTAAAGATATTAGAATCTTTTAATTCGAAAGGCAATAATTATGTAGTTGCGTCAAGGACTTGACGATCAAAGAACTATTTCCAATCTTTATAGGAATCTTCTCTTAGATCATTTATCAAACCTAAAGCTGCTTTTGCGCCCTCACCTACAGCGGCGCTTATCTGTCTAGCCCCGCCTATGCAATCACCGGCAGCATATACTTTTGGAACACCTGTAAACATGTTTTCATCAACAGAGAGTACGCCTTTTTTGGTTTTTATTCCAAGGCTTCTAGCAAAATCAAGGCTTCCACTACTCCCCTCAGCGATCATGAGGCCATCCATCTTTTCTTTTTTTCCTTCAATTTTTAAACCTTCAAAATCTTCTTTGCCCAACAATCCTTCTATTTTACTCTTTTCGATAGGAATCTCTTTTTTCTCAATTTGTTCTCTCAAATTTTTTGGCATTTCAATTTCATCTCCATTTGTAAATATCTTGATATCTGTAGTGAATTCATACAATTCTAATGCTTCTTTTGCAACGAGGTCTTTTGATCCTACAATCCCTACTTTTTTATCTTTATAGAGAGGGGCATCGCAAACAACACAGTAACTAACGCCCTTTCCTTCAAACTCTTCTATTCCTTCTATAGTTGGTTTTTCGTGCTGAATCCCTGGTGCGATGATTAGACCCTTTGTCTTGAATTTTGAATCAGCTGTTTCAACGATGTATTTTTTTCCATTTGGGTCTATTTTTGTCAAAAGCGCCTTTTTTTCTTCATAGACTGCTCCAAATGTTTCTGCTTGTTTCCTCCCTTTTTTTAGGAGTTCTTTTCCTGAGACTCCATCAGGAAATCCAAAGTAATTATCGATATGTTTTGCCTTCTCTAGAAGTTTTTCTCCTTCATCTAGAATCAAAGTTTCTAATTCTGCTCTTGAGGTATAAATAGCAGCTGAAAGGCCCGCTGGTCCTCCTCCTATTATTATGACATCAAATTGTGGTTCGCTCATTCTATCACCTATGATTACTTATTTCATAGAGTCTAGTAACCGTTGTTATAAATATTAGCATTTTTCATTCACCCACTCTATCAGAGGTAGAAGCCTTTCATACAGTTCCTCTCCATCTCCTGTTAAAGTATAAGTCACTTTTGGAGGGACGGATTCTTCGACTTCTCTATCAACAAGTTTTTCTTCATTCAATTCTTTCAGTCTGTCTGATAAGGATTTGGGACTTATTCCGTCTAGAGATCTCTGAAGTTCATTGAAACGGTATCCTACATTTGAATTTCCAAGATGGCTTATTATACAAATAGCCCATTTTTTCGAAACTACATCTATAATGCCTTCAACAGGACATAAACATTCATGTTCACAACATACGTTTTTTTTATCAGTCATATTGATCCCTACATGTTATTATTGACATTTTTACGAGGTTAAAAGAGATATAAGTACTTTACCATTTATAGTAGGTTAAAATAAAATATTAGGGTAATACTACCCTTGTTTTCACAAAAGAATTATACTTGTAGTTGATTATTTAAGAGATATGGATGTTACATCTATAGAATTGATATCTTTATCATCAGCGCTGACCGTTGGTATACTTGTAGGAATAGAAAGGACCCATCGGGCTTCTAAAGAAGAGGAATTAAAAGGCGCTGGAATCCGGACATTTTCTCTCATGAGTGTTATGGGTTTTTTTACAGTGTACTTTTTTAGTGATGAACCATTGATGATAATGTTGATAACTACCTTTTTTTCAATATTTTTTATAGCCATACCTATATTCAGAAAAAAGAAACAGTCCTTAGGGTTGACTACGTCCGTATCTCTTATATTGGTGTTATTGATAGGTATGATATTTGGCCAGGGATATCTTTTTTCGGGCCTTATCACCGGCGGTTTTTTGCTGATCTTGAATTCCTCTAAAAAGATTCTCCACAGGTTTGCTGATGTGTTGACCCGAAAAGAACTCACTAGCGCTGTTAGATTCTTGATCGTGGTTATGATTCTCCTGCCTATCTTCTATACATTAGGCCCTGTGCATCCATTAATCGGACCCGACAGAGTTTTCGATCCTTTTCAAGCTTTACTCATGGTGATTTTCGTCTCCATTATTTCTTTTATCAGTTATTTAGCTATGAAAAAGGTAGGAAGCAGTAAGGGTCTGCAATTGTCAGCTTTTATAGGTGGATTTGTCAGTTCAGCCGCAGCTACGGCTTCAGTTTCTGAAAAATCCAAAAGGATGTCGAAAGGAATAATATCATCAGCAAGGAGCATTTATCTATCTAACGTTTCAATGTTCATCAAGGATTATATTATCATCTCTACTATCGGTGGTTTGGTTTTAGCTTTTGATTTTACACTTCTTTTAACATTTTTGCTTGGTATAAATCTTATATTTGTTTTCTTTACCAAAAAAAAGAAGAAATTTGAAGAAAGCGCAGATGACGACCTTGGATTGGGAACTCCATTTGCTCTTTTGCCGGCATTGAAATTTGCTTTTTTTTTCAGTTTGATATGGGTTTCAAGTTATTTACTTCAAAATTATATGGGCGACTCAGGAGTATATATCGTGTCAATAGGCGGATTGTTATCAACGACTTCAGTTTCCGCATCCATCTCTTCTCTTTACGCGACTGGAGAGATTGGATCTTTAGCGGCAATATCTACTCTATTACTCGCTTTTGGATTTGGTTCGATATCGAAGGTTTTGATAGCTAGAACTTATAGCAAAGAACTTGCTAAAAAAATTTTGATACCCATGATCATCTTAGCGACCACATCATTTATATTGGTGGGACTATTGAACTAATTTGAAGCGAAAGCGTTATAAAGATAAGAAACAGAGTGTGTTAGTAATATGATAGGAAGCGGAGTCATCTACGCATTGATCCTGATCGTTGGATTTATAGGGATTATGTTTCTTTTAGATAAATGGAACCTTTTAGAGCCCATGAGTATGGAGATGTCAGGTCCTCTCTTGATGTGGAGAACCAAAAAGGGAAGGGATCTAATAGATAAAATAGCTAATAAGAAACGGTTTTGGCAGGTCTATGGAAATATCTGTATTGTCATAACGGCTCTAGCGATGATAATCATCTTAGGGATGGTTATTCTAAATGCGATCGTAGCAGGAGATGTGCCAGCCGAACAGGCCCCGCGGGCTGAAGAGATATTGGTCATACCGGGAGTTAATCCTTTCATACCAATTGGATATGGTATTTTGAGCCTAGCCGTTGGCATAATAATACATGAATTTTCTCATGCAATTTTAACGAGAGTTGGAGATATAGAAGTAAAGTCTTTGGGCTTGATATTCCTCGTAGTTCCACTTGGTGCTTTCTGTGAACCAAACGAGGAAGAGATAGAGGAAACAGAAAGACTAAAAAGAGACAGGATGTTTGCCGCTGGTCCATCAACAAATATAATCTTAGGGATAGTTATATTCCTTATCTTTTCTACTTTTTTTATGGGGGCAGTAAGTCCTGAAGAAGACGGTCTTTTAGTCATGGAAATTTATGGTGATACCCCTGCAGATGAAGCTGAAATACGAACTTTTGATCATATTTTGGAAATTGATGGGGAAAGGACAAGAGATAGAGATACCTTAGAAAATATTGACGTAGAAGTGGTAGAAAATGGAATTGACGAGACAAATTTAAGTTTGAGAAAAGTTAATTTAACCGCTCGAAGGGGTAAAGAAGAAGTCATATTTGATAATGTAACTCCAGGTTTAGTTGTAGTAAGTATAAGAGAGGATTCTCCCGCTATGGAGTCTGATTTAGAGATCGGCGATGTTTTGTCGCATATCGATGGGACTGAAATAAGAAATAGGAGTAAATTTTCAGAAATACTTGGAGATAGAAACGACGATGAAGAGATAAAATTAACTTATTGGAGAAAAAACAATACGGAATATCAGATGAGTAAAGAGAATCTGACTTTAGAAGATGGCAGTTTAGGTGTTGGAGTTAGTTATCTCGGCATTGGTTACCAGGAGGGGGATTGGTATCCCAAAATGCTATCTAATCCTATCACTAGTGCTGAAACAAATACAGAAGCTATGCAGAATGTCTTCATGTATATCGCTCTCCCTCTTTTAAGGCTATCTCCTGTTCCTGAGGAACTGACTGGATTTTATGAGATAAGCGGTCCTATGGGTTCTCTTCCGACAAGTGCATTCTGGCTATTGGCTAATTCTCTTTATTGGATCCTTTGGCTTAACATCTTATTAGGATTGTTCAATGCATTACCCGCTCTTCCACTAGATGGAGGTCGGCTTGTCAAGGATTGGTTTGAATCTTTAACAGAGAGATTAGGGTATGATGAAAATATACAGGAAAAGGTCTCAAGCGGTGCAGTGACTGTTCTTTCACTGACGGTTCTGTTCTTACTAGCATGGTCTATGATAGGTCCTTGGATATGATGGCTAAGTTTTTTATATAGTTTCCTTATTATTTCTGTTCATATGTTACGATTTGAAGAAGTTCCTGTATTGGATCGCAATTCAGCATTTAGGGGAGTCCCTCCAGAGAAGCTGATGGAGAATGCAGGTAAGCAGCTTGCAAAAGAGATTAAAAAACAGTTCACTGCGAGACCTATAATTTTTTTCTGTGGTACTGGGAACAATGGTGGAGATGGATACGTGGCCGCAAGATATTTGGCCGAGGAATGGGGGGCGAAAAAGATTAAAGTATTTCTTATCAAGGACAGGGATAAAATAGGAAGTGAATTGGCAAAGAGAAATCTTCAAAGGCTGAGTAGAGAGACAATCATCGAGCGTAAATTAATTTGGTCTGAAGTAGAAGAGGAAACTATTTTTGTGGACGCTCTGCTTGGTACAGGTGTTTTTGGAAAGATAAGAGAGCCCTACAGAGATATCATCCAAAAAATGAATGAGTATCATAACCAAGTAGTATCTGTAGATGTTCCAAGCGGATTAGGAGCTGATATCTCTGTTATTCCTGATCTAACAGTTACTTTTCATGATATCAAGGAGGGTATGACAGAGGATAACTGTGGGAAAATAAAGATAAAAGATATTGGTATACCACGGAAAGCTGAGACCCATACTGGACCTGGAGAAATGCTTTTATATCCGAAACCAAAAAAATCATCTCATAAGGGTGAAAATGGTAGAGTTCTGGTTATTGGAGGGGGGCCTTTTACTGGAGCTCCTGCACTCTCTGCTAAAGCAGCATATCGAGCTGGAGTCGATCTTGTAGAATTAGCTGTTCCTGAAAGTGTTTATCCAATTATAGCCTCTTATTCTACTAGCTTTGTAGTACATGACCTGAAAGGTAGAACACTAAAAAAAGACCATATTGAATATATATTAGAGCTAGCAGAGAAAAGTGACTCAGTCTTGATAGGTCCAGGTTTAGGTCAAAAAGCCGAAACATTGGAAAGCGTTCAAGAGATACTTGAAAATATGGCAGATATTAATAAATCCGTTGCCATAGATGCAGACGGCTTAAAGGCAGTAGCAGAAAAACCATCAGTTCTTCCTTCAGATGCAGTGCTAACACCTCATGAAAGTGAATTCAATATATTAGTGGAAGGATATCCTGATAAAAAATTGGAAGAAAAAGCGGATGAATTTGCAAAAAGAAATTCTGTGGTTCTCATTGTCAAGGGCAAATCTGACTACATCACTGACGGCGAGGATTGCAAGTGGAATGATATTGGAAACGAAGGTATGACGGTAGGAGGTACTGGAGATATTTTAGCTGGTGTTGTTTCGGCATTGTTGAGCAAGGGCACTAAACCATTCGATGCGGGAAGAATAGCTGCATTCATGACATGTAGAGCAGGCGATATCGCATTCGATAGTTTAAAATGGGGTATGGGTTCCGAAGATATCATTGAGAAAATTCCTGAGAATTTTGATGAAATTTAGATCAAAACACCTTATTTTTCTTGATATTGGTTGGGAAAATTACTATTATCACTTTTCATATTCTCTTATAGAGGAACAACCTTGCCTACTGATAAATCTGCTCAAAAAACTAATGGTACTGATAATATCCAGGATATATTAAAATCATCTCTAGCTAGATTACAGAACGTTGATAATGTTCTATTCACCTGTGTTGTGGATGCTAGAGGTGAAGTTGTTGATTCGTATGGAGGACTAGAAGAGAGTAAACTTAGGGCTTATGCAGCAATGTGTGCCACAATATTTGGGGCAAACAGAAAAGCCAATGATGAGTTAAATATAGATCCTCCTAGTATAATAATTTCTAATGACTCTGCAGGAAAAAACTACATAAAAGGGCTGGGTAGAAGTTACATCCTTGTTGCTAGGACCAAACGTGGCAATAATTACGATGAGATAGAAAAGACTGTGGAAAAAGAAGGTAATTTATTGACTCAAAAATGGCTCAGAAATTATCTCATGACATCTCTGAAGAAAAAATACAAATAATTTTTTAAAATACTTGAAATTCTAAAGATGGCTAAATTTTTATACTTTATCCTTTAATAGCTAAATCAAACTAAATAATCTAAATCAGGTGTTAAAAATGGCTAACATAAAAGCTCCTCGAGGATCAGAATTAACTTGTAAGGGATGGAAACAAGAAGCTATGCTCAGGCAATTGAAAAATAACATGGAAAATGCTGAAGATCCTGATAATTTGATAGTTTATGGGGGTTCAGGAAAAGCGGCTAGGAATTGGGAGTGTTACGAGAAAATAGTAGAAAGCCTGAAAGAATTAGAAAACGATGAAACTTTATTAGTTCAGAGTGGAAAGCCCGTTGGGATTTTTCAAACTCACGAAAGATCACCTAGAGTACTTATAGCAAATTCAAATCTCGTTCCAAAATGGTCAAACTGGGAAAAATTCTACGAATTAGAAGATCTTGGGCTTATGATGTATGGACAGATGACTGCAGGAAGTTGGTGTTACATAGGCACCCAAGGCATCATACAGGGCACATATGAGACGTTCGCGGCTGCCGCAAGAAAGCACTACGATGGTGATCTCAAAGGTAAATTATGTCTCAGCGGTGGTCTAGGAGGTATGGGTGGCGCTCAACCATTAGCAATCAAGATGAACGGTGGTGTTGCATTGGTGGTTGAGATAAACCCCAAAAGAGCTCAAAGGAGATTAGAGGCAGGTTATTGTGATGTTGTTCTAGACGATATAGATGAAGCTATAGAAGTAGCTAAAACTTCAAAAGAGGAAGAAGAACCCAAGGCAATAGGACTTATAGGGAACACAGCAGAGACTCATCCGGAATTATTAGAAAGGGATATTATACCAGACATGGTCACCGATCAAACCAGTGCTCACGATGCCATGGCATATTTCCCCAAAGATCTTGGATTTAAGGAAGCTTTAGATCTTAAAGATAACGATCCTGATGAATTTGAGGAAAGAAGTAGAAAATCTATGAAACTTCACTGTAAAACCATGGTAAAAATGCAGGAAAAAGGAGCTATAGCTTTTGATTATGGAAACAACCTGAGAGGGCAGGCTTATGAAGCCGGTTTTGAAGAAGCTTTTGCATATCCTGGATTTGTACCTGCATACATCCGTCCAATGTTTTGTGAAGGCAGAGGTCCTTTCAGATGGATAGCTCTATCTGGAGATCCAGAAGATATTCTGAAAACAGATGAAGTCGTAAAAGAATTGTTCCCGGAGAACGATCAGTTAGTCAATTGGATAGATCTTGCTCAAGAGAATTTACCATGGGAAGGTTTACCAGCAAGAGTTTGTTGGTTAGGATATGGAGAGAGAGAAAAGTTTGCTAAGAAGATAAATCAGATGGTTAAGGATGGGCAACTAAAAGCCCCTATATCTATAACTAGAGATCATCTTGATACCGGGAGCGTTGCGAGTCCGAACAGAGAAACTGAAGATATGAAGGACGGGAGTGACGCTGTGGCGGATTGGCCTTTGCTCAATGCGCTCATAAACACTAGTGCTGGTGCCGACAGTGTTTCTATCCACAACGGAGGAGGGGTTGGAATAGGATATTCTACCCATGCAGGCATGGTAGTCGTGGCTGACGGAACTAAAAAATCAGAAGAAAATATCGAAAGAGTGTTCAAAACTGATCCTGGGATGGGCATAGTAAGACATGCGGATGCTGGGTACCAAAAAGCCCAGGACTTTGCTATTCAGAACAGGATCAAGATGCCGATGTTAAAATAGTGATAGGAGAATCATGGAGCTTGAAGAGGTCATAAGAAAAAGAAGATCTATAAGAAAATTCAAAGACAAATCGGTTCCTGAAGAGTATATCGATCTGTTGATTGAAGCTGGTCGTAGAGCTCCCTCTGGTGGAAACTCTCAAAACTGGTTGTTCGGGTTAGTAACCGAAAAAGAAAAGATTCATGAACTATCTGAGGCTGCTGGTGGTCAAGAATGGATTTCTCAAGCACCCTTGATCATAGCATTTTGTACTGAATTGAAAAAAGATTTCAGGGAATTATCGGAAGAAGATTTCGAACTACAAGTAGATAAGGAAAGATTTGGTGAGGAACTCATAGAGCATCTAAAAGAATTCCCAAATCAAAGAAAAGTGGCTTTACTATTTGAAAATTGTAATCCCCTTTTGCCAGGTGAACATATTTTTTTGAAGGCAGTTGATCTTGGTTTGGGAGCTTGTTGGGTTGGCTATTTGGACATAGAAAAAGCTTCGTCTGTTTTAGATCTTCCTTTACGTTATAAGTGCTTTTTCCTTATGCCTATAGGATACCCTGATGAGGAGCCAGTAGAGAAGGATCTTAAAGGTAAAGAAGAGATCACATTCAAAAACAGTTACCAGCTTGATCGGTGAGAAAATGAATGATGATATCGAGTTTATTTCTTTTGATTTGGATGGGACATTGATTCCCAAGGAATTTGCAGATGAGTTCTGGTTAGATAGATTACCGGAACTATACTCAAAAAAATCCGGTTTGAGCGAGAAAAGAGCCAAAAGAAAATTGCTGGAAGAGTACGATGACATGGGTAGAGAAGATATACGGTGGTATTTACCGGATTACTGGTTTTCTAGATATGAAATTGATGAAGACCCTAAAGATATCTTGTCGAGATTAAGAAAAAAATATGATCTATATGAAGATGCAAAAGACATTATAAAAGAATTGAATAGAGACTATAAATTAATAATAACTTCAAATGGCCATGAACTATTCATCCAAAAAGGGCTAGGTGATTACAAAAAATATTTTTTTAAGTTATACTCAGCCGTAACAGATTTTTCCTCTTCTCGAAAGACATCTGAAATATATAATAAAGTATGTGAGGACTTAAAAGTTTCACCGAATAAAGTTATTCATATAGGAGATGATTTTGAAAACGATTATTTATCTTCAAAAAAAGCAGGACTTATCAGCTTTTATTTAGATAGAGAAGATATGAATGGTGATCTTCAAGATCTTTATGAGCTGAAGGATATCTTATAGTTGACAGTTGACATGTCAGTTGTTTAACAAATCGATATCTTCATTTTTAACATAGGCGATTTTTCCTTTATTTCTGCCTCTATAGTTAGGTACTGAAAAGAGAGATAGTAATTTTTTATCGAAATAGTAATTGTAACCTTTTTCTTGGACTTCGTGTGCTCTTATTATCATCTCTAGGTGATTCGTTTTCAAAAATTCCTCTACTGCCTTATTTCCGTAGAGATAATATCCTCCTCGTTTGAAATTAGGTTCAAAATAATCTATTTTTTCGCTTGGATCATTCCAGAAGAACTCTTGATAACTCTTACTTGAGTACTGAAGATCATATATTTCTTCGTAGTGGGTAACATCTTTGGAAATTCCGCCATGAGCTAGAAAAAATCTTTCATCAATTACTGCAGCAACAGGCAGATCTTTATAAAGAGTAACTATCTTATCAAAAAGAGCTCTAGAAAATTTTGAAGTCACTTCTTTATAGAATCCATAACCGCGGTTTATATCTCTAGTTTCATGATTTCCCCTTAACAAAACCACTTTATCAGGTCGTTCCCTCTTTAATGAAAGCAGATAAGCTAGAGTTTCAAGCTGTTTTTCTCCTCTATCAACATAATCTCCTGTATATATGATAGGTGCTCTATCAGATATGGCTCTTTCAGCGGGTTTCTTAGCAGATTTTAAATATCCGTGGGTGTCACCAACTACGTAAAAATGAGTCCAATCTTTTTCTACTAACTTTTTCCCATCTAGAAAACCCTTTACATCATCTATGAATATAGAGTATTCACTTTGAGAGATATTCTCTATCCCTCTCTCCTGTATTTTTTTGAAAAGTTTCATCGCTGAACATAACCATTGATGAAACTCATTTATAATTCTAATGGTAGTATCTTCATCATTTTCAGTTTTTCAGTTTCTCAAGTTTTTCTGTGAATATCTCTTCAAGTTCTTCAGAAGTTTTTTTCATATGGAATATTTCTTCCCCGTTCAAATAGAGCCAATCCCAGTTCCAATCTGCTCGTGAATACTTTTTAGCTTCCTCCCGAGTATCTAATCTGTATTCCTTCAATATCATCCTATCGTCTTTTATCCTCGAGATTGCACTTTTTACCTTCTTTCTGTCATGTATACTGTAGGGACACCTATTACTATAGCCACATTCTACTAGAAGTTCGTTTTCTTTTGCTCTGTTTCCAGGTTCAAATTTTGGTCCTATCATCGATGGTCTCTCTGCATTTTCATCAAAGCTTTTCCACATGAGAGATATATGGTTCTCGGACTCAATCTCTTCAAATCCTGCTTCCTGAAACATTTTTATAGGAAAGTGTTCAGGGTGATCCCAGGCAAGGGCCGTCACACCCAAAAATCTTTTTTGTATTTCATATACTGCTGACTCAAGAATAAATTTTTCGACATCTAGGTGTTCTTTTTCCGTGTCATCGAAAGGTGATATCCAATGAAAGCACATTATCACTGCTTGATCAGGGGCCCTTATGGGCATCGGGACTTTCTCCCCAGGCATGTATTCGACAAATCCTGTAGGGATACCTTTTTGATAAAAAATTAGACCTTCCATCCCGTTCTCTAACATAACCTTCCTCCAATCCAAAGTTTTAGAGATATCACCTTTGAAAGCTTGTCCTTTTACTTCTAATCCGCTTGGACAACAAATTATATCGGAGTAATTTTCTGCATTTAGCTTCTTCAATTCAATATCAGTTTCACTCATGTTTCTTCAAATGAGTCACCTGAAATATAAAGGGATTGGTTAGGTAAGGTTTTTGTTCATTTGGTTACAATCTTTCCTCTGACTTGGCGATGACTTGTTCTTTCTTTTTTCTGTACTTTTCCTTCAGTTGTTCACACTCTTCTAATTTTTTTTCGATGAATTCTTCATCTTCTATATCTCCAAGATTGATTTTTACGTTCGCTATACCCCCTATCACGCCTGAATAGGCCATCTGGGCCGCAACTAAAGCGTCACTGACTGCTGCTTTTTTACCATATTTGGAGGCAGTTTCAGCTAGTTCGATCACCTCGGCTGATTTTTTTGCAGTTTTCATCGGTACATCGATGGCATGTTTTAACCCCTCCTCCATCGCTTTCTTACGTTTTTTTCTTTCTTCTTCAGTCGACTTTGGCATTTTTTTTGCTTCCATGTATTTGTCAAATGCTTCAGTGTCCCTATCCACACTTCTTAAAAGGTCAGCCTTCAATTGTTGTGCCTTCACTGCTAACGGTTTAAGCTCAGGATCAACATCTTCTGTACCTCTTCCTCCAGTGCTTAGATTAGAAACCATCGAAGAAAGGGCAGCACCAATAGAACCTGATAATGCGGCTATACTACCACCGCCAGGTGTTGATGAATCTCTCGAAACTTCGTGAACAAATTCGTCAACCTTCATATCAACTAAAGCTTCTTCTGGTTTAACCGGTCCTCCTATCAATTTTTTTTCTGGGTCAAACTCTGAGACATCCCTTAGACCTAGTGATTGTATAGCTGTTTCTATTATGTCTTGTTCTGGTACACCGGTGGGCAAATTCATCTTTTCAAGATAATATTTTCCGGTTCTAAGTAATGCATCGTAGGGTGCCAAGCCAACTATCTCACTTCCGGTCACTCTTACGCCCATTTTCTCTGCCCTTTCACTCGCAAAATCAAAAACTTCGTGAAGTGAGGTCTTTTTGTAATTGGTTAAATTTATGGAGACTTGTGCTCTCTCATATTCATCAACATACCATCCTATAGCTTTGCAGTGATCGAACTCTCCTCTTTTTTTAACTGCTTTACCTTCTAAGTTTTCTATATCATAATCATAATGTTTTTCTAGAAATCCTTTCAGGTCATAGTCATGTTCTTCCATTGTATGTTCTTGAACTTCTTCAAAGGTCTCGCCAAGAAAATCACACTCTCCGCACGGAAATTTATTTTCTTCATAACGTACTATATCTCCTTTCCAGTAATGTTGATCTGGGCTCTCTTTTCTCTTTGCTCTTCCTCTTTTTCTAATCTGGAGTGCTATGTCCCACGCTATCTTTTTATTTTTAGTGTTTAAATTTATATTATACGCTATCAAAAACTCTCTAGCCCCTATAACAGTCGCTCCAGTTTTTTTCACTTTGTTGTTCCATTCTGCTGGTCCATAATCTGGTTCCCACTCAGGATCTGTGAGTTTTTCATCTAAAGCTTCATACTCACCGGATCTAACAGTAGCTAGGTTTTCTCTCTTCTTTTCGGTTGCGGCTTCTTCATAAAGATAAACTGGTATATCCAGTTCATTTCCGACTCTTTCACCTAATTCTTTCGCTAATTCTACGCAGTCTTCCATAGATACATCTCTTACTGGTACGAAAGGACATACGTCGGTAGCTCCCATCCTTGGATGGCTTCCTTCTTGCTTACTCATATCTATAAGTTCTGACGCTTTTTTGATCGCCTTGAAAGCGCTATTTTTAACTCCATCAGGAGGACCTACGAAAGTCACTACGGTCCTGTTTGTGTCTTCTCCCATATCTACATCTTTTACCTCTACACCTTCTGAAGTCTCTATCACATCGGTTATCTCTTTAATCACGCTCTCATCTCTTCCCTCTGAAAAATTAGGAACACATTCTACCAATTTCATGTTATCAACCAATATCAGTATCGAGAAATATTGGATATAAAAAAAGGTTTGGGGTTTGAAATCGTTTCGTCCATAAGAAGTAAGCTAAAAATCGGAATATCACCCACGGTGAGCAAAAAGTTTTTTATACTATACCCTGAGTAAGAGGGTACACTTCAAAAAACCGATGAAATGTGTGGACAGATTAAACCTGTCCGAAAAGAGGTGGAAAAAGATGACAGATAAAATTTATGTAAATTTCGAGGTTCCTGATGAAATAGTGGATAAAACTTACGAAATAGTAGAAATCGCTAGAGATACCGGAGATGTGAGAAAAGGCACGAACGAAGTAACAAAATATATCGAACGTGGAGAAAGTGTTTTGACTGTTCTAGCCGAGGATGTTAATCCTCCAGAGATACTGGCTCATATGCCCCTTCTCTGTGAAGAAAAAGAAGTACCTTATTCTTATGTACCCTCACAGAAAGAGTTAGGTGCTGCTTCAGGGATAGACGCGGCTACAGCTTCCGTTGCAGTAGTAGATCCAGGAGATGGAGAGCAAAAACTGGAAGAACTCAAGGAACAGCTCGAAAATCTCAAATAACTGTATTAAAATGAATAATTAAGAGGAGTTCTAAAATGGCTTCACAAGATAGTATCCCTGGAGAGGTTGTCGAGATAGTTGGCCGTACAGGCATGACTGGAGAGGCCACACAGGTCAAAGTGAGAGTCCTTAAAGGTGATGATGAGGGAAGGATAATCACTAGGAATGTGATGGGTCCTGTTCAAAAAGGCGATGTTCTCATGCTGAGAGAAACGGCTAGAGAAGCTAAGGAGATTGGAGTGAGATAATATGCCTGAAAGAAGAGAATGTTCTTTCTGTGGTGATCCCATAGAACCAGGTACAGGCAAACAGCATATAATGAACACAGGTAAGGTCTTCCATTTTTGCTCTAATAAATGCAAAAAAAACCTACTCAATTTAGGAAGGAAGGCAGTTGAAACTCGATGGACTAAGAGATATTCTCAGGAAAAAGCGATAGAGACCTATAAGAAGACGGATTCTAGAGATCAAGACTAATGGCATTAATTGAGGTGATCAATCATGGAGACTACATTTTTGATGGTGAAACCTGATGGTGTCCAAAGAGGATTACTAGGTGATGTGATATCCCGAGTGGAAAAAAGAGGTTTGAGGATCATCGCCATTAAGATGTTGGAGATCGAGAGGGAAAGAGCAGAGGACCACTACGCTGAGCATGAAGGCAAAGAATTTTATGAGTCTCTTTTGGACTATATAACCTCTGGGCCCGTAGTAGCTATGGCGGTTCGAGGTGATTCTGCTATCTCAATAATCAGAGATATGGTAGGGGCGACTGATCCAAAAGAAGCTCGGCCAGGAACTATTCGAGGTGATTACGGCATCGAGATCTCCAGAAACATTGTTCATGCCGCTGACTCAAAAGATAGTGCAGAAAGAGAACTAGCAATTTTCTTTGACGAGTCTGATTACCAGGACTACAGTAAAATCGATGAAGAATGGTTATATGAGTGACTTCTCTATATTATATAACTCAAGTTGTAACTAGAATATCTCTAATCCAGTGGACTGAAAAGGTTAATAAAACGATAATAATTTATTCAGTTAGCCTTGATTGATCATCATTTTAGCTTAAGATATATAAATTTTCTATTTTCACTTTTCAACCGTAGAGAAGTTTTTTTGGCTTGATAAGGCTTTCTCATATTTTTTAATTAAATTAGCAAAACCGGTATCTTCAACTGTATTTTTAGCTTTTTTTATAAATTTAAGACTTTCCTCTGTGACTTTCATATCTCCATATATTTTACCTTTCTGAAATAATAATTGAGAGTACAGCTCTTTATTGTATTTTTCATCGATGACATCTAGTCCTTTATCAACTGTTTCTAAAGCCTCATCAAATTTTTCTTTATTTCTTAATATCTTACTTTTAACTATAAAGCTCAAAAGCTTTGCATAACTTTTAGCAATATCATTTAGCTCATCTTCCGCTTCTTTAAAGACTTCATTAGCTGCTTCTAAATCATTCATCTCAAGATAATCCTCCGCTAGATTTAACAAGCTAATTATTACAATTTCATCGGCCCCTAATTGTCGTGCTTCATCTAAGGCATCTTTATGTAATTTGATCGCAAATTCAACATCTCCCTTCTTTCTTTTTACCTTCCCGAGATTTATATTCACATTCATTAAAATTCTTTTATCTTCTATTTCTTTGGATATCTCTTTTGCTTTTTTTATTTTTTTTAAAGATTTGTTCAAGTTACCTTTTTTTAAGTAAGCGGACCCAAGATTGTTTAGAGTTAAAGATTTTTGATATTTGCTTGGTATCTCTTTCATGATTTCTAGGCTGCGCTCAAAAAAGTCTTTTGCTTTATCGATTTCTCCTTTATCGATCAATATTTCTCCTATATTGTGTAAAGTCTTAGACATCCCTTGTTTGTCTCCAATATCTTTTTGTATTTCTAAACTTTTATTATAATTTTTCAGAGCTTCCTTATTTTCCCCTTTTTTGGCATTAACGGTTCCAAGGTTGTTATACAATCTTGCGGTATGGTGTATGTTTCCCATCTTCTTTTGAATCTCTAGACTTTCCTTATATTTTTCTACAGCTCTATCGAGATCTTCTTTTCTAAAATAGGCATTCCCTAAATTGTTGAGAGATTTTGATTTTTCTTTTTTGTCACCCATTTTTTCCCTCAAACTTATGCTTTTTTCTAAAAATTCGATAGATTTATTACAATCTCCTTTAAATAAATTTAAAGTTCCTAAATCATGATATGATTTTGCTAAACTAGTTTTATCCTCTATTGATTTAGAGATCTTTTTTTCCTTTTCAAAAGCCTTTTTAGCTTCAGCGAACTGACCAATCTGTAAATAAGCCCAACCTTTTTTACTCAAAAGTTTACATTCTTCAATATCAGACTTGTTAGAATTTTTAGAAAGGAAACCCAAGCCTTTTTCACAATAATCGATAACCTTTTGATATTCGCTTTTAAAATTAGATATTTTAGCCAATTTTCTATATGATTTTTGAAGTATGTTATCGTCATCACTGATTTCGAGTATCTCTTTTAGATATTGAATACTTTTTTGATAATCCCCAATCAGGCTATACTGATCACTCAATCGGAAAAGGATGTTCTCTCTCTTTATATCTGTTTCAGGATTTTTTTCTAGGAGGAGCAAAGCCTCTTTGTACATCTCTATTGAGTTATCATATGCATACACATCCTCAGCTTTTTTACCTGCTCTGAAGAAGTATTCTACAGACTTACCGTAATCTTCACCTTTTTTGAAATGATTGGCTAGTTTTTCAAACTCGCTTTCTTTATCTTCGATAGTATTTTCTATAGTTTCACCTATTTTACGATGGAAGAATTTTCTTTTAAATTTTGGAATGTTATTGTAAACTACTTCTTCTATCATTTTATGTGAAAATAGAAAGTGATCGCCATTCTCGCTTTCTACCCATAGTTCTTTTTCAAGTAGCTCATCTATATCATATATGATATCGTTTTCATCTAATTCTATTCCTTCAGCCAATATCTCAAATCTTATTTTATCCGACATGATGGAACCGAAATTCATTATCTTCTTAGTATTTCCTTTGATATCGTCTATCCTTCTTTTTATCACATGATGAGCCACATTTGGCACATCGAATTCTTCGTGTTTTTTTAGAAACTTATCGTTATGTGGATCTATCTTACCTTTTTCCATCATATATTTTAGACTTTCCTTGATAAATAATGGATTTCCATCAGTTCTTTCATATAACAGTTCATAAAATTGCTCTGGTATGTCGTTTTTTAAGAAGTACTTTTGGATAACTCTTTTTGTATCTTCAAAGTCTAAAGTCTCAAGTTCGATCTTTTCATAGAGAGATTCCCGGCCTAATCTATGTAATATCTCACTTAGATAATGGTCTCTATCGATATCTTCCGGACGATACGTTCCTATGAATATTATAGGTTGTGATTTTATTTTTTTCATTATGTACGAAATAAGGTCAAGACTGACTTGGTCAGCCCATTGTATATCGTCGAAAAATATAGCTACAGGCTTTTCTGAAGCGAGTTTTTTTATAAAATTTAAGGCTTCATAGAATGTAGATTTTTTTGTCACATCGAACAAATCATAATTTGAATTTTCACCACTCTTTTGGATAATCCAATCGAGGGATTCACTCTCAAAATATTTTTCAAAAGCTTCTTTAAAAGGTAGATATGGATCAGCATTTTCACTTTGGCAGGTAGCCGATAAATATTCAAATCCATTGTTTTTTATGTGTGGTTCTATCTCCTTTATCAATCTGGTTTTACCGATACCTGCATAACCTTCGATGAAAATTATTTTTGGACGACCCTTTTTAGCCTTGTTTAATAATCTTTTAATTTTCTCTATCTCTCTTTTTCTTCCAATAAATTTTGATTTGCCAAGCTCATCTTTATTGGAGAGATTAACCTTGCCATCTTCTTCTAGAGATATCAAAGAATGTAAAATAGGATCATCGGTTTCAAGATACTCTGATATCTGTTTAAGCTCGATTTCTTTTTTTGTATTATCTTTATGGATCTTTATACTTTCATCTTTATAACTTTCTAAGAGTTCTCTAACTTTTTTTCTCCCTCTTTGTGATAGAAAATATACTTTGCGTTTTCTCTCAAAATTTTTTAGATGCCTTTTTTCTTCTTTGACGTATCCTTTTTCTTTTAATTCATTCACTAATTGTGATATTCTAGGTCTGCTGACTCCTATACCATCGCTTAGACCCTTTTGGCATAATTGAAAGGGCACAGTAGTCTTATCTTTTTTAGTGTCATGAAGATATAAGTGAAAAAGGATCTTTTCCCTTGCTGGGATTGAAATCATACTGCTAAGCAATCTATTTCTTGATATAAATAATCTACTTTTGTTTTTACCCCCTTACATGTAAGAAAAACATGTTTTATATAGAAATCCGATATAGATAAATGCCATGACTCGAAAAAATCTTTTCGTCTTGGTCGTTGTAGTGATTCTCTGTACAACTTTTTTTTCGGCGACTTTTTCTGCAAGTGAAAGGGAGAATACAGTTAATGAAAATTTTGGTGTAGGATCTCAAAATGATCTGAGTGGATACACGATTGCAGTAGATCCTGGACACGGTGGAAATGATCCAGGAGCTATTGGACCGAATGGGTATAGTGAAGCTGAATGTTGTTTGGATATAGGCTTACGTTTGAGAGATCTATTGGAAAGTTACAATGCCGATGTCGTTATGACTCGAGAATCAGATGTAACTGTAGGCCTACATGAAAGAGCGAACATAGCCAATAATGCCGGAGCGGATATCTTCGTAAGTATACATAATAATGCATTCGACGGTACAGCACAGGGCATCGAGACCTACTACTTCGAATGGCTTTCACCCTGGTCAGAAGCCGCACAATTGGCTGATTCAGTACAAAGTAATTTGATCGATGAAATAGACAGTCCAGATAGAGGTGTTAAGACAGCTTCTTTCACTGTCTTGAGTCAAACAAACATGCCAGCAATCCTGACAGAAAATATGTTCATCGACAATCCTCATGAAGAGGCAAAACTTATGCAGGCGAGCGTTAGACAGCGTATCGCAGAGGCGCATCTTGATGGCATTGCCGAGTATTTTGGTGTTGATCTTGTTGATCCTGAACCTGAACCTGAACCAACCTATGTTGACATTACCTCACCTAGCGACGGAGCATCTGTAGATGGCGTAACTAGAATTACAGCTGACGCACAAGGAGAAGGAGGGATCTCTTGGGCTAGGATGCGAGTCAGCGAAGGTGTCTGGTACTGGGATTCCAATGCACCTCATGAATGGTATTTCGACATGTCTTCACTAAACGTAGGAGACCACAGTATTGAGGTGGAAGCGAGTGATAACGCGGGTAATCGTATGACCGACTCTATAACCGTAAGTATTGATCCAAGTCTAGAGATAACAGAGCCTGGCGAGTGGGAAGGAGTAAGCGGTGTTACATACATCTCTGCAGATATTCAAGGAGAAGGAGGGATCTCTTGGGCTAGGATGCGAGTCAGCGAAGGTGTCTGGTACTGGGATTCCAATGCACCTCATGAATGGTACTTTGACATGTCTGATTTACCTAGCGGATGGCATCCGATAGAGGTTCAAGCTCAAGACAATGCCGGTAATTTTCTTAGTGACACCATTCACGTATACGTTTTTTGACCTGTAGACCTACATAACTACTCAAAACCAAATTTCTCTTTTTTATTTTTCCAACTCATTTCTATCTTAAAATAAGACATCATCCGAAATATTTATAAATATAGAAAACGTTATTGTTATTGTCTGACGATTAGTAATTTAACGTCGGACTAAATACCCCGAAGGTGGGCTTAAAGTGTCGGACACTCAACGTATAACTGTCAGAATCCCTGTGGAGATGGCTGAAGAGTTAGATGAATTGGTTGAAGATGGTTCTTATTCTTCCATGTCAGAAGCTATTAGGACGGCTATAGACGAATTCATAAAAAATAAGAACGCACCGGATCATATCTCTAAAGTGACTGTAGATCTTCCCAAACAAAAAGTTGGAGAGATCGAAAATCTAGTGGAAAGGGGAGATTCCGTAAATGTTGATGATGCAATAAGGACTGCTGTTAGAGAATACGTGAGAGAAAAAATCAAAGAATACCAAAGAGACATGGAACAAAGAGAGTAAAATTCGATTGTTCAACCTCGGTTGGTATAGGTAAATAATCATCGGGTTAGCTATACCATGAAAGGAAAAAATATCAACAAAGGAAATAAAAATTCTACAGACCTTGATATCTATGTTGTAGGAGTCGGTGGTGGAGGAAATAACAGTATAGATAGATTGAGCAGGATAGGGGTCCAGGGAGCAACGACTATAGCTGTAAATACCGATAAAGAACATTTAGAAAATAAGAAAGCTGATAAGAAAATGCTGATAGGGAAATCTCGTAATCGAGGAAGAGGGGCTGGAGGTGAACCCAGAGTTGGGCAAGAATGTGCCGAAGCCGCTAGGGGGGGCTTCAAAAAGCTATTTTCAGATGCAGACCTGGTATTTTTAACTACAGGACTGGGTGGAGGCACCGGTACAGGTGCTGCTCCTGTGATAACAGAGATGGCCAGACGGAGTGGGGCCATGGTAGTTGATATTGTAACTTTGCCTTTTTCTGTAGAGGGCAACAGAAAGAAACTAGCTTGGAGAGGCGTAGAAAAGATAGAAGCTTATGCTAATTCTACCATAATTTTAGATAATGATAGACTATTAGAGGTCAGTCCAAATGTACCTCTAAATCAGGGGTTTGGAATGATGGACTCGGTGATATCTAGTTTGGTGAAAAGCGTAACAGAAACGTTGACAAAACAATCTCTTATCAATCTGGATTACAATGATCTTCGTTCTGTTCTTGGAGGAGGAGGATATTCCACTTTGATGACAGGTGAGGCTAATTGTGATGAACCGGGAAAGGTTATAGAAGATGCTGAGGGGAATCCTTTCTTAAACGCGAACTATGATGGAGCAAAGAAAGCACTTATACATTTGACAGGTGGGTCCAAAAGTTTATCCGTTAAGAAAATGAATGATATAGTTGGTATGATGACTTCCAAACTTGATCCCAATGCAGGGGTCATCGTAGGAGCTAGAATTGATCATCAGTGCGAAAATAAAATAAAACTGATGTCTATTATAACGGGCCTAAAAGAAAATGACATTTTTCCGATAGATAAATCTTCATTCCCTCAAGTAGGATGATATATACATGATAGAGAGTAAATTGTTAGATTGTGTAAAAGAGAATGATCAGGGCATTTTTATAGATATAAATGTATCACCGGGTTCTTCTGAAAATAAAATAAAGGGTGTCAATAAATGGAGGAAAGAAGTCGAGATAGATATTAGCGCTGAAGCTAAAAAAGGAGAGGCCAATAAAGAGTTGGTAGATCATCTATCAAGTTTGTTGCACATATCGAAAGATAAAATTGATATCGTGCAGGGCAGCAAATCAAATCGGAAAAGGCTCTTTATCTTCGGTTTGAGAAAAGACAAAGTAGTTAGATCACTAGAAAATGAATTTAGTTGGTAAAATGAGATTGAAAGATGAACTCAATGGTTTGCTTGAAATACTTGAAAGGATAAAAGCGGAAGATAGCGAAGTTCCAATCATTGTTGAAGGTAAAAAAGACAAGAAAGCACTCAAAAAACTAGGTATAGAGAGGAAGATAATCCAGATAAAAAAGGGGAAAAGGGTATTTAGGATAATAGAAGACTTGAGAGGAAAATATGAAAAAGTCATAATTTTGACTGATTGGGATCATAGTGGCGGTAAGCTTTGCTATAAAATAAAAAAAGCCTGTGAATCCAATGCTATCGAATATGATATAGATTACAGAAAGGAGATAATAAAATATCTTAAAAAAGAAGTTAAAGATGTGGAGAGTATCCCTAGTTTTGTAGATCGGGCTAAACGCAGGATACATCCAAGAAATAGAGGTGAGATAGATTAAAGATGCCCGATTATAGGAAAATATTAAATTTTATCGGTCAATAGGGGGATTAGATTTACTATGAGTCGAGTAAAAGTCATCAAAGATGTGACGGAATTGGTTCCTGTCTTAAGAGCAGTTAGTACTGATGTTAAAAAAGAAGTGTACACAGACTTAGCAGAAGATTGGCAAACTGAAGAGGAGATAGAAGAAAAATATGGGGATGAGGGCAAAAAAACTCTTCAGATTTTTGATAAGATGGACTTAGTAGAAACAAGATGGCAGCATACGGGAAGAGAGACTCAAAAAGCTTACCACACTTATTATTCTGATGTACACATAGATGCTTCAGTTCCTATAGAAGAGATCAGCGATGTTTTACATGCAGCTATAATAGATGAGGAAGAGTTCCAAAAGTTGGAAGAAGATATTATCGAATCAGTGGAAAAAGGTGAGACATTTGCTAATGATATAAGTAAAAAAATTGGCTTCAGTGGAACAGCTCTGAAAAGTCTAGTAAAAAGATCAGTCAAACTTAAATATAAAGGACATAGGATCGAAAAGATATGAAAGAGATTGATCATTTAGAGGTGGTAATATGGATATAGAAAATATCCTTTCCAGGTATTCTGATGAGTTGTTAGCTATCTTTTCAGGTATAGTTATAATATTTACAATATATTTTTTCTTGACCGTTGTTGTACCACTCTGGTCTGAAAAAAGTAGTTTGGTCATATTTTCTTTGATCACTCTCATAGTAGGTGTCATAATTCCTTTATCATTTTACATTTCAGATGTAACTGTATGGCCAGATCCCGTAGGGAAAATGATCACAGGTATATCGATTGCTATTTTCTTAATTTTAGTGATACATATTTCTCTTTCTTATGGCACATCAAATCTTGGAGAAGTATTGTTCAGCGGTCTCTTAGGTTTATCCTCTTCTCTTCTTTTGGTGAGAGGTGTTTTGGTCCCGATGATGGGAGTGGAACTTGAATATGAGGGATCAATAGAAGAAGAAAATTTTGAAGTTGACGACCATGAAACTAATAAAGATGAAGAGGAACCAGACCTATTTAAAGAAGAAACCGAAGATGAGAAATTTATTGGCGAAGAAGACGAACCCTGGTGAGTATATTGTCGGCTGTTTTGAGATTAGGTCATCGTCCTGATAGGGATAAAAGGATGACTACCCACATCGGGCTTACAGCGAGAGCTTTCGGACTAGAAAAGATGTATATGCCAGACCTAGATGTCAAAATAAAAGAAACGATAGAAGACGTGTCGGATAGGTTTGGTGGTGATTTTGAGGTCTTAGAAAAAAGTGATTGGAGCTCTTTAATAAAAAATTGGAAAGGAGACACGATCCATCTTACCATGTACGGTTTAGAAGTAGATAGGTTTTTCGATCAGAAAGATGAGATAGTGAACCCATTGATAATCGTTGGATCAAAAAAAGTGCCCAAAGATGTTTATGATATAGCAGATCACAATATAGCTATTGGCAATCAGCCTCATTCAGAAGTAGGTGCTTTAGCTGTTTTTCTAGATAGATTTAATAAAAGAAAAACGCCCCGGTTTTCTGAAGAAAAGATCTCGGTACTACCATCAAAAAGGAAAAAACGAGTTATAAAAAAAGAGAATATACCGGACTTAAAGAGTTGTTTTGAATTTGCAAGAGATCAAGGCATGGACGATAAACTTCTGAGTCACACTCTTAGTGTTCTAGATAAAGCATTGCAATTAAGGGAACAAAATGGTGGTGACCTTGATTTGATCGCTGCAGGAGCCGTGCTTCATGATATAGGCAGAACGGTTTCTCACGACGTTGATCATGGTGTAGAAGGGGCGGAACTGATACGGAAAAAAGGATGGAGTGAAGAAGTCGCAAAGATCGCTGAAAGACATATAGGTGGTGGCATAACTAAAGACGAGGCTCAGGATCTTGATATACCGACCAAAGATTATGTTCCTGAAACATTAGAGGAAAAAATCGTTTGTCATGCAGATAATACAGCTGATGGTGAAAATAGATTCCAAAAGCAGATCAAGAGGGCTAAGGAAAAAGGTTACATCGAAAGTGTTAAAAGGATGAAAAACCTAGCTGAAGAATTGTAATAACTATAAAGGCCAAAGAGATTTTATAGAATTACAACCTTACGGTTCTTAAGGTGTTTAGTATTGTGTGCTAACCTTACCGATGTAGATGATAGATCATCATTTAATGATGATGAATACGTTTTAGAGCAAAAAGTACTTTCCTTAGGAAGTGAGTATTACATTAAAGATAGTCAAAGACAAAATGTAGGGTATTGTTTTAAGAAACCACTCAAAATTAAAAAGGAATTCAGTGTTTTTAGGAGTGATAAGAAAAAAAATGAACTATTCAAAGTCCTTCAAAGGAACATGTTAGATCTTACGGGTCTATACGAAGTGGTTCAAGCATCTTCAAATAAAACTGTAGGTCATCTCAAAAGGAATCTTTTGAAAGGCTCACTTTTAGATGAATGGAAGATCATGGATAAAGAAAAACAAGACGTAGGTAGAATTATCGATAATACCTTCTTTCGTAGAGCACTTAGATTCAAAGGTCTGAAAAAAATACCTTATAGGTATACCATATATCAAGAGAATAAAAAGATTGGTGTATGTAAAAAAAGAGTTTCTCTTTTTAAAAACATGTATAAACTTCAGATAAGAAAAGAACCAGATAAAATTATAGATAGAAGACTCCTTATCTCGATGTTGATCTTATTAGATGAGGTAGAAGAAAAGTTTAGGAAAATACAAAAATAAAGGGTTTTTAAAGGGTTTCACCTGTTTGAATGTCCATCATCATGAATCCTGAATTCATTTTGGGATAGAAATCTGTAGATTTCTGAGGCATCCTTTCACCGTTTTTAGCCACGTTAAGGACTTCTTCTGGTTCGGTGGCATTTACCAGGAAAGCAACTTTAGCCTCTTTATCTTCGATCTTATCCATAGCATCTTCAGCCCATCTCTCGTATGAGATATCCTCATCGATATGTAGATCTTCGAGTCCCATTATACCTTCGAAAATAACATCTCTCAGAATAACAACGTCAAGATTTTTATAGTCATCAGAGTAATCATCGGATAGGAATATTTCGATTTTTGACCTGTCCTTCAATCGTAGACCAAGTATCTGATTTTCATCGTACAAGATGAAAGAAGTGGTATCATCGTTATTTTTCAGGTATCTTTCTTCTTCTCCTTCATCAACCTCGGTTATTTCAAAGTAATCCTCTATCTCTTCAAGATGATCGTCTTTGATTTTTTTCTTTAATAGCAGTCTGTGACCTGGAAGTATTTTTAGCCCAGGGTCTTCAACAGGAACCATGTAAGTCATCCTCCAGTTGAAAGCTTCATTTTCTTGGAAATCAGGATTTTTCTCCCGCATTTCATCTCTGTATGTGACTGCGGTCTCGTATCGGTGATGTCCGTCTGCTATGACAACCTGCTGTTCATTTAAGACATCTTGGACTTTTTTTATTTGTTCATCATCTTCTATCTTCCATACTTTACTGTGTACGCCTAAATCATCTGTAGCTTCATATAGGGGTTCTTTCTTAGCTATTTCATCAAAGATGTCTATTGTTTCACTTTTTTTATCGCTATATAACATGAATCCTGCTTCTAAATTTTTTTCAGTTGATCTCAACATCTTCAAACGATCGATTTTTGGCCCCTTATGTGTTTCTTCATGAGGAAGTACTACATCTTCTTCAAAGGGATGAAGTTTTACAGCTGAAACGAAACCTTTTCGAGTGTACTTTTCACCAAGGACTTCAAAATCCTGATAATATACATATATGCCAGATTCGTTTTCTTTCTTTATAACTTCTTTTTCCATCCATTCTCGTAATCGCTTTGAAGCCATCTCATATCGGTTTTCCTCTTTGGGTAAGATGAGTTTGCAGTAGTTATATTCATTTTTGTCGTAATATTTCTGCTGCATCTCATCTGATATCTTGTCATAGGGCTGGGTGATTACATCATCCATCTCTTGGATCTTTCTTTTGTTATATTGTATACCTTTGAACGGCTTTAATTCTACCATGTTTTGACACCTCAAAATAAGAAATAAGGGGTTTTATTTGAGTTCATCGATTATCTTTTCAACGGCTTGGGTTCCAGCTCTTATCTGTCCCTCTTCTGTTTGGGCACCGATGTGTGGTGTGGCATGGAAGTTGTCTAGATCAAACAATTTGTGCTCTCCAGGTGGTTCCTCTTCAAAAACGTCCTTACTCGCAAATCTTATCTCTTCATTTTTTAGGGCTTCATATAATGCGTCTTCATCAACAACGCCTCCTCTAGAGCAGTCCACAAGTGTTGCGTTTTGCTTCATCTTTTTAAATTCGTCATCACTGAGTAAGTGGTGTGTTGACTCGATGTGTGGTACATGGATAGTGATGACATCGCTTTTTTCTAAGATAGTCTCGATATCAACCATTTCAGCAGGCTCTGGATCTTCGATATCTCTTACATCAAAAGCTATTATATCCATCCCCATAGCATCGGCTCTTTCTGCTACAGCTTGACCTATATTTCCGTAACCTATAACCCCAAGAGTTTTCTCGTATATCTCATTACTCGCGAGTTCACTTTTGATCCATTCCCCGTCTCTCAAACTGTTTGTTCCTGCTACAATGTTCCTGTAAGATGCCAATATATGAGTCAGAACGAGTTCAGCTACTGATATAGTTGTAGCTGTGGGTGTGTTGTAAACTGAGATTCCTTTATCCTCAGCGTAATCTAGATCGATATTGTCGAGACCGATACCTGGTCTTCCTATCACTTCTAAATTCTCGGCTGCGTCGATAGTTGGTTGCCTCACTTTAGTTGAGCTCCTTACCACCAAGGCATGATAAGGGGGTACTTCTTCAGTGAGTTCTTCTTTTGACATTCCAAATTTTTGGTCTACTTCTAAATCTGCATCTTCTAACATCTCGATAGCTTCTTCTGCTATTGGATTGCAAACAAGTACTTTTTTAGCCATTTTTATCACAAACCTGCAACATCTTCAATAGCATCTGTCAATTCTTTGATATCTTCTACCGTATGTTCTCCCATGTGACCTATTCTGAATGTCTTCTCTTTGAGTTTAGAACCATATCCATTAGCAAAGGCTAGATCATATTTTTCGTTAACTTCTTTTATAGTATCAGCCACGTTTATACCTTGCGTGTTTTCTATCGTGCTGACTGTTTGTGACATATAACCTTCTTCAGGGAACATATCAAAGTGTTCATAAGCCCATTCTCTGGTATATTCGGCCATATCTTTGTGTCTTTTATCTCTTGCTTTATGGCCTTCTTCCAACATATATTTCATCTGTTTTCTATATGCCAACATCAGTGAAATCGCAGGTGTAGAATGGGTCTGTCCTTTTCTTTTGTAATAATCTATACTTCTTTGGAATCCTCCATACCAGGAAGATGAGTCTTTTTTCTTCTCGTATTCATACGCATCATCATCCACAACACAGACAGCGAGTCCTGGCGGCATAGCGAATGCCTTTTGGACAGATGTATAAATCACATCGATGTTGCATCCTTCGATATCTATATAATCTCCACCTAGCGCAGATATTGCGTCCACGATGAAGAAGGTGTCTGGATGATCTTCCAATACTTCGCCTATCTCTTCGAGAGGATTTCGAACACCAGTTGAGGTCTCATTCATAACACAAGTGAAGGCATCATAATCGTCTTCTTCGAGGGCCTCCTTTACATCTTCGGGTTTCACTGCTTTTCCCCACTCATATTCTAATCTATCAACATCCTTTCCGAGTCTTTCAGCTACATTAGCTTGTCTTTCACTAAAGCTTCCACATGTTGAACACAGTACTTTATTATCTACCAAATTCAATATCGAGGTTTCCATGAATTCTGTACCTGAAGCTGTCAATATTATTACGTGTTTGTCCGTATCTAAAAATTCTTTAGTATCTTCTACCATTGTTGTGAAAAGGTCAGTCATCTTTTCCATCCTATGACCGAACATCGGTTGAGCCATCTCTTTGATGACATCGTCTCTCACTTCTGTCGGGCCCGGGATATATAATTTTTTATCGCTCAATTCAACCACCTGGTTTGCCATAAAACTATCTGTATATAACGATTATGATTGACTTGTCCAATTATAGTGCTTTTTTTACTCATATTCTATATCGGAAAAATTCACCATCGCTATTTCCGGCTTCATCCCGAAAAGTTTTAATTAGATTTTTATCTAATTATAAATCGGAT
>CAZRSB010000012.1:0-45897 GCA_964602715.1 uncultured Thermoplasmata archaeon | reverse complement strand
TCTAGATCTTTTAATCCTTCTTTGTACTCGGATTTGATCTCCAATTCACCTTCTACACCTTCAGCTCCAGTAGGTTGTATAGGCATACCTTCGATATCATCATGTGGGGACTTGATGGTTCCTATAGGTTCGTAGTTTATTTTCGACACCAATGAGATGAGAGGTTTTATGATATAAAATATTTTATCTTTCCAGCTCTTTTTGGATATAGATAGGTTGGCTATTTCAGAGAGTAGCTACCGCTCTCAATCTTGATCGTTTTTCCATCACTGAGTGCTTCCGCAACCTTCTTTCTCGCTGACTTTAGGTCATTCCGAAGCGTTTTCCTACAGACATCCATCTCGCCTGCTACTTCTTATTGCGTAAGATTTTCTTTATCAACTATTTTGGTAATAGAAATAAAGAGATAAGAATGGTTTTTACTTTGCATAACGAACCAAACTAATTTATATCACAATCACCACCTACAAATCGAATGTTAGGTCTAATCGGAATTGCCGTAGCTTTTGGGCTTCTAGCCGCGCTCATTTTATTGAAAGTTGACTTCGGAAAAGCTATCTTGGCTGCTACAGCGATTTTGCTCATATTATCTGAACCTTCAATGGAAGGTGTAAAATGGTTGATCAACATATCTTTAGAATACGAGACATTAGAACTCGTCGCTATAATAGTTCAAATCGTCTTTTTAGGTTTTCTATACAAAGATTCTGGACAGGTGATGCGACTTATAGATGAACTTAAGTCTCTGGTTCCAGACCGGCGTATGGTGGTAGCATCAATACCTGCACTTTTTGGTCTGATGCCTATGCCCGGCGGAGCCTATGTCTCAGCTCCGATGATAGAGGATGAAGCAGACTATCTAGAGCTGGATGGAAAGGAAAAAACCTTCCTAAATTGGTGGTGGCGCCACATTTGGTTTTGGATCTACCCTTTATCCGTAGGACTGATCTTGGCTGCTAGTATTTCTGAAATAAGTCTCTATAGAATCGCTCTATTCAACATCCCAATATTTCTAGGGCATGTTAGCCTAGGTGTTTTTTTTGGATTAAGAAACATTCAAGTCAAGGCAACAAAAAATAAAGACAGTAATCCTTTGATCGTTTTGTACGAATTACTACCGATAATTTTGGCTTTGTCTTTAGATATTCTTTTAGGTGTTCCATTATACATTTCGATTTTTTTGGGGATAATCTTACTTTTTTTTCAAAATAGAGAAAGATATTCCTCAAAGTCTTTACTAAAAGTTGCAAAGAAAGGATTCTCAGTAGACATATTTATGGCCGCTTACGGTATAATGCTTTTTAAAGGAATAATAGAGCGGACAGAATCGCTTGAGCCTTTTATAAATACTCTTGAAGGTTATGTGCCTGCACTCCTTATCGTTCTAGTCGCCTCTTATGGTATAGGAGTGATCTTCGGTCATCTTCCTAGTGCTATAGGCGTGGGATTCCCAGTCTTATTACCGATCCTACCTGTGGTGAGCGTTAGGACAGTCAGCCTGTTGTACGTCTTTGTTCTTTTGGGTTATTTTACTTCTCCTATACATCTTTGTATAATACTAACCATAGAATACTTTGGAATAGACTTGAAAAGTTTCTATAAAAGAATTTTGAAGCCAATGATCCTATTGATAATGGGGATTTTCGTTTACTTTTTGATAAATGGAACTTTCTTTTTATTCGTATGATTTTATTTCGCCTGCGAACTATGCAGATTTTGAATCTGTTTTACGAGTTCAGTAAACTTTCATTATCTGGTTCTATATGTGTTCTTATCTCTATATCTGCCTTGAATAAGGATTTAGCTTCGTCTAAGACATCTTTTTCAAAAGTAGTAGCTATCTCATGTGATTCTCTTATAGTTAAATCCTGATCTACTATCAGATGAAACGAGATCAAAATCTTATCCTTACTTTCAGTGATCTCTAATCTATGTACCTCAATTGTGTCTTCATATTCTTTTGCCCTCTTTTTGATAAGTGAATATATTTCTTCCCGAGGGATGCTCACAGGATCAAAATGTATTTCACAGGTAGAACCGAATTTATCTTCCAATTTGTCCTTTAGCAGATGAGAAGCTTCATGGGCAGAATTAAGAGTTCCGTCTTCCGATCTCATATGTAGTGAGATGGATTTGTCGTGACCATAATCATGAACTTTTATGTTATGGACTTCTTCAACACCATCTATATCGGATGATGTTTTCTTTATTTCTTCTATAAGATCAGAAGATGGTGTAGTCCCCAGCAACCTGTCAACAGATTTTTTAACATAAGAAATACCGATATATCCTAAAAGTAAAGCTATTAATACAGCAGCCATCGGATCTAGATACCATACACCTATTTCTGAACCATACATGGAGCCGATCACAAGCATCGTAGTTATGGCATCTCCTCTATGATGCCATGCGTCAGCTTTTAAAGATCCAGTTCCTGTTTTACTCCCTATGAAGTAGCTAATCTCGCCCATAACTCCCTTAGCCAGTGCAGTCAAAAAAATATACAGATAAAATCGAGTAGGGATATAATCTAAGGGAGAGACTCTCAAAACAAGAGACTCAACACCTTCGATAAGAAATGCTAAAGCCGTGATAACCAATATAATCCCTACTACTAATATAGCCACGATCTCAGCTCTCCCATGGCCATATGGGTGTTGTTCATCTGCAGGTTTTTCAGATATCTTTAAGCCTACATAAACTGCAAAAGAACTCGCACTATCAGAAATACTGTGAATAGAATCTGAGAGGAGAGCTAGACTTCCCACCAAGATGGCCAAATAAACTTTGACTCCAAATATGATGATGTTAAGAAAAATGCTACATCCTGCTACGATCTTTCCTTCAGGATTTTCATTTACCATCAATTAGATTAAGACGTCGATGGATATAAAGTTTTTATTTTTTACGACTATAGTATCAAAAAATTTGAAAACCCTCAGCAAAAGATTTAGATGATGAACTAGATTATTATCTTGTAGATGAAAATCAGAGAGTGTGAAAAAGCTGATTTAGATGAGATTTTAAAAATAGAAGAAGCGAGCTTTGAGTACCCCTATTCTAGATCAACCTTTGTAAGATATTTGACAGAAGATTTTATTTTGGTATCTGAAAATGAAAAAGGCAGATTGACCGGATATATCATAGGAAAAAGGCGTGGAAAAAACGGTTTCATTGTTTCGATCGCTGTGGATCCCACCCATCGTCGCCAAGGGATAGGTAGTTCATTGATGAAAGAAATTCAAAGAGAGATAGATACTAAAAGAATATGGTTGATCGTAAGGATCTCTAATGTCAGAGCCCGGTCATTCTATTCAGAACTCGGTTATATAAAAGTGGATGTGATCAAAGATTACTATCAAGATGATGAAAATGGACTATTGATGATAAACAAATAAACCAATGAAAAAGATAATAATAAGGAGTCTCATATGATAGGTATAAGGTAAGATTATGGTTAAAACAGGAGAAGAATATCAAGACCTGCTCAAGAAGGAAATGAACAGAAGAAGGTTGGTCATGCTGAGATATGTTATCGGAATAGTAGTGATGATAGGATTAGCTTTATGGATTATTTTTTATGGTGAAAGAAATACAAGTAGTAATCTCCTATTGATCGTTGCTTTCGGTTACATGGTATATGCTAATTACCGACTCGTTAAAGAAGCTAAAACTTATCTAGCATATCTAGAGGAGTTACATTTTGATGACGGAGAGATAATCAAGTACAACCCGGGGATAAACAAAACCAAAAAATGGATACCGATAGAAAAGGTCGAGAAGGTGTATATGAATATAGAAGATAAACCCAATCTTTTGTTCGTTGTTTACAGAGAAAGTGAAGATTATAGGAGAGCTGAGAGCTTCTATAAGCCGAGAATTAAAGATGAAGAGGAGTTCATGGATGTTATAAAAAAAAGATCCCTACTAGATGAAGAAGCTATAACTTTTGAAGAGCTAAAAGAGAAAATCAAACTTTAGACCAAACAAAAAATTCATAATTAAGATAGACACTACCTATTTGAGGTAGAGAATATGGGAAAAAAGATCGGAAAGGTGTTTAAATACTTTAAAGAACCTAGTGTTGCCGCTGTGAAGATCGAAGAGGGTGATCTAAATATAGGGGACAGGGTTCAATTTGAAGGGGAGCATACAGATTTTGAACAAGAAGTAAGATCCATGGAAATCGAAGGAAAAGAGGTCAAAGAGGTAAAAGCAGGGGATCAAGTCGGAATAAAAGTGAAAGAGAGAGTAAGACCCAACGATGATATCATAAAATTGTGAAAACTGGTCATACGGTATTTAATCAGTTGACCAGTTCATCATTTTCATGCTTCTCTATTATCTTATCTGCTAGACTCTCAAGTTCGCTAAATACTTCTTTTGTTGGACGGCCCTCAGATATCACACCATCTAAAAATTCCACATCAAGATTGGATAGAGAATCTTTTATCTGATCAGGCATCCGTCCGCCCCATCCATATGAACCAATTAAAGAGGCATATCTTGTTTTTGGTCTGAGAGCATTGACGATTTGAGCAGCGTACAATGCTTTTGGGTGAGGACCTACAAGCACGGTGGGCGTACCAATTACTATAGTTGAAGCGTCTACTAATGAAATAGCCAATTCGCCTATATCTGTCGTCGTCAAATTATAAGGTTTGACTTTTACATCGTGGCTTATCAGATAGTTCACAAAATGATCCACCATCTCCTCAGTGCTGCCATGCATAGATACGTATGGAATAACCACTTCTCCTTTTGTTTCCTCCTTAGTCCATTCCTTATATGCATCCAATATGAAAGAAGGATCATCATATATAGGACCATGACTGGTTGCGATGATATCAACACTCAGATCATTTATCTTTTCTAAATAGCCTCTAATGGAGGAACGAAATGGCATCATTATTTCTGCATAATATCGCTTTGCAGCAAGGTACGTTTTATGTTCGTCTTCAACAAAAAGTTCACTTGTAGCTAGATGTGATCCAAAAAAATCGCAAGTGAACAAGATATTATCTTTTTCGAGGTAGGTGACCAAGGTCTCAGGCCAATGGACCCAGGGCATGTCAAGGAATTCTAGTGTTCGGTCTCCTAGAGATAGTTTTTCTCCATCTTTCATAACCTTTATATTTTCATTTTTGAGTTCTAGATGTTTTTTTAACATTTTTTTATTTCTAGAGTTAGTAACTAAAGATGCTTTAGGAAACTCCTCCAGGATGATAGGTATAGAACCAGAATGATCCTGCTCCGCATGATGGGATATCACATAATCTAATCTATCGATATCTAAATCCTCCAAATTTTTAAGGAAAGCATCAGTTTTTGATGTATCTACTGTATCAAGTAAGGCGGTTTTTTCACCCCCCTTTATCACATAAGCATTGTAACTTGTACCATCTGGTAAAGGGATCAATTCATCAAATAGTTCTCTATCAAAATCTTCAACCCCGACCTCATAAATGCTCTCTTTTACCTTTTTTACGCTCATAATATCATTTTAGAGATATAGCTAAACCTATTAATTTTCTTTCCCAGCAGTGAAGTCTATATTGAAAATTTTAAGAAAAATTGCTACTGCTCCTGAGATCAGAAAGACTCCTCCACAAAAATTTAGTGCTAAAATTCCGCCATGCTCTGTTAAGGAATCTTCTTCTTCGCCGCGATCGTTCTCTTCTTCTTTTTCTCGAAAATCATTTGAAAGAGTATACCCTAAAAAGAGGACCAAAAGCCCAATAACAATCAAAGTCAAACCAACTTTTATTCTTCTTTCCATGATACCATTCCTCTACTATTTTTAGTTATCTTACTTTTTTCTATTAAATAAATAAGGGAGTCTTTTCCCTATATCTCTGATATTCCTCAGGATCATCGAGTTCCTCGATCAATTCTTTTTCTTCAGTTTTTGTAAGATTATAATAGAAATAAATCAAGATCGGAAGCATGATTATGGTTACCAAAGATGGCCAATGTAAAAACCATCCAAATGAGATAAGCAAGATACCAAGGTATTGCGGATGTCTAGAATATCTGTATATACCTGATTTGACGATTTTGTTTTCTTCTAAATTATTATAAAGAGTTAACCATCCGATTATGATGATAAGGAGCCCTCCAATGGTTATCAACGCCCCTATAATTTTCCAGAAAGTCATTGCCAAACTTATCCCTAAAAAGTTCAAAGTGAACAATACTTCTTGAGAGGGAGGGGCACCGAAACTGGAAAAAACTGTAGAGGAGCTTATGTAAATAGTAAGTGGTATACCATACATTTCAACAAAAAGAGAAACGATAAAAGCGGTATAGATGCTCATTGATTTCCAATTGATTTTTTTTCTTATATTTAGCGGGACCAAAAAAGCGAGAAATATAGTGATATTAATAAGGACAAGGTCCCATCTTTGCTGGACGACCATAGCTTCCACGTGACCAGATATGAACCATCTAACGTGCTGGACAAGTGATGGTAACCCCAAAGCGAAAAGAGCTACAAAAATTCCGAGTATGACTTTTCTTTTGCCCATCATCAAATTATTGATTATCCGATTATATGAAATTAAGGGTCATCGATGCTATATATGTGCAAGTTTTGAAGAATAGAGGTGATAAGCAGGAGACAAAGTAGACTGAAAAAGGGGATGATTTAATAAACAGGCAAATTATGATGATATAAGAAGGTTATATAGAACGAAAACAATAAGGAAAAAAATAAAGATGATCGTCATATTCGAGGGATAGATATGGACGTGGAAAAAATAAGAGAAGATTTTCCAATCGTAGATGACTATATTTACTTCGACAGCGCCTGTTTGAGCCTAAAGCCGAAATCTGTAATACAGGCCGTCAATGAGTATTACACGCAATTTCCAGTATGTGAGGGGAAGAGAAGCTCACACACTCTGTCCACTAAACTCACAAGAAAAATAAAAGAGGGGAGACGAAGCGTCAAAGAACTCCTGAACGCCTCTAATATAGATGAAATTGCATTCTCTAAAAATACGACGGAAGCTATTAATACCGTAGCTAGAGGGTTAGATCTAAAAAAAGGAGATAAAGTCCTAACTACCGACAAGGAACACAACAGCAACTTGGTTCCTTGGATAAAGATGAAAGAAAAGAGAAACATAGAGTACGAACAAGTTTCAACAGATGATGAGGGGAAGTTGGATTTTGATGATCTTAAAGATAAAATAGATGAAAATGTAAAGATTGTTTCCATGGTTCATACCTCCAACTTGGACGGAACCACCATACCAGCTTCAGAAGTGGCCGATATAGTCCACGAATATGACGCCTATTTTATGTTAGACGGAGCACAAAGTGTACCGCACCGAGAAGTAGATGTAAAAAAGATCGGTGCTGATTTTTTAGCATTTTCTGTCCATAAAATGCTAGGTCCAACGGGTGTTGGAGTACTCTACGGAAGAAAGGATCTTTTAGATGAAATCGATCCGCTCATCTATGGTGGCGGTGGAGTTAAATCTACCAGGTATGATGTAGCTACACTGCAAAATAGTCCAGCAAAATTTGAAGCTGGTCTTCAAAACTTTGCTAGTTTAGCAGCTGTGAAATCCGCTGTAGACTACGTTAGAGATATCGGTTTGAAAAATATTGAAAAGCATGAAGAAAAACTCAACAAAATCGCCACAGAAGAGTTGGAAGATCTGGTAAATATTATCGGACCAAAGGATCCTGAAAAAAGATCGGGCATATTTAATTTCCTATTGAAAGAATTGGGGTGCCATGAGATAACTCTATTGATGGACGAAGAAGGTATTTTGTTGAGAGGAGGCCAACAATGCGTACATTCATGGTACAGCTTTCACGGTCTTGAAGGGGGAAATAGAGCATCCTTTTATCTTTACAACACTGAAGAAGAGGTAAGAAAATTTGTAGGAGTGATCAAATCTCTTGTTGAATAATCAACTCTTGAAGTTTAAGATCATTTGAGAAAATTCCTCAAAAAGTTTTCCCGCTTTTTCCTCATCTGACGTTTTGAATAGCAATTTTCCAGAAGGGTATATCCCAACTTCTACATCTTGTTCACGATCCAACACTAATAGCAAAACTTCTGAAGAGAATCTGATTTCATAATCTTTTTCGTTTAAAAAATTCTCCAATTTTTCAAGATTTATTCTAGTTTTCTCTACCGGTTCCGCACGGTAAGAACCTGAGTCCGAACAAGGTTCTATAATATCATACATTTCATTACCAATATTCAACTTACCTATATTTTGATTTTGGTTGAAATGAAGCCGTTATCAAGTAAAACACCAAGGGGTATATTAATAAACCATTAATAGTTTAGAGTACCGATGCGATGTGAAGAATTCGTAAATGATTATCTGCCCAGCGTCAAAGCAAAAATAGCCTATGTATTATACAACGAATATGATCTTAAACAGACGGAAATCTCCGATCTGTTAGATATAACTCAACCAGCCGTGTCTCAATATATCAAAGGAAGTCGTGGAAAAACTATGGATATCTCAGAAGAACTCTCGATTTCTATAGAAGAAATAACTGAAGAGATATATGAATACAGGAACGATGAAAATTACGGAAAAGAAAAAATCGATGAATTGATGTGCAAAGTCTGTAAAAGCATTTAAACAAAAATATCTAAAAAACAAAAACTTTTTTATTCTTTCATCCTATTCTAACTAGCGATATTCATGAATAAGGAACTGTTGGAGGATATTCTCGTAGATGGTATACGTGAAGCAGTTACAAAAGTAACTAAAGAGACAGAGGAGAAACTCAGAAAGTCCAAGGATGAGGAAGTAAAGGAAGGTGCCCAGGTTCAATTAGAAGCTATTTTAGAAAATATAGAAGTGGGTAAAAAAGAGAAAAGACCGATATGTCAGGACACCGGTACTCAAACATTTTTTGTGGAGGTTGGAGAAGATTTTGATCACATACCGATGTTAAAAGACGCTATGATAGGATCTGTTAGAAAGGCCACCGAGGAAATACCTCTTAGACCAAATGCTATCGATCCGATAACCGATGAGAACAGTGGGGATAATACAGGTAGATTCATTCCTTCCATACATTGGGACATCGTTGAGGGTGATGAAGTCATTGTACACATCATACCTAAAGGAGGGGGCAGTGAAAATATGAGTAAGCTAGAGATGATGACTCCTGGTAGAGGATTAAAAGGGGTCAAAGAGATAGTGCTAGATCAGATAGCTAAGATGGCAGGTAAACCTTGTCCCCCGACTGTCGTCGGAATCGGTCTTGGAGGTGGAGCTGATCTCTCCCTAGAATTGGCAAAAAAGGCTCTATTGAGACCTGTTGGTAAAAGACATCCTGAAGAAAAAATATCCAAACTAGAGGAGGAATTACTAGAAAAAGCTAACGAGCTGGGAGTAGGTCCCATGGGTGTAGGAGGAAAAACTACTGTACTAGATGTGAAAATAGAATATGCTCACAGACATCCTGCCTCTTATCCTGTTGCGGTGCTTCCACAATGTTGGGGTAATCGCCAAGCAAAAGTGAAGATCGATTCAGATGGAAATACGGAGGTGGTCAGATGAAAGTGTTTGAAACTCCATTAGACCCTGAGGAGATAAAAAAACTGAGGGTTGGAGATGCTTTTTACATCAATGGAACCATCTTTACTGCTAGAGACGCAGCACACGAAAAACTTCTAGGGATGGATGAAAAAGACGTCCCATTCGATCCTTCAAAATACGCTATGTTCCACTGCGGTCCTGCCATCCATAAAGAAGATGGGGAATGGAAAGTTGTTTCCGCTGGACCAACAACAAGTATACGGATGGAGATATTTGAAGACGACTTTATAGAAAAATTCGGTACAAAGGTGATAATCGGTAAAGGAGGCATGGGCAAAAGAACATTGAAGGCGTTGGAAGAACATGGTGCTGTTTATTGTCAATATACCGGTGGTGCAGGAGCATTGATGGCAAATTCGATAAAAGAAGTCGAAGATGTTTATTATCTTGATGAATTGGGAATACCAGAGGCTTTTTGGATGTTCAAAGTTGAAGAAGCTGGTCCCTTTTTAGTTACAATGGACTCTGCAGGAAACAGTATACATGCTGATGTAGATGAAAAAGTAGAAAAAAATCTAGAAAAAATCAAATCTAAACTCTAACTTATAAATGCTTTATGAAAGAAGTAATTGAAGAGATAGAAAGGGCAAAGACCATCACTGTTCTTTCAGGTGCAGGTATGTCTGTAGAAAGTGGGATAGCACCTTTTAGAGGTGATGATGGTCTTTGGACAAAGTTTGATCCCAAAAAAATGGCAAGTGTAAAGGGTATTGAAGAACATCCCAAAAAATGTTGGGAATTATTCAAGCTTCAAATAGAAGAATGTTTAGATGCTACACCCCATGAAGGACACAAAGCGTTAGTTAGATTGGAAGAAGAAGGTTTGAAAACAATCATCACTCAAAACGTTGATGGTCTCCATCAGAAGGCTGGAAGTAAAAACGTTCTAGAGCTACATGGAACACTGAATGAACTCATTTGTGATTCCTGCGGAAATAGGGAAAAAACTAAAGATCTGAAATACGAGATTATCAACGGAGAGATACCACAATGCCAGTGTGGTCAAGTGATGAGGCCAAATGTGATATTATTTGGAGAAGCTCTACCTAGAAAAGTATTGAGGAGAGCTTGGGCGGCAGTAGAAAAGAGTTCTTTATTGATAAGTATAGGTACTTCAGCTGTTGTACAACCTGCAGCATCTTTACCTGCAGCTGCAAAACGAAATGGTGCTACCATGATCGAAATCAACGTTGAAAGAACTCCATTAACCTCAAAGGCTGATTTTTTCTTAAAAGACAAAGTTGGAGAGATACTACCTAGATTAGTGAAAAAACTGGAAGCTTAACTTTTTGAGAGAGTATCAAATCGCCTTACTTCCCGATAGTTTCCTCGAAAAGATACCCTACATTAAAATCGCTTTCAACAGAGTTAAGCTCTAAGTACTAGAATTAGTATATCTTACAGTTCCTTTTCGAGGATTTTACCGATTTCGGTGGGCATTTTCGCCACAGAAACACCCGCATCTTCCAAGGCTTTGATCTTAGATTCTGCGGTACCTGTGCCACCTTCCGAAACTATCGCACCTGCATGTCCCATCCTTTTCCCCTTAGGGGCAGTTCTACCGGCAATATACGCGATTACGGGTTTGTTGTAACCTCTTTGTATGAATTTTGCTGCGTTTTCCTCTGCACTTCCACCGATCTCACCTATCATTATGACCGCATCAGTTCCGTCATCTTTTTCATACAACTCCAATGCATCAATAAAATTCATACCTACTATAGGATCTCCTCCTAATCCAAAAGCAGTGGACTGGCCGTACCCTTTCTTAGTGATGGTATTTACTATCTCATACGTGAGTGTCCCACTTCTAGATACAAGGCCTACATTTCCCTCTTCGAAGATGTGATTGGGCATTATCCCTACTTTACTTTTTCCAGGAGAGATAACACCAGGAGTATTTGGCCCAACGATGGTGGTATTATGCATCTCAGCTAAACGCATAATCTCTGCCGAGTCTTTTACGGGTATACTCTCCGTTATGATGACTACAGGATCCATCCCTGCTTCTATAGCTTCATAAGCAGCGTCTTTAGCAAAAGGTGCTGGGACAAATATTATAGAAGCATTTCCACCGACTTCTTCTTTTGCCTTTTGAACTGTATTAAAGACGGGTATACCTTTGACTTCTTTTCCTCCTTTTCCAGGAGTTACCCCTGCTACGATATCTGTTCCGTATTCTCTCATATATTCTCCGTGAAACATTCCTTGCTGTCCAGTGATTCCCTGTACGATCACTTCCGTATTTTCATCGACTATTATTCCCATATTTCCGTGATTAACTAGATATTATTAAATTCTTTGTTCGTCATCGATTTTCTCTTTTACAGCATTATAGTTGTTCTGAACTAGAATTTTGATTAATTGAGGTAAAAGCTTTATAACTATATTGTCTTTTAAATTTGTTAAATACTGAGGTGCCCCCCTTTGTCCGATAAGACCTTTCGAAAATGTCCTGTATGTGAAAAAGATATCCCTGAAGGCAAAAATGAATGTCCTAATTGTGGTGTTGTTTTAGATCTATTTGATGTTGAGCTAGAAGAAGATATCCCCGAAGAGTCGATGGAAAAAGTAATGGATATGGTATTAAATGAAAAAGAAGAAAAACAGGTCATCCAAGATATAAAAAATCTAGGTTTGTCCGAAGAGGATCTTCCTGAAGACATTGTTGAAGACTTGAAACAAAAAACTGAAGAAGAGATAGAAGAGATATATGCATATGAATGTGTAGAATGTGGTACGGAGGTATCTTTCGATGCCAAAGAATGTCCAGAATGCGGAGTTATATTCGAGGAAGAGAGTGATCAGGATATTGTATTAGAAGATTTAGAAGAAGATGAGCTTAAAAGTACGGAGTTTGATTTGGATGAAAGTGTTGAACTCATAGATTTTGAAGAAGATATTGCAAAATTCACAGAAAAGATCAACAAACTAGAAAGTGATGATATAGACTTAAAATATCTGAAGAACGATATCGAAAGGTTAGAAAAATTTAAGAAAGAAGGTGCAAAAGAGAAAGGTGAGCAACTGATCCAGAAACTAAAAGACGACTTAGATGTTATCAAAGAGTTATATGACCATATAGAGGAAAGTAAAAGTTATCTAAATATATTATCTGAAAAATTAGATGTTGCTGACAAAAAAGATGAGTTGGATGAGGTATATGAAGGCATAAAATTAGGAGAATATAGTGCCGCACTAAAAAGAATTGAAGATTTCAAAGGCGAGATAAATAAGATCTTGGTGGATGAATGCTCAGACGACTGGTTGGAAAATCTGATCGAAGAAAAACTCGATAAAGCTGACGAATACATAACTAAGAGCAGATCCAACCTCAACATAACGTATCTAGAAGAAAAGATGGATGAATCAAAAAGTGCAAAAAAAGAGGGTGATATCTCTGAAAGTATTAAGATGGCTGTTGATACACTTAATTCTGCTGAGAAAGCCCTTGAAATCTCTGACAAGATCGATATAGCAAAAGAACGCCTGGAAGAATTGAAAAAGAAAGATGTGAAAATAGATAAACATTCCTCTAAATTAGAAAAGTTAGTGGATGATATAGAAGGAGGAGAGTATGAAAAATCCGTTAAAAAAATAGATGATATCCTTGAAAAACTGGAAAAAGAATTGGAGAGAGAAAAACGAATAGAAGAGAGAGCGGAGGAAAGGAGAAAAAAAGATCAATTTAAAAAGATACAGAGGATACTACCCGTCGTAAATGAGTTAATAGATATGGCTAAAGAATTAGATATAGAAACTAAAAAGCAAGAAAACTTGGTGAATGAAGCACTAGACCTAACAAAGGACAACGATTACGAATTAGCTATCGATACTCTTAAAAGCTGTAAAAAATCGATAAAAAAGAAGTTACATAATGAAATTAAGAATAAAATAGAGCTCGTGAAATCAGAAAATATGGAAGAACGGGTGAAAAATGATATAGAAAAGTTAGAAAATGAATTAAAAGAAGAGAATTACAAAAAAGTTCACAAGATTATTAAAGATGTAGAATTAGATATCAATTTTCTTAGCGATCCACAAGCGAAGCTCAACTCTAAAATTCAGAAACTTGAAAATATATTGGAATTGGCAGAAGCATTTGAGATGGATATTAAAAATATCACAGAACTGATGAAAAATGCAAAATCTGAAAGAAATAGTGAAAATTGGAGAAGTAGTAGAGATCTTTTAGATAAGACAGAGCAAAAAATGAAGGATGAGTTGATAAAAAATTTAAAAATGGAAATCAAAAACGCTAAGGCAGAATTAAAAGATGCAAAACAAAAAGGTGAAGACATCTCAGAGCCTATTACTCATCTGAAAAAAGCAAATCAATTACAAAAAAACGGAGAACTTGAAGAAAGTTTCAAATCATTAGAAGAGTATTATGATTCTATAGAAAAAATAAGAGAAAAACTATGACGGGAAGTTTGGAACTGATAATTTTTGACATGGATGGAGTTCTCATAGATGTCAACAGTTCTTGGGCATGGGTCCATGAATATTTTGGAATAGATAACCAAGAGTCTGTAGAGGCATATAAAAAAGGACATATCGATGATCATGAGTTTATAAAAAGAGACATAAATTTATGGAAAAAACAAAAAAATGATATTTCGAGGAACGATATCGCTGAAATTTTAAAAAAAGCCCCTGTCATGAAAGGGTTCCAAGAGTGTATTCTGAAATTGAGCAAAGATTACAAGTTAGCTATAATCAGCGGTGGGTTGAAGCCTCTCGCTAAACATATAGGAAGAGAATATTTTGATAAGATCATGGCAAATGACGTTGTGGAAAAAGATGGTGTTTTAACTGGTGATGCTAATATAGAAGTCGGACTCAATGAAAAGGGAAAGGTTTTCGACGAGCTATTAGATGTTCTAGATGTGGATAAGAGAAAGACCGCCGCGGTGGGAAACAGCCAAATCGATATTCCCATGTTGGATAAAGCAAGTAAGGGGATCGCTTTTAATCCGGAGGATGAAAAAGTGAAAGAGTGTGCAGATGTAGTGATCGAGGAAAAAGACTTAGAATTATTGTTATCGATAATATGAAAATATATTTTCATGATCGTTTATCTGTGCTCTTTTTCTATTTTGTTTGACCAGTGATTCATGCCCTTTTCTTCGAAGATGTTTTTTGCTTTTTCAAAGTATTCTTTTGCTTTTTCTTCATTTCCTTCATCTTTCATAACTGATCCAAGCTCATACAAAGCTTTTGCTTTTATCTCATCAGAATTTGTTTCTTCAAATATCTGTATAGCTTCCTCAAATAAATTTATAGATCGTTCCTTATTACATTTACCTCTTTCGATCATACCTTCCAACAGTTTAATCAAACCTTGATCCCTTTCAACTTCCCTTTGAGAAGAAGATTCGATCAGTTGTCTCAAATAATCCTCTGCTTTTTTGTTTTTTTGTCTTTTAACTTCTATCTTTCCCAGCAAAAATTTTGACTGGATCTCTTTGTCTAAATGTCCGACTCTATTAGCTATAGCATGACCATCTCTGAGATACTTCATTGCTTCATCGCATTTTTCTTTCTCTAAATATGTTAGGCCCATATTGATAAGAATATGGCATTTTTGAAATTCATTTTCTATTCGAGTTGAAAGCTCTAATCCCCTTTCAAAATGCTGTAGAGCTTCATCAAACATCCCCTTTTTCTGATATGTCAATCCGATATTGTTTTCCATCATTACGATGCGAGCTTTATCTCCCATCTGATCATAGATATTTAAACAACTTTTAAATTCCTCTAGGGCTTTGCCAACGTCACCAAGATAAAAGTAAATTCCTGCTATATTATTGAGCGTTCTAGAAAGCTTATTTTTATCGTCCATCTTTTCCCAAAGATTTTTAGCTCTTTTAAGGTACTTTTCCGCATCTTTGAATTTTCGTCTTTTTGTAGCATTCGTACCTAAATCATGATAAGCTTGAGCGAGCACATCATCTTTTTGTAGTTCCTCAGCTATAGATACTTCTTCTTTAAATGTCTTAAAAGCTTCATCAAAACGACCCATCTTACTCAGACATTCCCCCTTGTTGCTGAGTAATTTAGCTTTGATCAGATCATCTTCATCATGTAAAGACAATCTTTTTTCAGTGAAGCTTAGAGCTTCGTCAAATTTACCGTGGTCCTGAAGGGTTGCTATTATTTCAAGATACAAAATTTGATTTTTTTCAAAATCGGATACGTAGTTTAGAGCTTTGAAAAATACGTCCCGGCTCTTATCATATTCTCCCATCAATCTATAGGACATTCCCATATCTTTCAAGATCTCAACCTTCTTTTCTTCTCTACCCAACAGATTATCTAACACATCTAAAGCCTTTTCATACATCTTAACAGCATCTTCGTGAGAATACATCTTCTTGGCTTTATTTGCAGCGTTCTCATAAAAGTCTAAAGCTTTCTTGTATCTCTCCCCTATTTCATAGTGTCTAGCGATTATAGAGTATTTTCCTTCAAGCTCTTCATCATATTCATCTTCCATGGTCTCTGCTACCATACCATGCAGATTTGGTTTCTCTACCCAATCTCCAACACCTTCATAAACTGCCCGCAAAATCATCTCATGAGAGAACTGAAATACTTCATCTTCTTCAGATGATCTGATCCAAAAACCATGATCTGTCAGCCTATCTATATGATCCAATAAATCAAGATCACTCATATCTGAAGATTCAGAAAGCAAAGAAAATGGTACTTCTTTACCGATCACACTGCCTAATTGTAATGTTTCTCTACTTGATAAATCCAAATGGGATACTCGTCTATCTACAACCTCTTTTATCAACTCTGGTATTATTATATCGTCATCAAATTCCGGAAATCTATCTTCTTCTGGTGATAGCTCCCCTGCCTCAACCATATGATCTATAGTCTCTTTTATCAAAATAGGATTACAATCTGTCTTCTCACATAAATTTTCCAAAAATTCTCCTGGAACATCATCGATACCTAAAAGGCTTTTTACCATAGCTTCTACATCTTCAACTGAAAGAGGGTCTAATTCTAACTCCTCGTAAAGATCCTTCCTTGACATCAACTCTAACATTTCTTTAAGAAGACTCTCAGGATGGACCTCACCCTGCTGATAAGTTGCGATAAAGAGTATAGGCTCACCCTTTAAACGGTCTGTTAGATAGTGAAAAAGATTTAAAGTGCCCTCATCTGCCCAGTGTATGTCTTCAAGTATCAGAAGATGTGGACTTTCTTCAGCATCATCTCTCAATTTCTCTGCAGTCTCGTAAAAAGCTGCATTCCTATGTGCATCTAACATCTCCTTATCTGTTACTTCGATATCTTCTTTCCCATTTAAATGCTCGAGAGAGGGTAATGAACTGGCCTTGGCTTTCTCCCAAGCTTTCTGGAGAGGTAAAAAAGGTTGATTTCCTCTCTGATCACAAAATGCCTCCATGATCACAAAATTGTCAAGAGAAAATCTTTCCTTTGCTTCTTGTATCAATTTAGATTTTCCCATACCTGCTTCTCCGATGATGAATAGTGTTTTAGCCCCATCATTTCCCAGGTCATCTAAAAATGATTTCAACCTATTCAACTCTGCATCTCTACCTATAAGAGAGGGGGCTTTCTCTTTTTTTTCATCATCTTGATTTGTCTTATTTCCCAACCTACCACATCCCACACATCATTTTTAGGAGACAACACATTTATTCAACACCTCTTTACCTTCATCTTTCCAATATCTCATCCCCATATCTTCAAACATCTCGACAGCTTGAACTATATTTTTTTCTGCCTCTTCTTTTTCACCCTTTGCTAAAAACATCTTCCCTAGTTCAAAAATTATCTTGGCCTGCCATGGTTTATCATTAGCCTCTTTGCTTTGATCTAAAGCTTCGTTGAAAAGTTTCTCCGCATCATTAAGATCATTTTTCTTGATAGATATCTTCCCTTGAATAGCTTTACTTCGTATGTTTAATTTTGGTTCTTCTCTTTTTTCTACTTTCTCAGAAGCTTTGGTAGCGTACTCATCTGCTTTCACTATTTCATCTATAGATAAATAGTCCTCAGCCAACCCTAGTAGATTGAGTACTATAACTTCTCCATCATCTATCTTCTCTCCCAAATCAAGGCCCTGATCATGAAGATCTTTAGACCTATTTACATCGTTTAGCCTGAGATAGGTTTTGCCGATACCGTCTAAGATTCGACCCTGAATCGTTTGAGTACCAATTGCCTCTGCTATTTTCAAAGCTTGTTCATAGTGTTTCTTCGCTTCATCAAAATCACCTCTGATGTGATATAATTCTCCTAAATTTAGATAGTTTAGAGATGTGCGTCGTTGACTGCCTATCTCCTGAGATATATCTATACTCTCTAATATCTTCTCCTCAGCTTTTTTAAACCGGCCCTTTTTTAAGTTTATAGCGGCATTGATACTCAAATCTACGGCTGTCCAATATTTATCACCCATCTTCTCCCTTATCACCTTACTTTTTTCTAGATGCTTTTCACTCTTTTCGAGGTCTCCTTTTTCAGCATAAATTTCCGCTAAATTTGTGTGCACATTGGCTTCACCTTGGATATCACCTAACCTTTTCGATATCTCTAAACTCTTCTCAAATTTTTGGATAGCCTCTCTCAGATTTCCCTTCCTCATCTCCATATCTGCTAAATTATGATAAGATGATGCAGTCCCATGTTTATGGCCTATATCTTCGCACACTTCTAAACTACTTTTGAAATACTCTTCTCCTTTTTCTGTATCACCCTTATAAGCAAAAGCTCCTCCTATATTATTATATGATTTTTGCAATTCTACTTTGTGCTCTATCTTCTCTCTTAATTCGATGGCTTTTTTAAGTTTATCAATTCCCTCATCTAGATTTCCTCGACGGAGAGCTAAAGTGCCTAAATCATGGTATATCTGTCCTTTAGCTTTTTCATCTTCTATATCTCGCAACAATTTTTGTTCCTTTTTAAATTCTCCTTCAGCTGCTTCATGTTCGCCTATCTTCATATATGCCCAGCCCTTGAGGCTTAAAAGCCTACATGTCTCTGGAGAGTCTTCATCTTGACATGAAATACCTTTATCTGCATATTCTATTACACTACTTGAATTTCCTTGTTCTTTATGAGTTAAAGCTATTTTTCTGTACATCTTTGGCTTTTCGTTTTCATCGACCAGATCAAGAGCTTTTTCTAGATATTCTCTCGTATCTTCATACTCCCCCAATAGCGAATATGCTGTAGCTATCTTCTCTATTATCTTCACTCTATCTAGTTCATCTCCACCCACCTCTTCCGATAATTCTAAGGCCTTTCCATACATCTCAATCGCATCTTCATTTGCAAACATGCCTTCGGCCTTCTCTCCTGCTTTTATATAATATTCTAACGCCTTCGAAGGCTCGTTCGCTCTCTCGTGGTGACGTGCCAGATCTGAATACCAGTCTTCTAGCTCGTCTTCAAAAAGCTCTTCTATATTGCTGGCTATCCGCTTATGCAGTAACCTCTTTTTCAAAGGCTTCAAACCGTCATAGACAGTCGTCTTTATCATCTCATGAGAAAAGAAAAAAACCTCCTCGTCCGTCTTCTCGTCCCATAGTTGATTTCCTGTCAGCATGTCTATATGATCTAAAAGATCTATCTCTCCTATCTCAGATGTCTTAGAAAGAAGTTCAAATGATATCTTATCTCCTATGACACTGCCTATCTCTACCACCCTCATCGTATCGTCGTCAAGCTGCTTTATCCTTCTTTGTATAACATTGTGTACCTTATCCGATACCGAAATATCATCCCCACGCTCAGGATATTTTTCCTGTTCTGGGTCTATCAAACCTTCTTCTTTCATCTGCCTCAAAGCCTCTTTGATAAATAATGGATTGCCGTCTGTCTTCTCGTGGATATTATCCACAAAATATCCCGGTGGATCTTCAACACCTAGAAAGCCCTTGATCGTCTCTTCAGTATCCGATGCCGACAACGGGTTCAACTCTATCTTCTCTATCTTAGCATCTCTACCTAACCTGTGGATCATATCCATCAAATGATGATGCTCATCTACCTCCTCTGGCCTGTATGATCCTATGAAAAATACCGGCACTTCTTCCAATCTGTCGTCCATGTATGATAAAATGTCTAATGTGCCCTTGTCTACCCATTGTAGATCATCTAAAAACACAACAAGAGGATTATTCTCCGCTATATCCTTGACCGCTTCAGTCGTCTCATAAAAAGTCTCACTCTTCCTCGCATCGAATAATTGTTTATCTTCCAATAACTCTTCCTCTCCCGTTCCAATGAACGCCATGCTCTCACTATGTTGACCTCCTTTTTTTCCCTTTATATACTCACTAAAAGCCTCCTTAAAAGGTAAATAAGGATCTGACGTCTGACTCTGACAAGTGCCTGCCAAAAATTCAAATCCCCGCTCCTGTGCAAATGGTTTTAATCTAGATACTAACGATGTCTTGCCTATCCCTGCTTCTCCTTCGATCAGAACTGTTCTAGTACCAGACTCTTTAACATCCTTCAAATGGTTCTTGAGTCTGGTCAATTCATCATTCCTGCCCACGAAAACTTCTATCTCATCCTCAAAACATGTTAAATCGATTACCTTTTCTTCGTTCATCGCCCTCAATGCCTTCGTTATTGGATTTCGACCTGAGATATGTTTTTCAACTTCTTTGAACGGGAGTTCTTTTTCCTCTTTTTTCGTTTTCAGGTGAACTTTTGTATCTTTTATATCATCCCATATGTTATAGATCTTATTTTTCCCCTCTTCTGTTAGAAAATAAACATTTCTTTCTCTTTCCAACCCAATTATTGGTCTTACACGTTCTTCGATAAGAGATTTTTCTTCAATCATATCTAGAGTATTAAACGGTGCTTCTTCTGTGATCCCTACAGCCTTAGTGATTCCTCTAGGTGTCATAGCATATGGGACTTCTCTTTCCTCTCTAAATTCTTCAAATCCCTCTAGGTGAAAAAGAACAAGAATGACTTCGTCGATTTTAAATTCACTAAAAGGTTGTTTAGATTCTTTTTTGTTTTGGGTTTGATTGACATCTCCTTCTTCCATTTTTTGATCCTCCCTGGTACCTATTAAGTTCATTTTTTACTTTCATATAAGTGTTTTTACTATCTATCAAAATTCAGATCGGGGTTTTCATATGGTGACCAAACATTTTTATGATACAAAAGATATTAAGTAATTATCATGGGTGGCAAGACATCGTATCAAACAGTAAAAGATATCTCAGATAAGATCGAAACTATGGAGATTAGAGGAGCTGCAAAGATCGCTAGAAGTGGCGCTGAAGCTTTAAAGAGTGTAGTTGAATGTTATGAAGGAAGTTCAAAGGAAGAACTTGAAAAAGAACTAAAGAGATCCTCAGAGATGATACTATCAACTAGACCTACGGCGGTCTCATTACAGAATGCATTAGAATTCGTATTAGATTTTGAAGCTGACGATCTAGATGCCTTGAAATCTGGAGTTGAAAAACGAGCTGAAGAGTTCAAAAGAATATCTATAAATGCAAAAGAAAAAATTGCAGAATATGGTGGCAAAAGGATAGAAGATGGAGAAAATATTCTAACCCATTGCAACAGTTCTCTTGCATTAGCCGCTATCAAATATGCTTGGAATGAAGGTAAGGAAATTAAAGTCATATGTACGGAATCAAGACCAAAAAGACAAGGATGTATCTCAGTAAAAGAATTAAATGAAAACGATATACCGGTATCATTTATAGTAGATTCTGCGGTAAGATATCACATGAAAGACATCGATAAAGTATACGTTGGAGCCGATACGATCACGTCTAATGGATCCTTGATAAACAAGATAGGTACATCTCAGATAGCCTTATGTGCAGATGAGGCGAGAGTGCCCTTTACAGTATGTGCTGAAACCTATAAGTTTTCGAAAAACACTAGGATGGGAAATCTCGTAAAGATCGAAGAAAGATCGCCCTCAGAGATAATCAATACTGAATGTTTTTCCGATATAGATATCAAAAATCCGGTTTTTGATGCCACTCCACGCAAATATATCGATGCCATCATAACTGAGAAGGGAGTCATTCCACCTTCTGGAGCCATTGAAGTTTTAAAGGAGATGAAAAATATATGAGTGAAAGATACTTAGCATTAGAAGAAGAATTAGATCCTGAAGAATATCTGTTCTGTGAATATACCGTAAAAAGCGAATTGGATATCAAAACCGCTGGAAAAAGGATCGCTGAAGAAGAATCAGTAGGGACCTGGACCCAACCGATCACCTTGACAGAGGACATATTCGAAAAATATGGGGCTAAAGTCACTTACGCAAAAGATAACAGAGTAAAGATCGGCTATCCTGTTGTGGATTTTTCTGGTGAATTTGGAGGTATACCTCAGATATTAAGTATAGTCGCGGGCAACTTATTCGGGTTAGATAGTTTGGAAGGCGTCAGACTAGTAGATATTGAAGTTCCAAAAAAAATACTCAACAGATATCCTGGCCCCTGTTTCGGTATAAAAGGACTTAGAAAAATACTTGAAAGACCGGAAAAACCATTGATCGGTACCATAGTAAAACCTAAGATAGGACTTCCACCAGATGATTTTTCAGACTATGTTTACGAAGCTGGAAGTGGAGGGTTAACCAATTCAAAAGATGATGAAACTTTGGTCGATCAGGATTTCTGTACTTTGGAGGACAGGGTCAGTTCGGTAAGTGAAAAACTCGATCTACTTGAAGAAGAGGGCCATAAGATGATACACGCTCATAATATTACGACTTCTACTGATGAAATTTTAGATGCAGCCGATATTGCAATGGAGAACGGCGCTAGACAGTTGATGATAGATGTACTGACGGTGGGGTTTTCCGGACTCAAAATACTGGCGAAAGACCCTTCTATTGATGTCCCGATCCATGTACACCGAGCTATGCACGCTGCTTTGACTAAAAATCCCTCTCACGGTATATCAATGTCTGTTATAGCAAAGCTGGCAAGGATGGCAGGTGGAGATGCTCTTCATATAGGAACGTATGGTGCTGGAAAAATGCACGCTGAAATCGATGAAGAATTGCGGTCTAAAAAGGCTTTAACGGGAGATATGCACGATTTGAAGAGAGTCATGCCTGTATCTAGTGGAGGTTTGCATCCTGGTCTGATCCCAGAATTGACCGAAAAAAGTGGAATGGATGTACAAATACAAGCAGGTGGAGGAGTGTCAGGTCATCCCGATGGAGTTAAAGCAGGAGCTAAAGCTTTGAAACAGGCAGTTGACGCTTGTTTTAAAGACTTGAATATCAGGGAATATGCCCAAGAGCATGTAGAACTAAAAAGAGCATTGGAGAAGTGGATGTGAATTTCGTATGAAATTAGAAGTACAAAAGATCGATTTAGAAGCTAGAGACCAGATCGTAATATTGAATAAACAAGATGCAGAGGACCATGGATTGAGGACCCAAGATAGAGTAAAGCTGACCCACAAAGGAAAATCGTGCACGGCTGTCGTTGAAACATCTGAAGATTTAGTCGATAAGGGCAAGATCGGCCTAGTTCGGGAAGTTATGGATGATCTTGGTTCTAAAGAAAAAGCAACACTAAGAGTCAAACCTACAGGGAGGCCGGAATCCGTAGAACATATAAAAGAAAAATTGCAAGGTAAAGAGATTTCTAGACATGCTATTAATGAGATAATAGAAGACATTGTAGAAAAGCGTCTATCCGATATCGAACTCTCTGCCTACGTTTCTGGGATATATTCCCAAGGTATGAATAACAGAGAGATCAAAGATCTGATTAACGCTATGATAGATACAGGAGACGTCATAGAATATGATCGTGGCCCAGTCTTCGATCATCACAGTATTGGCGGTGTGCCAGGAAATAAAATTACATTATTGATCGTTCCAATCGTTGCTGCAGCGGGATTTATGATACCAAAAACTAGTTCGAGAGCCATTTCAAGTGCCGGAGGAACCGCTGATATATTTGAAACCTTAGCTAATGTGGTCTTGAGCATCGACGAAATAAAAGAGATAGCAGAAGAGATAGGAGGTACAATAGCATGGGGTGGAGGAGTAAATATCGCACCTAGTGATGACCTGATAATAAGAGCTGAATACCCTTTACGTATTGATCCATACGCTCAAGTCATCGCTTCAGTTCTTTCAAAAAAGAAAGCTGCTGGGGCGGACTACCTTGTCATGGATATCCCCGTTGGAAATAATACGAAAGTTGAGACTATGGAGTTGGGGAGAAAATATGCACGAGATTTTGTCTCCCTAGGGGAAGAGATCGGAATAGAGACTTCCTGCGCACTGAGTTATGGGGGGCAACCTATAGGAGATACCATAGGACCAGCTATCGAAGCGAAGGAGGCCATGATGGCACTCGAAGGGAAAGATGTACCATCTAGTTTGATAGAAAAATCCACAACTCTTGCCGGTATGGCTCTTGAACAAGGAGGAGTTAACAATGGGAAACAAAAAGCTAAAAAGTTACTAGAAAATGGTAAAGCATTAGACAAAATGAAAGAGATAATAGAAAAACAAGGTGGTGATCCAGAGGTCAGTTCAGACGAAATTGAAATTGGTGACTACAGCAGAGACATATATTCTAATGAGGAAGGCTATGTTGATAGCATCAATAACGATGAGATAATCAATATTGTTAGAGCGGCCGGCGGCCCTAACAGTAAAAAAGCGGGAATTCAGCTAAATAAGAAAAAAGGAGATAAAGTAGAAAAAGACGAAGTTATTTACACCGTATATTCTGAATATGAATCTAAATTGAAAGAAGCTGTTGATTTATCCAATCACTTGAAACCTTTGAAGATCGAGGGTATGATATTAGAAAAGCATCCTGATATTAAAAAGATCAAATAGAATAAATTTAAGGGTAATGTCTGAGCTTTATGGCCTCTCCCCTTTCTGCTTCAACCATCTCATCTCCGGACATCACTGCAGGACCTACACCCCTTAACTCATCTTCATGTATAACGACCGTTTCTTCTCCTGGTATTATGGTTTTGTCCGCATCTTTTATCCCTACTGCAAATATACTTCCTTTTGGTCTGAAATCGTCGATCATCACCTGATTTATTTCTTTTTCTTTTATGATCTCAGCTCCTTCTAAAGTTAGAGATATCAATCCTCGTTCAGGGACCAACATTCCTCTTTGAGTTTCATCTGATATGATCTTGTACCAAGGATATTTGCCTTTAATGTTAGCTCCATCTAGCAGGTCCTCACCCCCTTCACCAAATTGAAATCTACAAAATGAAGCAATATTCTCATTTAGATATCTTTGAATTTTTTTATTCTTGATACCTAATATTTCTTTTAGCGTATCGTTCAATTCGTTTATGGCCTTGGATGAGGTTGGATGTTGTCCATGTGTTGTATCTATACATTCAATCTCTTCATTTACAAATTCCATATCCGGAGGAAGATGAGATATGATTTTCTTGTATGTTCCCTTATCTAGTAAAGATTTTAGTTGATTGATGATCATGTCCATTTCTTCCTGGAACCATTCATGAGTGACTGGTATATCATATTGTTGAGCGGGATAAAATAACTCTAATTCTCTAGGTACCAATCCAAGAGGAGACGTAAGAATTACTTCGTGTATATCCGTCCAACAAACATTACTAGTGGCTTCTCTGAATCTGCGGTGGGAACGTGATTGAAAATAAGGTTTTTTAGCCGAGCAAGGCAATAAGAGTAGTATGTCCCTATCTGGGGGATCATACCTCCCTCTTATCCTTCTTCTGAACCTTTCGATATCAGGTCTATGCAATCCCTCTCTGGTTGTTACAAATACATCATCTCCGATTATGGGGACACCCTTGGAAAATAACCTATAATCTTCATCTGCCTTTCTCAATAACTCAACCAACCATGGTTCTGATCTAACCCGAGATTCTACTAAATCCCTGATCTTTCCATGTGTGATGGTTTTTCTCACTAATTTGAGCTCTTCTAACAGATGATGATGATTTTTTTTAGGATCTCCATCAAAATTAAATAAATTTGATAGTTCTGCGCCCTCAAATCCCATAAGCTCTATAAAAGAAGAATCAAATAGATCAACGCCAAGATATGTGAGTACAGCGAGATTATTTGGTTGAGCGATTCCTGGAACATATATCAATTTATGAAACTCTATCTTTTTCCTCAATGAAACTATTTTATCATATAATCTTTCACTCCTCTTCAGCAGTTGAGGAGCGTTACCTATCACATATACTTCAGCATCTGGATCCGGCTCTTGATCGTATATGATCTGGATGGACGGTAAACCTTTATCCTTCTGTATCGGTTCTCCGTCTATTCCTTCAGGATATGCAAATGTATTAGGAAGATCACTTTCCTCATTTTCAAAAAATGAGGACGGTATCTTTAAAAAACCTTCATCTCCTGCTGAAATAGAAAGTTCCGCGTAATCGGGAGGAGTAAAATGTTTACCCTCTAAGAAAAAAATATTGGGGATCTCTATTTCCTCTCCTTTAAAATCAAATATTCCTCTTTTGGCTAGGCCCCATCTGTTTGTGATCTCTATCATCGAATTCATATGAAAAAGATGCTTCTAATAAAAAAGATTTGTCTTGATCTTGATGACTCACGTAAAACTCTAGAAAATTAGATAAAAAAAGAAAAAGAGGACCGAGTTTTTCTCAGTCCTCATCACTCATTATTTTCATCCAGCCACCAGATTCGTAAACTGCTAAGTCCCTTTCCTCAAGTTTTTCTTCGAATTCGTCCCAATCTACTGTTTCGATCCTGTTATTGTTACCCTTGGTAAATTGGATGCCATCAGTTCCTTTTACTAGACCTGGCTTGAGATCTTTGTCTTCGGCGATCTTTCTAGCTTTTTCAACAGATATTTTCTCCATGCTCATGTTTCTTACCTCCTTTTTGGGAAAGCGTCATATATCGCTCCCAGATTCCTAATGTACTATTAATATAAATATGTTTCGTTAATATCCAGGTGTTTTTGGACTTTTTTAGAGTTTTCTTCAAGTCTATACACTCTGAAAATCATCTTTGTCTGACGAATAGAATCACGATAAATTATTTATAAATGCCATAAGTTTTGCTGAGCATAATGAAGCTTAAAAAAGGCGCTGTTCTGTTAACCGTGGTTTTTCTTATTATCACTTCTTTAAGTGGATGTATTACATTTGAAAAGGAGGAAGCTTTAAACGTTTATCATGCTGGATCACTTTCTGGACCCTTCAGAGAGTTAGGAGTCACGTTTGAAGAAAAACATTCAGAGGTAGAGGTCAGGCGTGAGCCTGCAGGAAGTGTAGAAACTGTTAGGAAGATAACGGATCAAGGACAGGAGCCCGATGTCGTAGGTGTTGCGGATTATTCTTTGATACCAGATCTCATGTATCCTGATTATGCCTCTTGGACTGTGAAATTTGCTTCTAACCGGATGGTTTTAGCCCACACAGAAGAAAGCCTTCACGTAGATAATATCAATGAAGAAAATTGGTTTGAAATATTAGAAAAAGAAGATGTGAAGTTTGGTTTCAGCGATCCAAATCTCGATCCTTGTGGCTATAGGTCTCAAATGGTTGTTTACCTGGCAGAAAAACACTATGGAGTAGAAGGACTATTTGAAGGGCTCATTGAAGAGAATACCAATATAAATGTCGAAGATGGTGATATAAAGGTTCCAAATAATATCGATATGGATAGGGAGAAAATAATGATAAGACCAACAGAGATGGATCTGATCCACCAACTTGAAGTTGGAGAAATAGATTATCTATTCCTATATCAAAGTGTTGTAGAACAGCAGGAAGAACTAGAAATGCTTTCCTTTCCTGAAGAGATAGATCTGGGAAGTCCCGTACATTCGGATTTCTATCAAGAAGTTACACTCACTAAAGGAAGTGGAGAAAGCGTTGATGGAAAACCTATCGTGTATGGAGTGACTATCCCTGAGTCTGTTAGAAACAAGGAAAGGGCATTGGACTTTATAGAGTCCTTATTGACTGACGGTAAAGATATTATGACAGACATGGGGCAAGATCCAATAACCCCTCCAGAAACCGATAATTTGGAAGAGATTCCAGAAGAGATCAAACATCTGGTTGAAAAGACATAAAGGTGGTATATAGTGTTGAAAGAAAAGATGAGTCCTATCACAGTGGTACTCCTTCTCGCACCCATCATCGGTGTGCTTTATTTTTTGGAATTGTGGTGGGCTTTGGTCGCTTTCTTTATTTTTTCAGTTGTATCAATCTATCTATACGGTGAGCGAGAAAGAGACATGACTTTCGTTATTTTCTCCATCTTTGGTATGTTTCTTATCTTTTTCATCCTTCTACCTATAGCGGAGTTGTTTTACGAGGCGCTTCCAGATCTGAACCGGGTTATAGAAGATCCTCGGGCACTGAGAGCGATATTAGTGAGTCTTATTGGGGCTCTAATAGCTACTTTGATCGGCCTTCTACTCGGAGTCCCCCTTGCTTATACACTAGCTAGAAAAAACTTTCACGGTAAAAATGTCGTAGAAGGGCTTATCGATCTTCCGATGGTTGTTCCCCACACTGTAGCGGGGATAGCTCTGTTGGTTGTCTTCGGAAGAAGAGGTTCTTTAGGCGAGCCTTTGGGGGAAGCGGGCATCAATTTCATAGATGCTTTTCCCGGGATCATTGTAGCTATGCTCTTCGTGAGTATCCCTTTTATAGTAAATCAGATGCGGGAGGGTTTTGAGGACGTTGATCCCAGGCTTGAACAGGTCGCGATGAGTTTAGGTGCGGACCGGAAAACTGCCTTTTTCACAGTTTCTCTACCACTGGTAAAAAGAAACATCATCTCGGGATCGTTGATGGGATGGGCTAGAGCTATAAGCGAGTTCGGTGCCATAGCGATCATAGCATTTTACCCTCATACTGCACCGGTTTACATCTACAAAGTATTCATGGAGATAGGTCTGGCAGCTGCCCGTCCCATCGCTGTATTGCTTTTACTTATCACGCTTACTATATTCATCGTTATGAGGATACTCTCCAGGAGGTTCGGGATATATGATAAGGATTAAAAACATCTCAAGAAAATGGGGGGCTTTTTCCATAAAAAATATTGATCTAAAAATAAAAGAAGAGGAGTACTTTGTGATTTTAGGTCCCACTGGAGCAGGTAAAACTCTTCTTTTAGAACTTCTAGCCGGTTTTTATGATCCAGATAGAGGAGATGTTTTTAGGTGTGGAAAAAAAATCACAGAATTGGCTCCGCAGGAAAGAGGATTCTCCTTCGTTTATCAGGACTACATGCTTTTCCCCCATATGAAAGTAAAAGAGAACATAGCATATGGATTGAAAGTAAATGGAAAAAAAGACATCGATAAAAAAGTAAGGAATATCGCTGAAACAGTGGGCATCTCTCATCTTTTGAAAAGAAGACCGATGAATTTGAGCGGGGGTGAAAGACAGCGAGTATCGATCGCTAGAGCGCTGGTCATGAAACCCGACGTTCTTCTTCTAGATGAACCATTTGGTTCCGTTGACTATCGAACAGCTAAAAAACTCAGATCGATCATGAAAAAACTTCACAAGAAATTCGACTGCACCACGATCCAAGTCACTCACGATCAAGAAGAAGCGATGATACTTGGCGACAGGATAGCGGTCATGAGGGATGGAAAAATCGAACAGGTCGGTCCTCCAGAAGAGATCATGCGGCAACCTGTTTCTAGATTCGTGGCGGATTTCGTTGGAACCGAAAATATCTTCCACGGAAGAAAATGCAAAGAAGAAAATGGTACACTCATCGAACTGAAAGAAGGAGATATAAACATACATACCACAAAACGAGTGAGCGGAAAAGTCACAGTCACTATGAGGCCCGAGGACATAATCTTGGCAGAGAAGAAATTTGAATCCAGTGCTAGAAATGTCTTCACAGGTGATATAAAAAATATCACAGATAGAGGAAATTTTCACGAAGTGCTCATCGACATTGGTCTTCCGTTGATAGCCTATGTGACCAAACAATCGGTAGAAGACCTTTCACTTAAAAAGGGAAAAAAAATCAAAGTTATGTTTAAAGCTTCTGCTGTCCATGTGATAAAAGATTGACGTAATCCTCAGGAGGAATTAATTTCTCCTATCCTCCAGAAACCTAATGGTTTCCTGCAAATCCGCCTAAATCACGAGGGAGCTCCGCTTCCTTGGAGATCTGGAAGCATTCTGCCTGACTTCACGTAAGCCGGGTTTCGAGTGCAAAAATATATAACATGAGGAGATTTGATTGATGAATATGAAAATAGTTCCTGATACTAGCGTCATAATCGATGGTCGCATCACCAGTAAAGTTGAAGAAGGAGACTATGAAAATGCAAACGTGTTGATACCAGAGGCAGTACTCTTTGAGCTAGAGTCTATGGCAAATAGAGGCCAGGAAAAAGGTATGAGCGGGTTGGAAGAAATACAAGAGATAAGGGGTTTATCTAACAAGGACAAGATAAAACTTAACTTTATTGGAGAGAGACCTGATATTGAAGATCAAAAATTATCCTCCCAAGGAGAAATAGATTCGATTATAAGAAAAATAGCCTCTGAAGAAAATGCTCTATTGGTTACAAGTGATAAGATACAGGCAGAGGTTGCTAAAGCCAAGGGAGTAAAAGTCGAATATTTGAAACCCGTTCTGAAAGAAGAGGAGAAAGGCAACAAGATATTAGATTATTTCACGAAGGAAACAATGTCGGTCCATCTCAGAGAAGGTACGAAACCTACAGCTAAGACGGGCACTCCTGGAGATATCAAGACGAAAATTATTGAAGAAAAAATCATGGATACCGAGACCATTCAGGGTATCGCTCATAATATAATAGAAAATGCAGAGCTTTCGTCTAACGGTTTCATAGAGGTAGACAAAGGAGGAGCTACTGTTGTTCAATTAGATGACATAAGGATCGTCATCGCTAGACCTCCCTTCGCAGACGGATTTGAGATAACCGCGGTTAGACCTGTTGCAAAAGTAGACTTAGAAGATTATAGACTCTCAAAAGAGCTCAAAGATAGATTTACCGAAAGACAGAGAGGGGTTTTACTTGCGGGTTCTCCTGGAGCTGGGAAAAGCACTCTAGCACAGGCTATAGCGGATTACCTGAAAGAAGGTGAGTTTACAGTGAAAACTATGGAAGATCCCAGGGATCTTCAAGTAGGTGACGAGATAACGCAGTACAGTAAATTGGACGGAAAGATGGAAGATACAGGTGATCTCTTACTCCTGGTTAGACCGGATTACACCATATATGACGAAGTTCGAAAGACCCCTGACTTCGAGACTTTCGCCGATATGAGATTAGCTGGTGTGGGTATGATAGGTGTGACTCATGCGAACAGAGCAATAGATGCACTTCAAAGACTTATAGGGAGAGTAGAATTGGGGATGGTCCCCCAAGTTGTCGACACAATCGTTTTCGTTGAAGAAGCACAAATCGAAAAAGTCTACGATATACAATACACAGTTAAGGTTCCTGAAGGCATGGTAGAAGAGGATCTTGCCCGTCCCGTAATAGAGGTTAAGGATTTTGAAACTGGTGTTTCAGAGTATGAAGTCTATTCTTATGGAGAACAGGTTGTCGTTATGCCTATCGAGGACAGCAAAGAAAGCAAGCCTGTTTATCAAATGGCAGAAAAAGAGATCAGAAAAGAAATAAACAGACACGTTAGCGGGCATATAGAAGTAGAGATCAGTAGCTCTAATAGAGTTACGGTATATATTCAAGACAGTGAGATACCAAAACTACTCGGCAAAAACGGAGAAAAGATCTCTAGGATAGAGCAGCACCTAGGTATGAGGATAGATGTACAACCTCTTACCTCTCAGGGAGATAGATCGAATTATTTTGGGAACAAAAGTGGAGGGGAAAGAGTAAATGTAGTGATAGGTGAAGAGAAGATAGTTATAGAAGCTGGTAAAGAGAGGACCGGAAAAACTGTCGATCTCTATTCCGGTAATGAATATTTATCAACTGTAACTGTAGGACAGGATGGGACAATCAAGATCAGAAAAGGAACAAGAGTCGGGCAGCGCATCTTACAGGACATGAATAGAGGTGAAGATGTGAAGATAATGTTTGCATGACAAGATTTAGAAGTCGTAAAAGTGAGATCTACTGATTTTTCAACTTTTTTGTCTCAGATTAAAATAGATGAACATCCACTTTTTCACCGTTCTCAACGAGTTCTACATTTTCAGGTATTTTAAAATAACCATCAGCTTGAGCCATACTAGTTATCGCTCCAGATTGTTTATAGACAGGATAAGCTTTTTCTCCCTCCAACCTAATCGTCATAAACTGTTCTCTACCTAAGGAGGAAGTCATCCTTTTTTGGAGAACAGCTTTCGTTTTCCTTTTGGCAGGTTCGGGAAGACCAGAGAGTTTTCTCAATGCGGGTCTGATAAGCTGTTGGGCGGTATTCAAACAGGAGGTAGGATAACCTGGCATCCCTACAACAGGGGTATCTTTTACTTTACCGAAAAGAGTGGGTTTACCCGGTTTAAGCTTGACACCGTGAAATATTACTTCACCGATGGAATCTAATGCATCTACTAGTACATCTTTATCACCTACTGAGCTCCCACCTGAGAAAAGGACCATGTCGGTCTTTTGAACAGCTTTTTTGATCCCTTCTTTGAGACCCGACACTGAGTCATGAACTACTTCTTCACTTTGAGGGATACAACCATTTTTTCTCACAACACAGCTGAGAGTATGAGAATTCACATCGTATATCTGGCCAGGAGCCAAATCTTCGTCGAGAGGGACTACTTCATCCCCTGTAGGTATAACGCCTATCTTGGGCTTTTCATAAACTTTGACTTCCTTTTGACCCATTGCAGCTAATGCACCTACTTTGGCAGAAGTCAAAAAAGAGTTTTGTTTCAATATTAATTCGTTTTTTTCTATATCTTCTCCCTTGTCTGATACGTTTTCACCAGGATGAACTGGATCAAAAATGCTCACAGTATCATTTTTCTTTTCCGTCACCTCCACTTTTACGACCGCATTAGCTCCTTCAGGCATAGGAGCCCCTGTAGCTATTTGGATACACTCTCCCTTGCCGATATTTTTTTCGGGTGCATCGCCAGCATGTAGTTTTCCTATTTTTTGAAGTTCGTTCGGATTAAACTTGTCTGAACCATAAGTATCTTCAGCCCTCACTGCGAAACCGTCCATCGCCGCCCTATCGAAAGGAGGCACATACATATCGCTCTCTATATTCTCAGCTAACACTCTTTCGAAGGAATCATCCAAATCGATCTTTTCTTTCCTCTCTATAAGCTCTACTTCTTTTAAGACTGTAGAGAGTGCTTCATCATAAGGTATCAATTCACCAAAAGGACGCTGTTTATCAGTCATTTGTTCACCTCGTAAACCATATGACCTAATTCAGGTATGATCAGCTTTTCCATCGCCAGTTCTACAGCCGCCGTCGAGCCTGGGATAGTAAAATAAATTTTACCTTCACTAACACCGGCAAAAGCTCTACTTAAAATCGAAGCTGAACCAATTTCTTCATAACTCAACCTCCTGAAGGCCTCGCCGAAACCGGGAAGTTCTTTTTCTATTTTTTCTCTCAAAACATCGGGAGTTACGTCTCTTTCGCTTATACCCGTACCTCCGTTCAATACATATACTTCAGCTTCCAACGCTTCTAGAACTTCTCTTAGCTCTCCAGGTTCGTCTTTCACTATTTCATATCCCACTACTTCATGATCCTCTTGTTTCAGCATATCACAGATCTTCTTTCCTGATTCATCGGTCTTCATATCTCTAGTATCACTAACTGTTATAACAGCACACCTCACCGTATCAGGAGATTTATGTTTATGTTCTTCATGACCCATACTTTTCACCCATCTTCTTCTACACCTTTTTCCTTTTTTATAATCTTCACATTACTGATATTTGTTTCAGGATATTGTCCTTCATCATCCTTCTCAATATACTTTACCATATCCCAGATCGACAGCAGAGCGGTTTTGACGCCGGAAAGTGCTTCCATCTCCACTCCTGTTTTGTAGATTGCCTTGACTTCACACCTTATCGTTACTTTGGTACTCTCTATTTCAAAATCTACCTCTATGCTCTCTATAGGTATCTGGTGACAGTGTGGTAATGATTCCGGAGTTTTCTTTACAGCCTGAATCGCACTAATCTCAGCTACTTGGAACACATCCCCCTTCTTTACTTTTTTCTCTTTTATAGCTTCGATACTTTCTACTGATAACTCTATCTCACCTTTAGCTATCGCCACTCTAGGCACTCTGTCTTTTTCACTTATATCTATCATGCCCATAATATCACTCTTCTATCTTTTCTCTATCTAACCAGCGAGACTCTCCTCCTTCAGTAGTCTCTTTCTTCCATAAAGGTACTTTCTCTTTTATCCTGTCGATGCAGTATTTTGCGGCTTCAAAAGCCTCATCTCTATGAGGCGCGCTAACAACGATACCTACGATATTTTCTCCTATATCCAGATCTCCAAATCTATGGATCACTATTATATCGGTGATTTTGAAGTTATTAATCGTTTCATCTCTAACTTTTTCTAATTCGCCCTCTGTCATGTCTTCATAACGCTGCAGTTCCAATCTTTTGACTTTCTGTCCCTTCGTTTTAGATCTTACAACTCCGTTGAATACTACAACAGCTCCGTCCTCATCGGTCTGCACTTTCTTCTTTAGCTCAGAAATATTGAAGTCCTCTTCCCTCACAACTGCTTTTTTTTCATCCGTCTTCATCTTTCATCTCTCCAATAAGGTTCTCTTTTCTTTATTGCCTCAACAAACTTATCTTTTACGTTTCCCCCGTTGTTCAAAGTACTTCTTGCCGGTACGTGATTGTCGGTTCTCAATAAACAAGGTTTCAATTCACAATCAGAAGTAATTCTTAAACGAGTACAATTCTGACAGAATGTGGAATTGTGCATAGTCCTAACCAATTCCACTTCAACTTCAGGTTCCTCCAAAAAATACTTCTTTCTAGCGTGCATTCTTCTGGTTTCAATTTTTGAGGCTCGAGACTTTAACTCATTAGCTAGTTCTTCTAGGCCGCGGTGGTATTTCTGATATATCTTTCCGTCTATTTCCTCCTCATTACTAGTCATCTCGATCACCTGTAAGATAGAATTCGTTTCAGCCGCAAAATCTATCATTTCTCCGATCTTATCGTTATTTAATCCATCCATCAGTAACATGTTAATCTTGACAGGATAAAGACCGACTGAATTCGCTTTCTCTATGCCTCTTTTTGCCTTGTCCGCTTTTTTCTCTCCAGTTATTTCTTTGTAAGTCGATTCTTCACTCACATCAAAGCTTACGTTTACTCGATCTAAGCCTCTTCTTTTCAGCACTTCTGCCTTCTCTTCAAGAAGTACTCCGTTAGTTGTCATTGACACGTCGTCCATGTATTCAGAACTGTATTCGATTATCTCCTCTATAGAATGATGTAAGAGAGGCTCACCTCCAGAAAACTTGACTTTATGCATCCCCAGATCGGAAGCTGTTTTGATCAGCTTTTTCACCTCTTCCAATGAGAGTTTCGTATTCTTATTCTCTTCAGCCTCTCCTTCACTATGACAGTAAAAACAATTGAGATTGCACTCTTGGGTTAAAGATATACGCAGATTGGTGATCTCTCTTCCGTACTCATCCTTCATGCAAGATGTTCAACTAAGCATATAGGATATAACTCTTGTCCCCGGAAGACGCCATCTCAACTTTATTAATCTATTTTTTTGCTAAGATTATCAACCTGCTAGCTTCTTCATCATATTCAGAGAGTTCTAGGTCACCATAAGTCTTCAGATCTCTAAATCCGGCTTTTTCCATCAATCTTTTTATTTCGGTCTCAGAATAGACTCTGTAGATGAATTTATGCTCCTTTATTTCACCGTCATCTTTCATCAACTTCCAATCGCTCTCCAGTATTTTGCCTCTATCCTTAAAACGACGCTTTTCAACAAAGTAACCTTCTTCAATCCTTATCCAGTCTTCTTCAGTGTAGATCTTTTCAAGAACTTCTTTTCCCATGACATCCAATAAAAACCTGCCTCCAGGCTTGAGAGAAGAATAGACGTTCTTTAAAACTCTCATATTGTCTGCTTCATCTTCAAAATATCCAAAAGATGTAAAAAAGTTGATTACTGCATCATATGTATCTTGTCTTACAAATTTCCTCATATCAGCCTCTATGAATTCTGCATCTATGTTTTTATGTCTTGCTTTTTGTTCTGCCTCTTCTATGTAGTAACTAGAAAGATCTACACCTGTTACATCATAACCTCTGCTAGCAAACTCCAGTGTGTGTCGCCCCACTCCACAGACAAAATCTAAAATTTTGTGTTCTTTATCCAGATCAAGTATGTCTATAAATCTATCTACCTGATAAGAGGTTTTTTTCATCCTCTCCTCATGAAAAAGTATATCCCTAAATTCTAGCCAAAATTCGTCATCTTCGAACCATTTACTCATGTTCTTCCTCTTTTCTGTTCTTATTTGCACTTTCGATTTCCTTGATAATCTGATCTGTGATTTCATCTTTCTCTTCCAATATCCTTTCATAAGATCCTGCGATATCAGGTTCTATCTCATCATTTATCAATTTTTTAGCTAATTTTAAGGCCTCTTTAAAATCTCTAAAAGTACTTCCGATCTCATAGATTACTTCCTGCTCTTCCAAACAAGGAGTGCTCTCCGAAGAGACGCATATCCAAGGTGTACCAAGTGATCCTGCGTCAACCGAGGTATAAGGATCATCAGAAACCAAAAGTTTAGAATTTGAAATGAGATCATGATACTTGTTCAATGGAATATCTGGAACGAACTCTTCTAAAGGCTCAGGATATGATCCTCTCTCATCTACAAAAACCCTACATTCCTTATTGAGTTCCCTTACTATATCTATCTTTTCTCTCCTTAACAAGGTTGGTACTTCTTTTTTTATGCCTTTGTCCTGACTATCGTAAGTCACAACGATGTAGTTTTCAGCTTCTGTATCTAGTTCATTTAATAAATTCGTATCAGGTTTGTATATAGATGGATGGAGATAGATCATCGAAGGATAGCTGGGATAATTGATTCGCTTTTTACCTGGCACATCATAATGATAACAAGAGGGAGTGACTATCTTATCGGCATAATTAAAAACAAATTTCTCACTTCTTTTTTCTAGCCTTCTGTCTAAAAAGACCAAAGTGGGCATGTTAAATATTGAGTTGAAAGGCGCAGGAGGTAGCTCATTGATACAGAGTAACACGTCCGGTCTGATTTTTAACAACCTACCTACGAGATCAAGTTTGTTTTTACACGAATAAAGAAGTTCGGGGAGATATCCCTCAAAAGTACTTGCATAACTAGTGTACTTGATGCTATATAGATCCATTAATCTCTTGGAGATCTCTTCATCTCTCACCAGTGGGAATATCTCATGTTTATCCCACAACTCTTTAATTATATTCTTAAAGAAATCAACATGATAAGGGTTGGATATTAATAATGATATCTTCATAAAGACAACACCTGAACATACTAAATTGTCTAAGAATATAAATTTGACCCTCTCACCTACCTCGCTGACGGTCAGATCAACGATAGAGGTTTTCAGTACGGCAGAAGTATTCCTAATATCCCCGCTAAATCAAAGATCTGGGACGGTGGCTTCTTTGGTAGAGTATTAACCACTTTCATTAGTCTTCCGGGTTTCGCGAGGAAAAGATATTTATAGACTCAATTTAAACCTCTTTCAATGTTATGGATAGGAATCATAGCTATCACCTTTGCAACGGTATCCGTTGCTGAGCTAGGTGATAAAAGTCAACTAATCACGATCTCATTAGCCTCGAAGTATAGTAACAGAAAAAAGGTTTTTTTAGGTCTCGTAGCCGGAACAGCAACGGTCACCATCATCTCAGTTACGATAGGATCTCTAGTATTTCAATTCATTCCAATGACTATAGTTAAAATGTTGGCCTCTCTCATATTCATCATCTTTGGTATCTTGATATTGACTCAAAAAAACAAAGAGAATGATAAGTCCGATTCAAAATATAAGGGTGCTTTTTCAAGTTCTTTTATTTTATCAATCATAGCTGAATTCGGAGATAAGACTCAATTGACCATAATAGCATTGACCGCCCGATATAGTTCACCGATCTTAGTTTTTTTCGGCGCTATTTTGGGGCTGAGTGTCATCACAGCAGTAGGCGTTGTATTAGGAACGAAGTTAAGTAAACTATTCAACAGCCAAAAAATAGAGCTCATCACAGGTATGGTTTTTTTGGCTATAGGCATCATATTTTTCTTTGAGGCAATATTATTTTAATGTATGAGGAAAACTAAAAAATATATGCTCAAGCCTTGAAAATATATGGCTAAATGGAAAAAGATAGAATCTAGAAAGATAGCTAATTCGTCGATGTTTGAATTAAAAGAGCATGATATCATACTTCCAGATGAGAACAAGAAAACTTACACATTATTCGAGATGCCAGATTTTGCAGCAATACTGCCAATTTATAACAATATGATTGTCTTTATCAAGAACTACAGATACCCAGTAGATAAAAAAATACTTGAGATTCCCGCTGGTTTTATAGAAAAGAACGAAAGTCCCGAAGAGACTGCTGAAAGAGAGCTTGAGGAAGAAACAGGTTACATTTTTAAGAGATGTAAGAAGTTATGCGAGTACCATCCCGTAGCTAGTTTGAATGATCAGACAGCCTATTTATTTTATGGGGAAGTCAAGAAAGGTGGAAACATAGATCTAGATGAAGGAGAAGATATCGATACCAAGCTTATACCTATCCCTGACGCTTATAGAATGCTGGATGAAAACGATATTGAACATCCACACACACAAATCGCTCTTTACAGGGCAGAAAAATTTCTAACTAAAGAGGACTAATTTTCATCAATAAGGTTTATACAATATTAATTCTATAACTAAGATAGAATGTCTGAAAAATTGATGGATGAAAAAGGAGAATATTTTTGTTCAAGATGTGCAGATACGATAGATAAAGATGCTGAAAAATGCAGTGAATGTGGTAACCAACTCAAAGACCAGATCATAGAAGTTAGGATATGTCCTCTCTGTGGTTGTCCTGTAAAATCTGAAGAAGAATACGAAAAATTCAAAGAAAAGATACTAGAAGAACCTATCTCAATGGAAGAATTACGATGGATCCTATCTGTTTTAGATAACCTACTAAAAGATCTGCCAAAAGATAAGATAGAAGAATTCGCTCAATCAGAAAATTTTGAACTTTATAAAAAAATCCTAGACACCTTTGATGTTTGAAAGAGGGAAAAGAAATGGGACTGAGAAAAAAATCTGAAGAAATCTTAGGGGAAAAAGACGAAAAAATAGAAAAGCTGAATCAGAAAGTTGAATCTCTGCAGGAAGAGATAAAAACTCTTGAAAAAGAAAAGAAAAAAATTTCAGAAAAAGCCTCAAATTTGAAAGAAATTGAAAAAAAAATTAAAGAAAAAGAAGAAAGATTGAACTATCTCCAAAAAGATATCAACTCTAAAATCAAAGAATTAGATCATCTTAAAAGTGATGAATTAAAATGGTTACAGAGATTGAGTGGAGAAAAAGATGAAACCAAAAAAAGGTTTAGGGAACTGACACAGCAAATTTCTACCCTAGAAGAAAGAAGGGATAAACTTGAGGATGATGTTGAAAATTTAGAAGAGAAAAGGGATGAATTTGAAAATATTCAGCAGCGATTGAATGGATTAAAATCTGAAATAGATGAGAAATTGGAAAAAAAGGAAGATCTTCAAGAAAAAATCGATTCTTTGGAAAGTAAAAAAGAAAAAATTCAAAAAAAGCAGCAGGAAATAGAGAAAGAAAAGCAAGAGATCGAGGAAAAACGAGATGAATTAAAAGAAAAAAAAGAGAAACTGATCGACAAGGAAAAAGAGATCGAAAAAAGAGAAAGAAAGTTAAAAAAACTAGAGAGGGAAAAAGAAGAATTAAAAGAATGGGAAAAAGAGTTGGAAAAAAAAGAAGAAAAACTGAAGGAAAAAGAGCTAGAGGCTGAAGGGATAAAAGACGAAATCTCAAAAATGGAAGACAAATGTGTTGAGCTTTCATCAGAGATCAAAGAAAAAGAAAAGAAATTAAAATTTCTAGATATAGATCTAAATGCGAAAAGAGAAGAGCTCGATTGGTTTGGAAAACAACAAGTTAGCCATCTAGAAAATCAGGTTGAAAAGAAAAAAGAACTTGAAAAAGAAATTCAAACACTCAAAGAGGAAAAAGATAGCCTCATAAGAGAAAAGGCAGATTTGGAGTCTGAGGTAAAGAAACTTAAGGCTATTGAAGATGAAATTGAGGAAAAAAAAGAAAAATTAAAAGAAATTGAAGAGGAGAAAAAAAGACTACAAAATGACATCGATGATCTGAAAGAAAAAGATAAAAAATTGAAAGAAAAAGAAGAGGATTTAGAAAAAAGAAGCGAGGAAATAATAGAAACACAAAAAAATTTAGCTGAAAAAAAGGGATCTCTGAACAAAAAAGAAAATCATCTAAATCGGAGAAAAAGAAAGTTAGATGAAAAGAAGGAAAAAATAGAGAAAGAAAAAACGGAAATAGTGAATGAAAAGGACTACATCAAAAAAAGAGATAATGAGCTTGACTCTAAAGAAGAAAGATTGAATGAACTTGAACGGGAATTGAAAAAGGAACAAGAAGAAATCAAAGAAAATAAATCCACCCTAGAAGAAAAGAAAAAGAAATTGGACCTGCATGAAGTCAAACTAGAAAACTGGGAAGAGGAGATTGAAAAGGAAAAAACAGATATAGAAAAGGAAAAAGACGATTTGGAGACTAGAGAAAAACATATAGTACAAAGTAAAAATGAACTTGAAGACTGGGGGAATAAATTAAGTAGATACGAAGACGTTCTTAGAGATCAAAACGATGTTCTCGAAAAGCTCGAAGTGGAACTCGGAAAAAGAGAAGATGATTTAGAAAAGCTTTATGGAACACTAAAAGACAAAGATCAGGAATTGGAGAAAAAGGCAAGAAAATTAGAGAAAAAAGAAGAGACATTGAATGAAAAAGATAATAGAATTGACTTGCAAGAAGTTCGGCTTGAAGCGTGGGAAAAAGAGCTTGAAAGTGAAAAGGATGAGTTGTTAAATAAAAAAGAAAAACTAGATACTAGGGAAAAAAAGATAGAAAATAAATCAGATGAAATCCAAAAGAAAAAAAATAAACTCGAGGCACTAGAAGAAACGATCAACGAAAAAGAAAAGGATTTAAAAGAAAAAGAAGAAAGACTCCAAACAAAGGAAAAATCCTTAGAGAATGAAAGAAAACAAATAAAAAAAGAAAAAGAAGATCTGAAAAGTCAGAAAGAAAAACTATCTGAAAAGCATGATCAACTTAATACCAAGGAAAATAGGATGGATATACGCGAAGTAAAATTAGAGGGATGGGAATATGAATTAGAAAGGAGGGAAGAAAACCTTAAAAAAGAAATGGACAGACTTGAAAAATGGGAAGAATCTCTGATCGAAACAAAAAACGAGATAGATATTCTACAAGAAAATCTCGGGAATTACGAGGGAAAGCTCAATAAACGCGAAGAAAAGATAGAATCTTTAGAGGATAAGATACAAAAGAAAGAAAAAAATCTCAAGATATGGCAAGATGAGTTGGAAGATATAGAAGATGCTCTAAATGAAATACAGGTGGATCTAGAAAATAGAAGAAGTGTTTTAGATGAGACAGAAAAAGAGATGAAAGAACGTGCATCTCAGCTAAAAGACAGGAAAAACGAGTTGGAAGAGAGAGAAGAGGAAGTCGAAATGAAAAAAGAGAGATTGTCAGTAAAAGAGAGAAAATTAGTACGATGGGAAGAGAAACTAGATGGACAAGAACAATCCCTATTAGATGTTGCCGATAAAGTTGGGGAGAGAGAAAACACACTAGACGAACTTGAAAAAATTGTCTGTGAGAGAGAAGATCTTATTACAAAATGGAATAAATCTATTGTAAATTTACAAGAAGAACTAGAATCAACGGGATCAGAATTAGAATCTAAAAGTGTAGAAATGGAGGACCTAAAAAAAGAATTAGAAAGTAAAAAGAAAAGACTTGAAGATCGGGAAAAATCTATCGAAGAAAAAGAAGAAGATCTAAAAGAGCGGAAAGAACTTTTATCTATCAAAGAGCACGGGCTAGATGGGTGGGAATGCGAGATCGAAGAACTAGAAGAAAAGCTTGAGGGTTATGAGAAAAATCTGTTAGAAGAGGAAGCAAAATTGGATAATTATAACGAAGTTCTAAATCAACAAAAAGAGGACTTGACCCACCTCAACCAAAAATTGGAAGATAAAAGAGAAAAATTAGAAGAAAAGAAATCTGAGCATCAGGAGATAAAAGATAATCTAAAGGCAGAAAGAGATGAACTCAAGGAATTAAGACATCAACTTGAAATGAAAGAGATCAAACTCGAGAGTTGGGAAAAAGATTTAGATAAAAGAAAACAGGATTTGGACAAAAAAACATCAACTCTAGAAGAAAAAGAAAAGGAGTTGAATAATCTTGAAGAAGAAATAAACGATCGGGAACAAAAATTAGACGAAAGAAAAAGTCAGTTGAGTGAAAAACGTAAAAGTTTAGAAGACTTAGAGCAGCGACTTGAAAATGAAAGAGATGAATTGACTGAAAAGGAACAGGAGTTACAGAACAAAGAAAAGATGTTAGAAAAAAGAAAGTCAGATTTGAAAAGAAAAGAAGAAAATCTCCAAGAAATTGAAAAGGATTTAGAAGAAAAAAGTAAAAAAACAGATCTGATGAATGAGGAGTTGGAAAAAGAGAAAGAACAAATTAAAGAGGAAAAAGAAGCGTTACAGAAAAAAGAAAAAGCATTAGATGAACTAGAAAAGAGCTTGAGCGAAAAGAAAGAAGAGATATCTGCAAAAGAAGAAGATATATCTAAAAGAAAGGAAAAAGTCAAAGAGGAAAAAAAAGAAATCAAAGAAAAGGAAAAAAGTTTAGAAACTGAGAGGGATAAACTAGAAGATACAGAAGAGGAGTTAAAGAAAAGAGAGAAAGATATTAAGAAACTTAAGGAAGAAATCGATGATAAAGAGTCTACGTTAGAAGAGAAAGAGAGAGAACTAAATGAGAAAAAACAAGAAATTGAAAAACTTGAGAGAGAACTTCAAGAAAGAGAGAAGAAATTGAAAGAAAGAGAAAAAGCAGTTGATAGAAAGATGGAAGAGATCGGCAAGAGAAAATTTGGTTGATCACTTCGAGCGCTGTATCATATAATCGACAAGTTCTTCAAGTATATTCTTTTGTTCGGTATCAGGAAGATGATCGAGTTCTTTTTTTGCTTCTTCGGCATAGGTCTCAGCTAACTCCCTAGCATATTCGAGTGCGTTTCCCTCAGCCATCAAATCCAAAGCTTCTTTGATCTCTTTTGATATGAGATCATCCTTTTCCAATATATCTATCAGTCGTTCTTTTTTAGATTCCGGAAGTTCAGACAATGCTCGTATCACCATCAGCGTTCTTTTTCCAGCTCTTATGTCACTTCCTACATCTTTTCCTATTTCCTCCTCATCTCCCATCAAATCAAGATAATCATCTTGTATCTGAAATGCTATGCCCATCTTTTTTGCATATCTCTCCATAGCATCGATCTCCTCTGAGGAAGCATTTGCTATGATAGCTCCTCCGATCGTTGCTGCCTCAAATAGATAAGCTGTTTTCTTTTCTATCATCTCAATGAATTCTTCTTCACTGATGTCATAAGTTTTTTCAAATTTGAGATCCTCCTGCTGACCCTCAGCTATCTTGACTACTGAGGACGATAAAACCTTCAACAACTTCCTTATCCTTTCACCCTCGATTTCAGTCTGTGATAAGATCTCAAATGCCAATGCGAAAAGACCATCTCCAGCATTTATCGCCTGAGCATCTCCGATCTTCCTATGAAGTGTGGGTCTGCCTCGACGCTTTTGGTCTTGATCCATTATGTCATCATGCACTAATGTAAAATTATGAACGAATTCCAACGCGATTCCGTAGGGTACGGCTTTTTCCTCATCTTCTCCCAAAGCTCCTGCTGAGATCATCGCCAAGAACGGTCTGAGTCTTTTTCCACCTGCTTCAGGATAATACGACATAGACCTCCACAGAGGATGGTCTCTTCCATCAGCAAAAATCTCTTGAATTCTAGCATCTATAATTTCTCTCCTATCTTCAAGCTCTTTCATCAAATCCATAAAAAACACTCTCTTTAATCAATCCATGCCTTTAAATCATTCTTGACCACTTTTTTTATCTGAAGTAGATCTTCAACTTGAGAACAACCCAACAAAAACATGGTTATCTTCAATTCTTTCTTTATTTTCTCAATATAATCTACCACCGATATTTTTTCATCGTCAAAGGCTCTTAAGACGCCTCCTGCTATCCCGGCCACATCAGCACCCATCGCTATCGCTTTGGCAACTTCTATTCCATTTTTAATACCTCCAGTCGCGATCAGAGGTAAAGATACGGCTCCTCGACAGTGCATGAGCGAAGCCGGAGTAGGTATTCCCCAATCCCAAAGATTTTTTGATATCTCTTTCATCTCCTTATCTTTATTGCGATAGTGTTCTACTGCTGAAAAGGAGGTGCCTCCCTTTCCGCCTACATCTATCGCCCTAACACCAGCATCCCTAAAAGCTAGAGCCATCTGGGTCGAAACTCCTGCCCCAGTTTCTTTAGCTATCGTGGGAACTTCTGAGGAAAGAGATTTTAAAGCATCTAACACCCCTTCCGCTTTTAGATCGCCTTCTGGTTGCACTGCTTCCTGAAGGTAATTGAAATGTACGGCTAGAAAGTCACCATCGATCATATCTAGTGCTTTTTTAGCATCAGATATTGTAAATGGATCTTCTCCATCCTGTGATACCAATTGAGGGGCCCCAAGATTACCAAAAACTAAAGGCACGGAATAAGATGATACTGCCTCATAACTTTTTTTTAGATCTGGGTTTTCAATAGCTGCACGCTGACTTCCAACACCGAATCCAATACCAGTATTTTCAGCAGCACTCGCCAATTCTTTATTGAAATCTAGAGCACCTTCATATCCTCCAGTCATACCAGCGATGATCAGAGGAGCTTCTAATTCCACTCCTAAAAATTCGGTACTTAGATCGATCTCATCAAAATCGATTTCTGGAGCCGCACGATGATAAAAATCGATTTCGTTCCAATAATTTTTTTTGACCTCTACATCTTCTCTCAAACTTATCTTCATGTGATCTTCTTTTCTTGATTCAATCATCTATCTCACCTGAGTGCAAATTACATCATCGCCTCTGAGAAGTCCAGCGAGCCTATCTGGTTTTTCACCATTCACAACAAAGGTCTCGCATCTATCCGAAACCTCCAATATCTTTTTAACTTTTTCATTCATACCCCCCGTCACATCCATCTTATCTTTTCTTTGTGAAAAATCTTCTTCTCTCAAAGGATACATCTCTTCAGTAAATGTTTCAATCAATTCATTTTTTTTGTAAATGCCATCTACATCTGTAACAAAAATCGCTTTATCTGCTAGATTTGAAAGACCCATCATTAGATCATCGCCGGAACAGATAGTGATCCCAAGCTGCTCATCTATTGTGACATCCCCAAAAGCAACGGGAATAACATCTAGAGACGCATACTTTTTAAAAATATCCTCATTTATCTCTTTAAGAACTCCATTTTCGAATAAAGTCACAAGACCTCCAGGTATAGACACCCCAAACATCCCCAATTTTTGCATGATCTCTAAGACTCTATGGTTCATCCTTCTCATATCAAGTTGAACTTTAGAAAGACCTTCCGGTGATCTTTTAGATCTTTGATCATTCAAACCATATTTTTCAGCGCCAGGATGTCCAAAACTTCCACCACCATGGACTATAATATAATCTTCTATAGAAGTCTTCTTTATCTCTCTAAAAATACGTTTGGCTGTTCTAGTGTTGAATGTATATCTTTTTTCTTTATCAGTCAAAACACTACCGCCTAACTTGATCAAAATCAAAGTTTAACCTTCCTTCTTTCTGCTACAGATGGCATATTCGTCTCCATCAAAGAAAACTTCTCGATCTGGATTTTCCTCTTGGATCTTTTCTATCATCTTCTGGATGTCTTCGATGGTCATCGATTCATCGTTTTTTTCTATCCTTTTATGGATCTTTTTATCCATTCAGATTCCTCATACATTTAAGAGGAATGAAAGTTTACTACTTAATTTTTTGGTATATTATACTCTAACCATACAT
>CAZRSB010000011.1:0-46186 GCA_964602715.1 uncultured Thermoplasmata archaeon | reverse complement strand
AATAAAAACGAGCACCTTGAAAAATTATATAGACACGTCCCTGAAGGAGAGGTGCTTCTTCCGGCTATAAAGTACGAAAATTTGAACAAAAGTACTTTGGAAAGGATTTTGAGAGTTGAACTCCTCAAAGAATGTCTAGATGATATCTCCAATGAAAAAGATAAATTTTTACCTATAGAATCCATATATGAAAAATTTCGTAAGGAAGGGTTGAGCAGTGGAGAAAACAGAGGTGAAACCAGCAAGAAAATCGGCAAATTCATCTTCAAATATTGGCAGCGCTATGGAACTTTTTGGTCCTACTCAAAAGGCGGCACGGTAGACTTCAGTATGCGCGATCTGACCAACAAGGTTGATCCAGAGATGGAAAGAAAATCATCAGATGTGCGAACGGTCCCTGATATCCCATTGGTCTCTCCAAAGTTAAATAAGCTGATACAAGAGACCGATCTAGACGGTGATCTGGATTTGAAGAACTTGGATAAGCGTAAAGAATTATTAGATACTTTTTTAAAAGATGTAAGAGAAACAAGGGAAAAAGATCCTTATTGGATGTTCAAGATCCAAAATGTGATTAAAGAGTGTAAACGTTCTCAAAATCTTGAAGAAAGACAGAAAAAAATAAACGAGAAAATAGATGAAGTAGTAGAACAGAAGATCCCGAAGGGATTGAACATCGCTGTCGCAACAGGTGTAGAATTTGGAGTAGGGGCTGCTCTAGGTCCTATCTCCTCGTTAGTTTTGGGACCTGGCATAGGTGTAGGAACAAAAAAAGTATTGAAAAAGGGGAAACGGATGATAAAGTATGGTATTCAAAATCCCTTAAAAAGTGACGAAGAAAAGTTTTATCCCGTTAAATTATTCGATGAGTTTAAGAACGTTGAAGTCGACGGATATTATGACGAGAAAGAGAAAGAAAAGTATTTGTTTAGAAATTCGCCCTTCAGATTTAACGTACAAGTGCTCAACTTACCCTATAAAAGAAGTTATAAAAAATACTCAAATATAACCCTTGATAGCTATGGAGAAAACTAAAAGTGCAGTGGTGGTCCTCGGGAACCGTCTGAAAGGTCCGTATCTTCATGAGGAATTAAAAGGACGGATGGATACGGGAATAGAACTTTTCGAAGCCATCGATGCTGATCTTCTTCTACTCAGCGGTGGGCGAGCTAATAGAGAAGTAGAGAAATCAGAAGCGCAGATCATGGAGGAATATGCGGTGCGTGAGGGGATCGATCCTGAACTTATCGTCCTCGAAGAAAGATCGTTGGACACTATAGGCAACGCTTATTTTGTAAGGAAGATCGTAGATAAAGAGGATCTCGATAACATCTCCACTATTCACGTTGTCAGCTCGTGCTATCACATGGAAAGAGCGGAGTATATCTTCAACCAGGTTTTTGGTGATGAATACGATTTTGAATTCGACGAGTGCTATGAGGAAAAAGGAAAATCAGAAGATAAAAAATTAAAGATGAATAAAGAGTTCTTCAAAGGGATCACATCCGGTGACTTGGATTCCATAAAGAGGAGACTTTACAGTGAACACGATCTATATAAGTAACCACAACCAGACCGGCATCATCTCGATATCTCCCTCTGAACTTTCTTTTTCATCTTCGGTGAGTATGAGACCTCTTTCGATGTCATGGGATTCCATCGCACTTTCAAGTCCTTGGACCTCTCTTTCTCTATTGTCTTCTAAGGTTTTAGTCACTTGAATAGCGGTTTTGAAATCTCTTCCTTCCTTAACGATAAAGTCACATTCACCTCCATCTCTATTTATCCTATTGATGGCTTATAGAATATCTTTGATGTATTCGAAGTCGCCTCTTTCAGACATATACTACCCCTTTTGATATCTCCTCACCTGAGACAAAGTAGGAGGCCCCGTCCTTCAGGGCGAGGAGGAATGCATCCAGAACATTTAAATCCTGTAAAAACAATGATATATCTGCAATCCGAGAAGGCATAAGAAACGAATGCGGTTGCCCGCTACTGACCATGCACGGGTTCTTTCTCGGCTTGGGTCGTGGTCAACAGACCCTTAAATCAGGTACGTTGAAGCGAACGTGAAGCTACATGCCTCTCCGTTCCTGCTCTGCAGGATAGAGTGGAGTACACTGATAATTAAATTGTCGATGCAGTCTGGTCTTGCTGTATACAAGCCCTTTCCTTTAGGGCTGGGTAGTTGACTCACTTCAGGTATTCTTATATTTTTAAGTCCATTACGTGTTAGGATGTCTACTGGCCTGTCGAATAAGTCTTCTAGATAAGCCGCTAGATCCATGAAATCATCGAAATTGGGATCCTCGAATTCTACTATCACGTCCACGTCAGAATCCTCTCTCTCTTCACCTCTTGCACAGGATCCAAAGAGTCCAATACGTTTCACACCGAATCTCCGCTTAATATCAGCTTTGTGTTCTTTTAAGATATCTTTGACTCGTTCAGTCATGTTGTTCTACAAATATCTATCAATTGAATCATAAATAAATCTTTTCAAAAACTGAATCTTCTAAACACCAGCGATCAGCTCCTCCTTACTCATGGTATTGCGATGTTTTTGATCGGCCCACAGTTTCCTGTAATTGTAGAAGTACTCGTGCATCCCTAACCTGTCAGCTGTGTGTACCACCTCGTGTTCCTCTATGATATCATGTTGTATATGAATGGGAAGTTCTTCGAAGATATGAATATCATAGTCTTTAGAGACCGTGTTGACTTCTCTGAAAACCTTCAACAGCACTTCCTTAATATCCACCTTTTCATCACTCACACCTTCGCAGTCATAATAAAAATAAGAAGCTCCAGGAACGACTACAGTTACGTCAATATCACTTTTAAGATGCTCTTCATCTTTGACAAAAGAACCGAATAAAAGGACAGCTAGGACTCTATCATCTTCCTCGACCCAAGAGAAATCCTCTTTCAGCTGATCTACTGTTTTCTTATCCATCCTCGAATCACCTCTAAAACCTCAGTGACTTTCGAATTAGTTCTTTCTATGGACTCGATAGCTATCTCCTTCTCTAATCCGTTATAATCATGGACAAGCCTGTTTCGAAGCCCATTCGATTCCTTCATGACTCCCACTTGTTCTTCATCTAACAGTCCTCTTTCTCTCAATTTTTCTATATTCGTATAATCGTCTTCAACTACATCACCCATATCTTTGAGGATCATCGCGAATATATCGGTGAAGGCTTCAATCATCTCTTGGTAAGCCTTGTATACAGCCAGTGTGCTTTTTTCATCTCCATCTCGTATCCAAGAGGATATATTATCTCTCCGTTTGGTTATTATGGATATCTTATCTCTATATCGCGAAACTCGTTCTTCATCCATCTTGTTACCAATAATAATATATTTCTATTATAAAATACCATCGATAGGTACATACCAATATGCCTCTTCTCGTAATCCATAGTTTCCTATAAATACAAAACCTAGAAAAAAGGACAGAAGCTTTTGATATCGATGTATTAAATATCATAATGATGATAAAGAAAACAAAGGATATGTAATAAATTCAAAAAAATAAAAAGAAAGGTTTTAGATTTACTGCTGCTTGCTCCTATTTTTATGTATCATCGAGCTCTTCGGTTTCTTCCTCGAAAACTTCATTTTCATCCTCGAGAGCTTCATCGGTTTCCTCAAAAACTTCTTCATCGATGACTTCGTCTTGCCACTGATCTTCACTTTCTACTTCACTAGTTTCATCTTTAGGCTCAGTCCTCTTTTCAGTAGATCTTTTTACTACGAATATGAAGACAGCTATAACTAATGCCAATATCGCTATTATCAGACCGACGATCCCTAAGTTTCTAGCTAGGTCGACATCGTCTTCAACGTCTTCATCGAGGACATACGGTTCTATATCATCCTCAGTCACATATCTCTCTAGATCTTCTTCCTTTAAATACTGATCAAAAACATTTTGCTCCAGATAGTTCTCTAGGTACTCCTCGGTAACATAATTTTCCAGTTCCTCTTCAGTCAGATAGTCGTATTCTTCCAGTTCCTCTTCAGTCAGGTATTCTAACTCTTCTAAGTCCTGCTCTGTCAAAAATTCGAATTGCGATAACTCCTCTTCACTCAAATAGTCGTATTCTTCCAGTTCCTCCTCAGTCAGGTAATTCAACTCTTCTAAGTCCTGCTCTGTCAAGTAGCCGTGCTCAGCTATCAGATCATCTAGTTCATCTTGTGTCACGTAGTCTTTCAATTCTTCTTCCATCTCAGTCTGTTTCAAATAGTTGTCAAGTTCACTTGTCAATTCATCTTGAGTGATATATCCTTCCAACTCATCTTCTAATTCATCATGGGTCAGGTAGTTTTGAAGGTCTGGGAGGAAAAGCAATTCAACTTCCATCTCATCTGCGTTTCCTGCCTCGTCTTCAACTTTCAATTCTACCTTGTTCAATCCTTCTACTAGTGTCACATTTTCTGAAAAGCTTCCATCTTCGCTTACATTTACCTTTACATCTTCGATCCAAAGTTCGGCTTCAGGATGTGTCATACCTTCTACGGCATATTCTTCCTGATAGGTGAGCTCTTCTACACCGTCTTCAGGAGACATTATAGTCAGTTCTGGTGGTGTAGTATCTATCGTGAAGTCTACGGCCTCAGTGTACTGGTTACCTGCATGATCAGTAGCTCTGATCGAAATAGTATGATCTCCATCATCGATTCCTAAAAATTCGTGATACAGCGGTTCTGGTTCTATGTCCTGTGCTTCAGCAGCTTTGATCATGTCATCTTCAGCTGCACTGTAAACGACACTATCGGTGACGTGTAGATCTTTCACTATATGATCATGGTGTTCATGCTCCCATATGAAATCACCAGTTTCCGCATCAGCCGCAATCACTTTATCGTCTTCAGATCCTGTAAAGACCATACCATTCCACACATGTAGAGCGTAAATGGTACCTTCATGGTGTTCGTGTCTCCAGATCAATTCACCGTCTTCAGCATCCACAGCTATGACTTCTCCTGGTTGTCCCCATCCACCATCGTCGGCACTGTAAACTATTCCATCGTACTCGAAGACAGGATAAACCATCGCCTCGTGATGATCGTGTTCCCAAATGAATTCACCGTCTTCAGCTTCTGCAGCTACTACAATATCGTTCACTATGGAAGAACTATAAACAACACCATCTGATACATGAACGGAGAAAACAGCCATACCTTCATGATGTTCGTGATCCCAAACTTCCTCACCTTCTTCGGTATCCGCAGCTATCACTCTTCCATCAGAAGAACCACTGTATATCACATCCTCTTCTACGTGTATCGAATTTACTCCTGCACCGTGTAATTCGTGCTGCCATAAGAAACTACCATCAGATGCGTCGGCTGCGATCACAGAACCGTCGAAGCCCGCACTGTAAACTACACCATCTTGAACAAAGACGTCTTCTACACTGCCTTCGTGATGGAAGTGACTCCAAAGCTCTTCTCCAGTTTCTGGGTTATAAGCGATGACTTCTCCATTTTCACCGGGACCTAGATCGGCACCACTGTAAACGACTCCATCTTCTTCATATACTGTTTCAGCGCTTCCTCCATGTTCACCATGTTCCCAGATCAATTCTCCTGCTTGAGCCGGTAATTCAGGCGCATCGTAATTTGTCCAACCTCTATCGTTCAATCTAACTTCATACTCATCGATACCTGAGCTTCCGTATTCTCCTTCCCAACTCACATTTACTCTGTCCTCTTCGATGACCTCGTCTAGACCAATGATATCTACTGCAGGAGGTTCAGTATCGACTGTAAACTCTACTTCTTCTTCAGCTTGATTACCCGCTACATCGGTGGCTCTGATCTCAGTAGAATAAGTACCATCCTCCAAATTATTGTATTCGTGCCATGTCCTCAAGCCTACATCCAAGAATTCTTGATTCTCGAAACACCATACCTCATAGGAAACGATATCAGTTGTCTCATCATATCCAGACCATAATACGGTTATCTCATCTTCTGAAACAGCGGTTCCATCGACAGGATCATTGACCATTATTTCAGGTGGTGTAGTATCGATCGTAAATGAAACAGATTCGATCCTTTCATTTCCTAAGTTATCTACCGCTTTCACTTCTAAGAGATGTTCGCCGTCAGCTATTTCTTCGAATTCGTAGCTCTCATTTTCTTCAACATCTATCCATTCCTCTTCATTCAAACGTATCTCATAATGAGATATACCACTTTTATCGTCTTCGCCCTGCCAATCAACAGTTACCTGATCATCTGAGAATATATCTCCATCTTCAGGATGTTTTATCTCAAGAGTCGGTGGAGTTTCATCTTTCAAAATCTCAAAGTAATCATCACTTGTATTCTCATCGAATCTTCCAGCATCGTCAACCACTTCAGCTCTGATCAGTGATTCGTTACCGTATTCACCAGGCACGGTCCATTCATACTCGCCAGTATCTTCTAGATCTTTCTCGATAAGTGCCCATTCTTCTCCACCGTCCGCTGTGTACCAAATATCGATATAATCTATGCTTTCATCACCTTCTTCAGTTTCCCACAAGATATCCTGTGTAGTGGTTTCGAACCATTCTTCTCCACCGTCGGGCTGTATGATCGTTATCTCAGGTGCAGCATATTCAGGATCGCCTGGTTCTTGTTTAGCTTCTTCATTGTCTTCTTCCTGCTCATATATATCTACCGCTCTAACGACATACCAATAATAAGGTGAACCAGCAGCTTCTTCATCCAAGAATTCATAGGAATCCGATCCATCAGATTCTATCTCACCTATCGGATCTTCCCATGGACCGTCTCTTTCTTCAGAACGATATATGTTGTATTCGCTCACTAGGTCATCATCTTCATCAGGGCTTGGATACCAAGTCACTAAATTATCTTCTTCCTCTTCTCCACTATGTTCGACTTTCACTCTTTCCGGAGATTCAGGAGGTTCACCGACTATGGTAAATTCTTCACTCACATCTTCATCATGAGTACCAGTGTCATCGACAACGGTAGCTCTTATCTGAACTTCATCACTGTGATCAACGATATGAGGTATTTCCCACTGATATTCTCCAGTATCGTCGACTTCTTCGGCGATCTGCTCCCATGAATGATCTCCACCTAGTGTATACTCAAGATCTATATGATCGATAGGATTTTCAACTTCTGTAGTTTCCCAGGTTATCTCCTCTTGAGTCTCAGAGTACCATTGATCGTCCTGTTCGGGAGCTGTTATATTTATCTCTGGAGGAACCGATTCTTTAACTGCATTCTCATTATCTTCTTCCAGATCATTGATACCTACAGCTCTCACCACGTACCACCATGCAGTATCATCTGGAACACCTTTATCGAGATCATAGTATTCGTAATCATCCGATCCATCGGCATTTACTTCTCCAACATAGGTAGACTCATTCCATGGTCCTATCTCTTCTTCACTTCTATAGACATTATACCGATCGACTTCACCAGGATCATCTTCACTAGCTTCCCATGAAATCAGATTATCATTATTTCCATCTCTATCGATACTCATCAAATTTGCTTCTAAAGCCCAACTGTAGTCTAAATTCTCATCCGGAAGTTCATCCCATATATCACCATCAAAACTGATATATCCAGCATCCTCGACATGAGGATCTATAACACCGACAGGTTGATAGCCTTCTCCAGGATCATCGACTTCTAGTACGAGCCAATAATGATCTTCAGTCACTTCTAGAGGTTCTTCGAAAGACAGCTCTTTCCATTCTTCATCTCCTTCTCCAGTGACTGTTTCAGTCTCACTTATCCTATCACCAGGTTCTTCATCACCGTCTTCGTAAATTATCCCTTTCACAGAATCTGCTTCTTCAGCGTCGAAGTAAGATATTTCTGTGAGTTCTCCTTCGGACAATTCAGTTCGTATACCGCCATACCATGTTCCTGGTTGGTTTAAACCGACTTTGTTCTCTACCTCGGGCCTTCTTTCTTCAGGATGTTCCCATATCCATTCTTCTTCGACATCCCCATGATTTATCTCCAAGTTCTCTGGAGGTTCGGGAGGTTCTCCGATTATTTCAAAGAATTCTTCACTCGTATCTTCAGTATGTCTACCGAACTCATCGACCACTCTACCCCGTATCAGAGCCTCTTCACTGGGCCAGTTAGCTACTGTCCAATCGAAAGTTCCTTCGTCATCAACGAATTTATCTATCTCAGACCAGGTTTCACCAGCATCGATACTGTACCATAGATCAACATAATCTACATCATCTTCTCCTTCCTCAGTGGTCCATTCTATCTGTTCTTCTTCATGAGCGTTCCATGATTGTTCACTGTCAGGCTGTTCTATATCTATCTCGGGATGGTCAACTTCTGGATCTCCTGTTTCCTGTTTTATCTCTTCATTCTCTTCTCTGAGTTCGTTAGTACCAACAGCTCTAACTAGGTACCACCAATGATCATCATCTGCCTCTCCAGCAAAAGGATCCTCATAATGATACACTTCAGAACCGTCTGCAGGTACACTGTCGATGTAGGAATCTTCATTCCAATCCCCTTCTTTTTCTTCTTCCCTATAGATCTCGTAATGACTGACTTCATCGATATCTTCGTCAGGACTAGCATACCATCTCAGTTGATTGTGAGCGTCTTCTTCCTCGAAAATACCGGTCACTTCAATGTTATCTATCCTCCAGCCTTGTCCTATACCTGGGAAAAGCTCGATAAGTTGTTCTACTCCTGCATTCCATCGAAGATGTATCGTTTCTCCAGCATATTCTGATAGATCAAAATTTACCGTTTCCCAATCGAATGTGCCTCCCCAGCCCGGTTCATCTCCGAGTGGATTTCCAAAGTAACTCTCTATTTCTCCATCATATCCTTCTTCAGGCTCGATTATCTCGAAATCATCTTCTTCACCAGTAGTCGATATCCTAAGATTTCCACCGTCATCTATTGAGGCATCACCAAAATCTCTCCAATGATCAAAACTTAGTTCTAGATCTTCAGCATCATCAGGAAGTTCTATCTCAGGTGATGTCAATCTGCTTTCCATGCCCTCTTCAGTTATCTTTTCGAAGTACATGTTACCCCAGTCCCATGAGTTATCACCGACGGTAGAACCATGGTCACGAATGTCCCACTCACTGGCATTCTCGTTAGAGGTCCAAGTGGTATATCCTCTATCTTCCGAAACATCATCTTCATATACCGAAACTGTCGCGGTATCGGTATTACTGATCAGAAGATTTTCTGGAGGCTCTGGAGGTATGCCTTCTATCTTCATATCATCGACGATTTCTTCGGCAAATCTTCCTTCCTCATCCGTGACTCTAAGTCTTATCTGGACATCATCGCTCGGTTTATTGACTACTGACCAGAGGATACTTCCTTCTTCTGGATCTACTCCTTCTTCTATTATATCCCAACTTTCACCACCATCTAAACTGTAAAAGGCATTGATTATTTTCAGATCATCGTCTCCTGCCGAAGCTGACCATTCTATCGTCTTTTCTTCATGTCCTGTCCAAGTTTCTCCTTCTTCAGGGTATTCTATCTCTAATGAAGGAGGTTCTCCGGTAACTTCTCCTTCTACAGCGTTATAGGCAGTTAAGGAATAATCTTGACTGGTCTCTCCTATACCTACTGCATCCTCTGGTATATTTGCGCTTTTAACTCTTACAGTATAAATACCCTTTTCTAGTTCCTCTGAGGGTAAGTAGACATTCTGTACATTGTTAGTATCATCCCATCCGTCTTCTTTTCTGTCGAATTCTTCCGGCACATCTTGATTCGGTTGAGTCCAACCCTCTTCGAATGCATTACCTCTATAGACATGGCCCGTTGGAGATTCTACTTCTAAATTCAAATCATTGATGAGTGAAGGATTTTCCTGAGTATCTGCAGGAGCTTCCTTATCCGTCCATCCCAGTGTTATTTTTAAAGGTTCATCAGAATCATCATATCCTAGTTCATACTCATTGGTTTCCCCACTATTTTCAAAGATATTTTCCTGATCTTCAGTATATATCTCAATTGGATCATCTTTCGGATATTCAAGTTTGGAAAGATCGACCATACCCCAGCCTTCATCTTGGTTAGGTATAGGTTCTGTATTTCCTTCTTCCTCATCCAAAGGCTCAGCGGTATTTATCAACAAAGATCTAACCATAGCTGGACTCGGTCTATATCCATAATTTTCTTCATACCATTCAACCACTACAGCTGCGGCACCAGCGACTACAGGATTTGAGGAAGATGTTCCTCCCATCCACCTGTACTCTTCTTCGTTGGGCTCATAACTGCCCTCACTCAGAGGAGTCTGAGTAGATACTGTCAATTCAGCAGGCGCCACTACATCTGGTTTGATCCTGTTGTCTGCTGTCCATCCTCTAGAACTGTAACTGACAACATTATCTGGATTATCTCTACTATTTCCGCCGTATTCCGCTCCATCTGGTACCCAAGTCTCGGTAGCACCGACGGTTATAACATTCTTGGCATGACCCGGGCTTCCAGTAGTTTGTTCGCCAGGCCCGTCATTTCCAGCCGAGGACGTGATTACCATGGGTTCGTTCTCATCAGTCTCTCTATTCGCGTCTCTTACAGCTGCATCGTATGAACTGTCTGATTCAGTGTATTGCCCCATGCTATCTGCACCCCAAGAATTGGAATGTACATAAGTGTCCGATCGCTTTGCGGTTTCTTCTACTACCTCAAATGTGTCAGCAGGGATCACTGGATTTGCCTCATCATCGAAAATTTTCATACCAAATAGTTCAGAGTCGTAAGCCACTCCTTGAGCTAGATAATAAGGTCCCGTCTCTTCTCCTGCGTAAGTTTCTCCAGTTCCATCATATGTGTTTCCAGCGGCTAAGCCTGCAGTATGTGTTCCGTGATAGTGACCGTCTTGCCATTCATCTTCTTCTGAACCGAAACTATAACCATCAACAACTCGTCCTTCAAAATCCTCGTGACCTGCATCTCCCGCTTGTCCATCTCCTAAACCCGTATCTGCAATTGCTATGGTCGTTCCTTCTCCAGTATAACCTATCTGGTTTATATAAGCCCCATAATCACCGTGTTTCCTATAGGGATCTGAGTGATCTCCATCTTCGTCATCCATGTTCCACAATCCGCCTCCGACTATCTGCGATTCTATTTCAGAATGAAGTTCGGGTTCTTGATAATCTGCGATATAGTAGACTTCAGGCATCCTAGCGATGTCGTAAATCTCCTCTTTTGTTTCAACTTCTCTGATGATCGTTGAACCTCCATCGAGTGATCTTTCTGAATCTGCGATGTTCATTTTTCTATCTAATCTCTCTATAGTTTGTTCTTCGACATCCTCTACAAAACCTATCTCTATCGCTCCTTCACCTATTCCTTCTTGCACTTTGAATTCAGGTGGATATGGTCCTAACCACTCGACATATTCGAATTCTGAGACTCTTTCCGCTACCTCAGAAGTCATTCTCGCTCTGTATGCATAGTTAGGCACATAGTTCATTATGTCCACGCCGATTTCTTCCAATTCTTCTCTCCATTCAGAATTCACTGGACCGATCAGATCTATAAGGTAGATGCCTTTAGACCCAGGTTCATACATCTCTAGTAATTCTTCCTGGTCTCTTTCGGTCAAATCATCTCTATCTAGGCGTCTACCGTTCAAGAATATGTCGTTCCTGTGATTTAGTTCATCTATCTGATAGCTTTCTTCTAAATATCCTAGATCGTTTTCTTTGGTCCTCAATAGAGTGTTTTCACCGTAATGATCGATCACTTCACCAAATTCACTCAGTTCATCGATATCTTCATATGTTACACCTTTAACCATGACGATAGTTTCTTCGATCGAGTCTATTTCCTCTGATTCCTCAATGTTGTCTGTGTTTGTTTCTGCGAAGATCAGTGTTCCTGGTGTTACGGTTCCAATTATCAGTAGTACTGTTATACCAAAAATACAAAGGTACTTTCTTATTTTTTCTTCCATACAGTAAAACCTCTTATGCAGTTGAAATCACCTTGTTAACCAATAAAAAGCTGACTCCGACATGTCGAGGATTCTCAAAATATCATTAACAATGGAAATCTCTAAATAACTTTAGAACAGATTTAATCTCCAAATGTCGCTAACTAAAGGGAAAAATAGAATTCTGTTACATTTACACACTCAGAAAACTTTTGAAGAGATCGGAGTTAAAGCCCCTTATACATTATGTCAAAAAGGTATCGCTGAAGCAGCTAATCTCTCGAGAAATCGAACAAGTGAGCTGATAAGAGAGCTTATCGATGAAGATATGGTAAAAGAAGATGTGAGCAGGGTAATAGGATTAGAAAGGAGAAGGAAGATCTATTCATTGACCCACGATGGAAGAAAAAATGCTGAAAAGATTAAAGAGGAATTGGAAAAAAAAGAAGTAAAGTTGAAGATGGAATCATCAGAAGTCGAAGTAAAATTAAAAGAAATAGACTCTTATATATGTTCTAGAGAACCTTTACTTGTGGCCATCAATAAATTAAATAATGAAAATATTATTGATCTGACCAAGTCTGAAGGATCCCCTAAAGATACCTTTACTGGCAGGAAAAAAGAAATAGGATTTCTAGCGGATCAATTAGAAAAAGCTGACGATGGACAAAATAAAGCTGTCTTGATTAAAGGTGAAGCAGGTATAGGGAAAACTAGACTAGTTACTGAGTTCAAAAATAAATTACTCTCTGATAAAAATTTCTCTGAAGATGTTGAATTTATCACCGGAAAAGGCGTTTATGAAATATCCGAGCCTTATATTCCTCTAAAAGAGGCTTTTAAGAAACTAAAAAAAACTGAAGATGAATTTTTTGATCCTTTTAATAGCTTTACAGAGGATTCAAATTCGGTAATGGAGGATGAATCAGGATACAAAAGAGAAATTTTATATTCAAAAACTATCAAAAAATTGAAAAATCTATGTCAAAATAAACTTCTCATTATATTTATCGATGACCTTCAATGGGTAGACAAAGCTTCCCTTAAATTATTACATCATACGATAGAAAAGCTAAGAGATTCACCTTTGCTTTTTATAGGGGCTTACAGACCTGAAGATGTAGATGAGAACGATTTCCTGAAAGAAGTAATACAAAGAATGAGTAGACAACATCTATTCAAAGAGTTGGAGATGGAACCGTTGGGATGGGAGGATACAAAAAACATAATTCAAAATAATATAAATTCACTAGACGTGAATGACGAGTTTATACAACTGATACATGAAACTGCTGAAGGAAATCCCCTTTTTATAAAAGAGCTTGTCAAACAAATGATGGAAGATGATATCATCGATCCAAGCCAAGGAAAGTATCTTTCGGGAGCTGCTGAGATCGATCTCCCAAGAGTTATTAGTGATATAATTGAGAGAAGAGTAAAAAAGCTGAACGATGAAACTCTGAAGATATTAAGGATGGGGAGTGTGATCGGTGAAGAAATCCCCTTTTCCCTTCTCTACAACGTGTCAGATAAAGATCCCTTTGATCTTTTAGAAAATATAGATATATTGACAGGGAATGGCCTCTGGGAAGAGGCACCTTTAGAAGATCGATATATGTTTTCCCATGGACTAATACATAAAAGTATCTATGAAAAGATCCCTAAATCCTTCAAAAAAGAATTTCATGTTTCAGTAGCAGAAGAATTAAAAAATGAATTTGAAGAAAATATCGAGCAACATTATCTAGATATAGCCTATCACTACAAATTAGGAGAGGTCTTCGATAATGCGTGTGAGTTTTATTTATTAGCAGCTCAGCGAGCTAGAAATTTATATGCACATGAGGATGCCATTGAGATGTACCATGAAGCTCTTGGCTTAGCTGAAAAAGCAGATCTTGAAAAGAAAAAGAGGATAGCCAATGAAGGACTTGGAGATTGCTACAAGATATTAGGTGAGTACAAAAAAAGCATGGAATATTATGATAATATACCTTTAGATCAGATAAAACCTAAAGCGCAGCAGAAAATTTATCGTAAGATAGCTAGCATTCACGAAAGAGAAGGTGAATTCGAAAGAACACTAAGGAAAATAGAAAAGGGACTATCTGAAGATTATCAGGTCAGCAGAGAATCCTGTAGATTATTATGTAAAAAAGGCAATGCCAAGATGCGTCAAGGTTATTATGACTCGGCGATAGGTGATTTTGAATCGGCACTATCTTTATGTCAAAATCATGGGGATGATAAAGAATATGCTCAAATACACCAAGGACTCGGTAATGTATATCACTATAAAGGAAATTATGATAAAGCTAAAGAGCATCTTGAAGAAGCCCTGAAGACTTGGAGAAAAATCGATAATCTGGGTGGAGAATCAGCAGCCCTCAACAGTCTAGGGATCATCCATCTGAACAAGGGTGAATTGGATAAGGCTCTGAATTATTACGAAAAAAGTCTTGAAAAAAGAAAAAAAAGAGGAGATAAAAGAGATATCTATTCAACTCTCAACAATATAGGAACGATATATCTTAGGAAAGGAAATTTTGAAGAGGCTAAAAAATATTACAAAAAGAGTCTCTCTACATGGGATGAAATAGGAGATAAACAAGGTATCGCTATCACTTTCATAAATTTAGGAGAGTATCATTTCAGAAAGGGAGATTTTGAAAAGGCATTGAAAAAGCAAAGTGAAAGCTTAGAGATATGTCGTGATATCAATTTTAAAAAAGGTGAAGCAGCTAGTTTGAGTAATTTAGGGAAGATCCATTATCATATCGGAGATTTTGAAAAATCTTTGGATTATTATGAGAAAAGCCTTGAGCTCTGCCAGGATATCGGTTTCAAACCATTGTTACCCCATCCTTACAGAGGATTAGCACAGATTTTTCTTGAAAAAGGTAAGACCGAAAAGGCACTCGATCATGCTAAAACAGCTCTTGATATATCACTCGAAACTGATTCGATCATGGAAGAAGGTATAGTTAGAAAAGTTTTAGGTATTATATACAGAGAGATGGAAAAATATGAAGAGGCTGAAAAAGAATTTGAAAGGTCAAAGAAAATATTTGAAAACGTTGGCGAAAGGAAGGAATTGGCCTTATCTTTAAACGAATTATCCATATTGAAAGGATTAACAGGGGAAGAAGAAGAAAAAAAGACGAATTTTGAAAAGTCCGTATCTATTCTAGAAAGTCTAAACCTGGAATTTTGGCTTGAAAAGGTGAAATCCACCTATTCATAGTCAAACATATTATAAGATATACAAAATTCGAAAAATAAACGTTAGTCCCAATTAACGTATTTGTCAAGAAAACGTTAATCACAGTTAACGTAAATTTAAAATTTGATAAGCTAACACCTCACTCTCCTGATTCGCCTTAAATATTAAGTAAATAGTTCAAAAGCAAAAAGCAGAAAATCAGCCTATTCTCGACCTGCAGAAAACTTTTGATCAAGAAGGGATTAACGTACTAGACCAAGAACATCTGATAAATATCTAAGATTTTCTACCTGAAATTTCATCTTTGATGTATTTAAGGAGTTTGCCTGGGTGAGCTACCTCCATTAGGTAATGCCATTCCTTCTCTGTGAATTCACCGACTAGATATAATATCACTGCGTAAATAGCGAGCATCAAACCCCCATAAATGAATAGATGATAAAATCTAGTTATTGGCAGAAGCCGCATCTCTAAAACAAATAGAATCAAACCTGAGATCGCAGCGGCACCTATATGGTAAAGGGTCCCCCAGGTAAACGATACGTCCGCAAGTTTCTTGGAGACAAAAAACTTAGCGAGCGAGATAGATACGCCTGCAGTCAAAGTAGCGATGGCAGCTCCAACCTCTTTCATACCCATCAATGGAACACCAAAAAGAGAATCAGGTATGAGCAATATGTTAAGAGCTACATTTCCCAAGTTGCCCATGATAGATATTCTCGCGCTCAGTTTGGGACGGTCCATCCCTAAGATCGTGTATCTAAACGGTTTAAAATAGATCAGAAAAAAGGAATTGATCGCTAGTATCCTAATCACTGGAGCCGCAGGAAGAAACCTATCACTAACCATTATGTGTATAACCTCATGTGGAAAGATGATCAGAAAAACCACGACAGGGCACATTATCAAACTACTGTATCTAGCGGCAGTCTTGACTGTATTTTTTATGGATTCTAGATCACCCTTTGCATGCAACTCAGATATGGCAGGAAATATCACTGTGCCAACACCTGCAACGAGACCACTGACAACCCCGGCTACCTGCTGACCTGCTGCATAATAACCTACATTGGTAGAACTCCAAAAGAGCTGTACCATAACGATATCCACTTTATTGCCGAATCTTGAAACAATTTTGCTGAAAAAACCAGGTAGCGCAAAATCCCAGTAACTCTTTATCGAAGACCGATCTGGTTTTTTAATCTTTACATCTCTCAAGTAAAAGATAGCTAAAAGAGCCATCAAAGCAGATCCTGCTACATAGGTAAGAGCCAATTCGATGGCTTCACCTTCCGTGACAGCAACAAAAATTATAAAGATCGTAGGGATCGTCCCAGTCATCACACGTAACGATTCCATCCTAGCGATCTGTTTTTTAGCTTGGAAAGTATATTTGGCGATGTGTCCTATGCTTGTGAGTATGAAGTATCCTGTTATTATGTAGATAGCGGTCTCATGTTCTGGCGTCTCAAAACCTCTACCCAACCCATATTTCCATATCATCAAGCTTCCAAATATAGCTAAAAAAGTAACTAGAGTAGCTAGTGACTTCAAAGAAATATAAGTGCCCATGCACTTATCTTCATCTAATTCACCACCTGAAAGTCTCTTAACGTGAGCAGATTTGAAGAATGTTCCAACAAAGGAAAACATCGAAACGAATCCCAGTGCGAACTGAACTACACCATAGTTGAAATCAGGATCAGCCATAAACCTAGCTATAAAGAACAGTCCGAGCCAGCCGGTGAAATAGTCGATGTATTTTGTGACCGTTATCAAGAACGCTTTTCTGCTTAACATATACTAAAAAAATTTAAAGTCAACATCATATTTAAATGATTAGTAAAGTGTAGATGAAATAAAAATGAAAAAGCATTTAAATTAAGGAGATAAGGGGTTTTAGACCGTTGATCCTTTACTTTTTGCCTGTTAAGGAACTTAGCAAGTTAGAGTACTCCTGACTTGGATATCCGGCCTTTTTGGTCTTGAATCTTTTTTCCATCATCATTTTTCTCACTAATAATAGTAAGGAGAGGCACGTATTTATATTATTCTTCAAAATAAAAATAGATAAGTACAATTACACTGTGAAGTACTTCAACAGAAGAGTTAAAAAAGTTTACTGGCTTTGAAAAGTCGTTTTTCTTCGTTTTTTTCAACTTTTGGCCTTTCAAATTTCCTCACTGACGTTCTCCGTTGGTTATTCAAAGTTGTCTATATATTTAAGAAAAAGATATATACTACCTATTTCATCTATATACTTAAGGAGATGGGAAAATGAACAATATAGCAGAAACCTTGAGAAAGGACGAAGAAATGAAAACACTATGGGAAGCCATAGAGAAAGCGGAACTAAAAGAAGTCTTGGAAGAAAAAGGGCCGTACACAATTTTTGCCCCTACAAATTCAGCATTTAGCAAAGTGCCAAGTGATGATCTTAACGAATTACTAGGAAACAAAGATGAGTTGGCTAGAACTTTGAAATACCACATAGTACCTGGAAAGTACACGTCAAAAGATGTTACTGGTATGAAAAGAGCAAAGACAGTTAATGGAGATGAAGTTGAAATAGACACATCTAGAGGAGTAAGAATAAACGACTCCAAGATCATCAAAAGTGATGTCGAGGGAACAAATGGGATCATACATTTCATCGACACACCTCTCACTCCAAGACACAAATAGAAAATTCTTTAATATATCCAGCCTCGAACTCTGAGGCTGGACCTTTCTATGTTATAATAAGATTAAAAAAACTAATATCTACAAGTCTTCATCTGTAAAGCATATTTGAATCCAGAGTATCTACTCCGTTTACCTTTTCATAAAGATCATCGATGTGTTTGAAGGTCAGGGCCAAAACTACTATCTCTTCCTTTTCAAGTCCATATCCAAGTTCCTCCTCGATCATCATCTTGATCTGAAGAGGTGTGACTTCCTTCTCAAGATCTTCTATCCTTTGAGCCACGGCATTACAGGCTTCCTTTGACTCTTTGACTAGTTCTTTTCTCATTTTAACCAATTCTTCTCTTCTTTTTTCTAGTATAAAAAGATTTTTCTTAAATACTCAAGCCGTATAATAAAGATATTTTGCATTTGTTTTGATCTATTTTTCATCTAAGTCTTTCATAGCAAACAGAACACCAACAATCATGACTGCTATCACCACAGCTATCACACCTAAAATCCACCTAGGAAACCTTTCCTCTTCTAAAACCACCGGCTCGATCACTTCCCCATGTTCCAAATTCACTTCTTCTTCTACAGTTTCATAATTGTCTTTTTCCACCACATACTCATAGGTATCTTTTTGAAGACCTTCGAATATAGCTTTTCCCTCCTCACCAGTTTTAACATTTTCTCCCTCTACTGTAACTGTAGCTCCCTCAACGGCTTCATCTTCTGTGTCAGTTACCACAATAATTAGTGTGTAAAACTCTTCCTTTTCTTCAAGGATGACCTCCTCCTCCACATCCTCATCGATCATAGTGACGTTAGATTCTACTATTTCAAAGTCTTCATGATCCACCACGTATTCATAATCTCCTGGCTCTAATTCTTCAAAGGTCGTTTTGCCGTCCTCGTCAGTATAAACAGTTTCTTCATTTACGGTCACCTCAGCTTTTCCAATATCTACTCCCATCCCAAAAACACTCATGATCAAGACCACTATTACAGCTAAAGTTAACGTTCTTTTCACTATCTTATCCATTATAGTACCTCTCCACTTTTAGGATATGATTATATATCTAAAATGATTATTTAGTCCTTTTGGAGAACCTGTTAGTGATCATTTCTCTTTTTTTTCAACAAATCAAAGATTTTACCTTCGTTCTCGGGATAGCCAACATTATGCTGGTTACTGTGAAAGAAAGGACAAGAGAGATAGGTGTGATGAAAGCTGTAGGCGCGAAAAACAGACACATATTGTTGAGTTTCTTATTCGAAGCTGGAATGTTAGGTCTGTTAGGTGGTTTGGCAGGATTGATCATTTCCCTTGTGGCCACAAGGACTATCATACCTATGATAATGGATATCCCCGGTATATTACCTCCAGAATGGATAGCGATATCGTTGGGATTATCTTTCTTGATAGGTGTTTTATCAGGACTTTATCCTGCTTTAAACGCAGCGAAAATGGATCCTGTAAAAGCGCTGAGTTACGAGTGATTGTGAAGTATTTGTGTGAGTTGTGAAAGTTCTGTGATCTCTATATCGTGAAGTTGTTTTTCTGTCTTGTATCTATTCTCTTTATTGAACCAGCAGCTCTGCATCCCTATGTTTTTTGCTCCTATCACGTCACTCTCATACGAATCTCCAACGTAAAGGCAGTTCTTTGCTTTGCAATTCATGTAGTTTAAAGCTGATAGGAATATTTCTTCGTCTGGTTTTCTAGAACCCACTTCTTCTGAAAATATTACGAAATCAAAGTGATCTTTGATTTCGATCGCATCTAACTTTTTCATTTGAACTCCTTTAGAACTGTTGGTGATCAATCCCAACTGGTAATGTTTCGAAAGGTTTTGTATCAATTGTTTTGCTCCATCGATCGGAGCATCTTGGGAAGGGTAGAGATCATAAAATTTAGTTGTTAACTCTTCTGAATGTTTTGTATCTATCTCTAATATTTGGAGGAGTTCACTACTCCTTTCCTGTCTTATCTCATCTATAGGTATTCCATCTCTGAATTTGTGCATCGCACTTTCATCAGCTTCATGGAAAGCTTTCAGTAATCCGTTAAACTCTGTATTTTCAAAGATTTCCCAATTGTTTGCTAATTCTTCCAACGCTAGTCTGTGAGCTTTTTGCTGATCATAAAGAGTATCATCAAGATCAAAAATAATGGTTTTTACCTTGCGGGGTAAAGGTTCAGTCATGGTGGTGAGTAATACTCTTGTTTAATCAAGTTTTCTCTGTTTTTCCTATTAAAAATAGAAAAGAAATGGAAATGGTTTTTGATTCAATACTTCTACAGACTAACGTATTGACTCGTTATCGCAGATGGTGCTTTGACTCCCTGATAGGTCGGTGTGCCGTGCTTCGGTATTATGTTGACATCCAATGTTTCTTGTGGTTCTAATTCATGACCAGATAAGTCAATCTCGAATTTGAACAGATCACCTGGTTCCATAACGTCTTCGTCATCTCCACGTATCGTAGTCACTGTAATATCCTCAGCGATTTCCTGACTTTCCTCATGATCAGCGGTCATCCATTGCAATGTTGTATTATCCATCGGTTGTGGGTTTGCACCCGCAGCTAGCGTGACTTTTAGATAGACCGTTTCTATATTTTCCTCAGCATCGTCTGCCTCACCATACATGTCAACTACTCTAAAAGCACTCGAAACCTCTTGTATCGCTTCTCTACCTGTACGCTGCGCTTGGGATTGTAGTGTATTCGCGGTATCGATAAGTACACTCGCTGCAACAGCAGCCACCAGCACCATGGCTATGAATATGATGAGCGTTCCAACGCCCATCGCGCCTTTGTCGTCTTCTCGTTTTATTCTTCTCATTTATTGCTTACCTCCTTTCGGATACAGCATGATAATCATCTTCGTTTATTACTATATAAATTCGGATACGATTATCTACTAGTGTCAATCAATCCTGATAATAAGTCTTGATAAGAGATTGAGAAAAGATATTCTTATGCATTTGAAAATTATAATCGCTATAATACCTCAAATAAAAATTAAAATAGAAAAAAAAATGGAAATGATTTTTGGTTCAATACTTCTACAGACTGACGTATTGACTCGTTATCGCAGATGGTGCTTTGACTCCCTGATAGGTCGGTGTGCCGTGCTTCGGTATTATGTTGACATCCAATGTGTCTTGTGGTTCCAAGTCAACACTGATATTAAATTTGAACAGATCACCGGGTTCCATAACGTTTTCGTCATCTCCACGTATCACCTCATCAACTACATTATCTTCTGCAATATTCAAGTTTTCCTCAGTATCATCAGTCATCCATTGCAAGGTTGTATTATCCAACGGTTGTGGGTTTGCGCCCGCTGCTAGCGTGACTTTTAGATAGACTTCGTTTATTGTACCTTCTTCTGCCTCACCGTACATATCTACCACTCTAAAAGCACTCGAAACCTCTTGTATCGCTTCTCTACCTGTACGCTGCGCCTGGGATTGTAGCGTATTCGCGGTATCGATCAGTACACTCGCTGCAACAGCGGCCACCAGTACCATGGCTATGAATATGATGAGCGTTCCAACGCCCATCGCACCTTTGTCGTCTTCTCGTTTTATCCTTCTCATTTTTTGCTTACCTCCTTTCGGATACAGCGTGATAATCATCTCCGTTTCTAACTATATAAATTCGGATACAATTATATCGTGGATTAATCAACCTCGATAATGGATATTGAATACGCTGTCAATTTTCAGATCAGAAAATCGAAACTGTTTCTATCAAAAGAAAATCAGAGGCAAAGTAGTTTATTTATCAAATACCTTCATTCTTATGATGTCTGAAAAAGAGCGCCTCGACGAAAAGATGGAACTTCTAACAGACGAGTATGCGAAAAAGATCCTTAGAGGATGCTACGATCAACCTATGTCAGCGCAACATCTAAGCTGGGAGTACAATATACCTATAGCAGCTACGTATCGAAGATTGAGAGAACTAGAAGAGGCGGGACTGGTAGAGGAAGCAAATGATGATAGTGGAGGGAATAAAGCTTCTAAATACAAGACATCATTGGAAAAAGCTGTTCTAACTTTTGAAGAAGGTAAATTCTCCATAAAAATGAAATTAGGAGAAAAGGAATTAGAAACCGATTTCTGAATTTTAAGTTCTCAACTATTTTTAACGAGATAGAAAAGATAAGAAAAAGAAAGAGTTTTTTATGATCCTATAGACTCACTAACGTATCAGTTATAGATGACGGCGCTGTTATACCAACAAAAGTTGGAGTTCCATGTTTTGGTATGATGTTGATATCAACTGAATCCTGAGCTTCTAGATTTATATCATCAGCGATAGTAAGTTTTAGTAGATCTCCAGGTTCTATGACTCCATCGTCTTCACCACGAAGGAATTCAGTAGCCTGAATCTCATCAACGTTCTGACTGCTTTCAACATCTTCAGTCAATATCTGTATAGTCGTGTTATCAAGTCGCTGTGCCGTAGCTCCAGCAGCTAATGTAACCTTTAGATTGATTTCATCTATCGTGTTTTCACCATCAGTATCTTCTCCGTACATATCTTGTATTCTAAAAGCACTCGAAACTTCTTGTATCGCTTCGTTTCCTGTTCGCTGTGCCTGAGACTGCAGCTGATTAGCGGTATCGATAAGAACACTGGCGGCAACAGCAGCTACCAGTACCATAGCGATGAACACGATGAGCGCGCCAACACCCATCGCACCTTCGTCGTCTTCTCTTTTGATTCTTCGCATTTTATAGCTTACCTCCTTTCGGATACAGCAATGATAATCACTTCGCTAACTCAATATATATATTCGTTAGCGATTATCGATCCACGTGAATCAAAAATGATAACGCTTTTTGAAATTCAAAAAAAATAGAAAAAGAAGTAAAAGATCTACGCGAAATCACCTTATCTTCTTAGCGTAAAGACGCTTTATATCTTCAGCCTTTACTATTCCATCTCTTTTCTTTTTACCATCTTTGGTCAAGGCTTTGTGTAGGACCACATCTTCTTCATCAACTTTGAATCTCTCATTTACCAAGAACTCTTCGTCTGGATCTACCTCTAACACTCGTGACGTGCTGCTTCTCCCTTTGTTAACCGTCACCTTTACACGCACTTTATCATGTTTCTTGGCCCAGATAGTCTCAATATCTTCAACTCTACAGGAGTCTGTTCTACCATTCTCCGTCTCCATGGAAGTGACCTTGACTTTAGTACCATCCAAGATCAACAGATCACCTTCGTTGATCCATTCATCGGGATATAAAGAGATCCGCTCTTTCTCCGATTCATCCTTCCAACTCACAACGATGGGTACATCCTTCGCTTTCTTCTCTCTTATAGTGTGATGCCTCGTTGTCCCACATTCTTCACATTTAACGACACCATCTATGGTGACCTCTTTTCCCTTAGTGCCTACTTCTCCTTTCAATATCTCATGCAGAGTCTCTTCTTCGCAAACATTACAGTGCAGATAGTACGAATTTGGTACCTTCATTTGAAACACCCTGTCTTCTCGATTTTACTTTACCACTGCAGTTATATTAATCTTCCCATGTGCTGAAACCGCACTTGCATTCACCACTATCGAGTTCCCTATCGCATTCAGGACATCTAGAATTCTCGATCAGGTGCTCTGACCAGGCCTCTTTTACATCTCTCTCATCGGCCTCCATGATCTTCTCAAAAATCTCTCTAGTTTCTTCATCATCCACTAATACCTCTAACCTTTGATAGTCTCTCACCGGACCTTCACTTTTCTCTTTTATTCCAACTTTTTTGGCATAGACACCTAAGATCATACCTCCAACAAATCCCGTAAAGTGAGCGGCATGAGCTACATTGCCTTGAGGAGAGATGAGTGCGATACCGGTCTGAATAGCGATAAAAGCACCTACAGCCAAATCTACTCTTACCCTCGGCAAGATGAGAGGCGGAATTATCATCGTGATCCTATCTCTAGGATACAAAAATACTAGAGAGCCCATTATTCCAAATACAGCCCCAGAAGCCCCTAAATTGTAAATCCATAAAACATTTGGAGATGCTCCTGCAAATAATACCTGAAGCCAGTTAAAAGAGTACTGACCCAAAGTGGCTATCACACCAGCAGCGAGGTAAAAAGTCAGAGTCCATTTTTTTCCCACCCTATCCTCCAAAGGAACACCGATAAAGAATAAAACTATGATGTTACCAAAAATATGCATCGGACCAGCATGTAAAAACATGAGTGATAAGAAAGAATGACCTCTCCCGACGAGGTAGCGAAATTCAGCAAGATAGATAGCTCTGCCTGCAAGATCATGATATAAATAATTAGTCATCCCAGGTGAATAGAGTTCCCATCCAAACATAAAGATGAAGATGACGAGATTGATTATCATCAAGACCTGAGTAAGATACATATCGCTATAATATCCATAGATCAAACCGATGATGATCAAAGCGAGGATCACATATGAAAGCCAGAACATCACCCTGTTATTTGACTTCAATAATTTAGTCTTATCCCTATACATCGTCATATATCTCTAGAAATAGAAGAATACTTTCACTCACCCCTTTCGAAAAAGAATATAAACCTACTCAAACGTTAAGCAGAGATATGGTAAAGTTCGCACACCTCGCTGATTGTCATCTTGGCGCTTTCGGGAGAAACGATGTTTTGAGAAAATATAATCTCAAAAGTTTTGAAAAAGCTATCCAGATATGTATTGAAGAAAATGTCGACTTTATCATCATAGCTGGTGATCTTTTTCACAATCCACATCCTGATATGGAGATAGTGAACAGAGCTGTTAGAAAGTTGATGGAAGCTAGGAAAAACGATATAAACATTTATTCAGTATATGGCTCTCACGACTATAAGATATCTCAGGCCAGTCTGATAGATATTTTGGAAAGTGCGGAAGTATTCAAAAAGGTCGTCACGTATCTCGAAGGTGAAGATTCTCTTGAAATTCAAAGTGATCCTTCTGGCGTTTCTATGATCGGGTTGAGCGGGAGAAAGAACAGAGCGGATGTGAGTTATTTCGAACAATTGGATTTTCCAGAACCCGATGGAAAAGCCATCTTCGTTTTTCATTCTCCTATAGCAGAATTGAAACCCGCTGATATACATGAGGAAAGAAGCCTTCCTTTATCTTTGATACCTGACGGGTATGATTACTATGCAGGAGGACATCTGCACAAGCGGATAGAGCATGAAGAAGAAAAAAGCATATATTATCCTGGTACAACCTTTGGAGCTAATTATACCGATCTTGAGAGAGATGAAAGAGGTTTTTTCATCGTAGAGGACTGGAAGGCAAGATATGTACCTCTTAAAGAACCAAAGATCGAAAATGTGACTATCGATGCTGATGAACTCACTGTAGAGGAATTGAGAAAAAAGATAGAAAGTTTGTACGATAAAAAATTCGATGCAAAAATACTCCTTTTAAAAATATCAGGAACTCTATTAGAGGGAGCTCCAACAGAAATAGATTTTACTAGAGTCAAAAAAAAGCTAAAAAACTCTGGCCTAGAAACAGTCTATCTAAATAGACACGGTCTAGAAAGAAAAGAGATAGAGAGGATAAGACTAAAGGATGATGGAGACGAAAAAAAAGAAAAAGAGATCGAAAAAAGATTTTTAGAAGAGCACTCATCTCAAAATAAAGTACCTGTAGAACTCCAAGAAGATATGATGAAATTTTTGAAAAGTCCTCAAAAAGAAGGAGAAACAAGAGACGATTACGAGGAAAGGATCTGGAAAGAGATATGGGAACTTATCAAAGAAAGAGGATCTTATGAAGTAGAAAAGAATGAAGAAAACGGTGAAGATGAAATTGAAAAAGATGAAAGAGAACAGAAGTCCAAAAAAACAAAAGGACAGATCTCTTTAGAAGATTTCGGAGGGTAAAGATGAGATTGAATTCAATGAGTATAGAAAACATCCGGAGCTATAAAGAAGAAAAGATAGATTTCGAAGAAGGAGTTCTACTCTTTCAAGGAGATATAGGCTCTGGAAAGTCTTCTATACTTTACGCTTTAGAATTCGTCCTGTTTGGTGCAACCCAACGAAATTTTTATGATAAGATATTGAGACACGAAGAAACCAAAGCTAGCGTTTCACTCGATTTTGAGGTCGATGGCGATAGCTTCAAAGCTTTTCGATCTATAAAGAAGAAAAATGATAGATGGAAAAAAGATTGCTATCTCGAAACTGAGGGTAAGAAGATAGAGTTATCATGGACTGAGATGAGAGACAAAATAATCGATCTTATAGGACTGAGAGAATCTTCACGAGGAAAAGTAGAAACATTCTATATGAGTATCTACACGCCTCAAGAAGAGATGAAAAATATTCTGTCTATGAATGAAGATGATAGACTCGAAACTATAAGGAAAATATTCAATATTCAGGAATATGAGAGGGCAGCCGAAAACATCAGCATAATAAAGAATGGTCTAAAAAACGAGATAGGCAAATTGGAAACACGGGCTGAAGGTATTGATGAACTGGAAGAAGAGATAGAAGAAAAAAAACAAGACATCAAAGAAAAGAAACAGGAAAAACATGAGTTGAAAGACAAATTAAAAAGATTATCTACTGAAAAAAAAGAGATCAAGATGGAAAAGGAAGGACTGGAAAGACTAGCAGAAAAGAAAAGAGAACTGAAGGCAGATGAAGAAAGATTATCCGACTCCATAGAAAATAAAAAAGAGAGATTGAACGAACTGAAAGAATCACTAGAACAGATAGAAAAAGATAAACAAAAGTTGGATGAAGTCAAAAAGAAAAAAGAAAGATATGATGAAATCAAAAAAGAATTAAAAAAAGCTAGAAAAAAGCTTGAGAAAAAAAATAAGCTCAAAAACCAAAAGGGAAATATCGAGTTGAAATATGAAAATCTAAAAGATAGATATGAGAGCACTTTGGAAGAAATAGAGGAGTATGAAGAAAATATAGAAGAAAAAGAGGAAAAAAAGAAAGAAAATAAGAAAAAAATAAATGAACTGAAAAATAATATCCAAAAGATCTACAAAGAGAAAAACGAGGTTGAAGAAGAAAAAGAAGGACTAGAAGAACTGAAGAAAAAGATAGATGAATTGAAAAATAGAAAAAACAAGATCCAGACAAAGATGAAAAATGATCAAGATCGCATCGAAGAGTTGAATGAAAATATAGCGAGTATGGAAGAGGATGAACAAAGACTAGAAGAGGTTAGAAGAAAAAAAGTTCAGTATGAAGAATTAGATGAACAAATAGAAAGATATAGAGAGGAATTGGACAAGAAAAAGGAACTGAAAAGCAAAAAAGAAAATATTGAATTGAAGCTGGAAACAAGGAAAAAAGAATTAAAAGAAATCGAAGAAAAAGAGGAATATCTAAAAGAATTAAAGCAAGAGTCAAAAGAGCTCGAGAAAAAAGTAAAGGAATCAAAAGAAGTAAAAGAAAAGAGAGATGACACTATAGAATATATAAACGAAATAAAAAGCAAGATGAAGACCGCCGAAAACAAAATAGAGGATCTAAAGAGAGAAAAACAAGAGATAGATGGTTTAGATATCGAGCAAAAATGTCCTAGATGTCATCAACCTTTAACTCAAACTCATGTCGAGGAGATACTAAAAGATTTAGAAAAAAATATCAAACATCAAAAAGAAAAAAGAGCAAGTTTGATAGATAAGAAAAAAGAAAAGAAAGAGGAATTGAAAGAATTAAAGGAGAAAATACAGAGATTAGAAGAAAAAGAGAAAGAATTGAACTTCAAGAAAAAAGAAATTGAGAGATTACAAAAATTAGTTGAAAAAGAAAAAAAAGAACGATTGAAATCTAAGATCGATGAGTTAAATGAAGAACTTGAAAAAATTAAACGGGATCTCAGTAAGATCAGAATCGAAGCTGAAGAGATAAAAGAATTAAAAGAGAAGAAAAAAGAGCTAAAAGAATTCAAAGATGAATTTACTAGAATAAAAGAACGTCTGAAGAACAAAGGAGACCTTTTGAGAAAGAAAAAAGATAAAAAAGAAGAGTTAGAGAAGGATCAAGATGAACTCTCAAATTTAAACGAGAAACTGGAAAGGATAATAGAAGAATACTCTGAGAATAGATTAGCAGATTTGAAAAATAGATTTCAAAGTCTTATAAGCGAACTGAGTCAATCCAAGGAAAAAAAGGAAAATCTAACAAACGAGATTGATAGATTAAAAAATGAAATTCAGGACTATACCAAAAAACTAGACGAAGCCAAAGAAAGAAAAGAAAGGTTGAGTGAAGAACTAAAAAACAAAAAAGAAAATATCTCACACATAGAAGATGAACTTGAAAATTTTGATATCGATGAAGAAAAGGTCAGTGAATTGGTGAAAAATAAAAACGATCTGGAAGAATACAAAGATAGGTACACTAAAATACAAGAACGATTGAAAAACGAAAAGGATTATCGAGAGAAAAAAGATCAAGTAAAACAAGATCTAAAAGAAACAGAAGAAAAATTAAAACAAATTGAAAATGAGATCAAAACACTAGATGAAAAATTCTCTCAAGAAGATCTGGATAAAACAAAGAAAAAATATGAGAAGATAATAGAAGAATTCAGTAAATTGGATGAAAAAAGAGACCATTTGAAACAGGAATTGAAAAGGTTAAAGTCTGAGAAAAATAAAGATAAAGAAAAATTAAAAGACAAGAAAAAAAGCTTAAAAGAAGCGAGAGAATTGAAAAAATTTAGATCCTGGGTCACCAACGATTTTAAAGAGACTATAAAATCCATAGAAGAACACAGGTTATCAGAGATCAGGATGGAATTCGGTTCTTACTTCAAGGGTTGGTTTTCATCAATTCTAGACGATCCTGATGTGAGTGGAAGATTGGATGAAAATTTTGCACCGATCATCACTGTCCAGAATAACGAAACAGCGGTCAGTGACTTGAGTGGGGGTGAAAGAACCTCTGTTGCCCTAGCCTACAGGTTAGCTTTCAACACCATGATCAAAAAAGAACTTGGACTAAATAGTAATCTTCTAGTCCTCGATGAACCTACTGCAGGTTTCAGTAGAGAACAACTCACTCGGTTAAAAGACGTTATAAGTAAAGTTGGGGCTGACCAGATAATAATCGTATCTCACGAGAATGAGATCGTGAATCTAGCAGAAGTTGTATATCTAGTAAAAAAAACTGAAGGTGTCTCAAGGATCGAAAAGAGAATTTAAGCATGATAAAACGATCGACTCATTTTTAATTCAATATTAAACGGTTAGAGTAAACTATAAATAATAGGTTTCCGCTACTGCCCGCCAAGGTGATAATTTGAACCTGAAAGCAGATCATAATGTCATAAAAGCTGGTGTAATAGTCATAGTGATACTTCTATCACTTGCTATCCTCCCTATGAGTGATGCCGAAGCACAAAGTCAAGCTCCAGAATGGGAAGAAGGCGACACCTGGGCGATGGGAGTCAGTGAGGATGATGCAGAGGAATTTTCTGATGCTTTCCAAGAAGCTTTTGAAGAACTCAACCAACCAGAAGAAAGTGAAGGAATAGATGATTTTGATGTTGACGCTGACGGAAGAATGGGACTTTACCAGATACACGAGGTCGTCAAAGTAGAAGATGATGGTTATATCATGGAATCAGAAATAGGTGGAGGATTAAGATTAAATTTCAACTACGAAGGCACTATGAAGATGCCAGCAGAAGGAGAACAGGATATGAACAATATTGAGTTTGTCAATAAAACGATATACTTTGATGGAGATATGCACATCTCATACGATAGCCAAAGTACTGTGACTTACGATGAAAATTTCGCAATAGAGAAGGTCAACTCTACTTTAGACCTTGAAACTTCAGGTTCCGCACATATAAGGAATTTTCCAACGATAGATCCAAATCAAGAAATTGGAATAGATGCAAACTTAACATGGATTCATGGAGATTACACTATCGATGAAAGTGTAGATCTTTCAACGGAAGTACAGATCGAGTTTCAACCTGCTTTAGATATCTTTCAATTTCCAATCTCTGAAGGAAACGAATGGGAAGCCTCTTCGATGATGGATATATCTGGAGAGTACAACGGTCATATCGACCTCACTGAAGAACTATCTGGCACTGACTACTCAGTAGCTGATGATTTTCCACTGCAAATAGAAGAACTAGACATAAACAAAGATGGTTTTGAAGATGGTGAGATCGACTTAGAAGAAGAAATAGAGATTGGCCTTAGCTGTTTAGGAAGCGATTATGTTACCCTTCCAAATGAGGAAGATACAGAAGCCCATAACATAGAAATCGAAGATATGGACATAATGGATGTTTTGATCCCAACAGATGAGATAGACGAAATGGAAGAATTAATACTGCTAAAGGGCACGCTAGAACCTCCAAGTTTAGATGGTGAAATCATGTACAGTGAAGATGAAGGTTTTGTTTTACAACAATCTATCGATCTAGGAGAAGACGCAGAAGAAGATATTGGTATATCAGAACTCGAAATGAAACCTATGGATGCCGATAAGGCAAGGGAAGAAAAGGAAGATATACAGTCAACAGGTGGTGGAGATAGTATCCCAGGATTTAGCATGCCTATTTTGATAACAAGTATATTCTTTGGAATATTGATCTACAACTATAAAAAAGGCAGAGAAAACTGGTGAAGATAATCAAATAAACAAAATTTTTTTCTTTTTTTTTCCTTGAATTCACTGAAAAACTTAATTAAGGGCATATATGATACAATATCAATGAAAAAATACCTGGCCATGTTTATTATCTTCATCCTTATATTTTCATTGCTTGGATGTATCGACAGTCCAAGTCCTCCAGGGGCAGATCGACCGACTTTGGTATTAGATTATAACGAAGCAGAGGAAGAAACGATAATACATATAAGAGGAGTGGAGATCGTTAAGTTTGATGAGATCACTTTAACCATAAACGAAAAAGAATATCAGTGGGAAAATATTTTTAGTATAGAGGAAAGGACAAATTATACAGAATTAGATATCGAATTGTACGCAGAACGTGATGAGAATGTGTACAGTTTCAGCGGCGAAATCGATGTAAATCCCGATATCGATGAAGATGATGATATCGATCCCGAAAAAGATATAATCTTTAAGATTACTCTTGACGACGAAGAAATAACCTATGTAGAAAAAGAGGACCTGCCCTATACTGCTTCACTAGAATTATGGGAGGAAGATAAATGAGAAAAATACCTACATCCTTGATTATAATCAGCGTGGTAGTACTCCTTTTGGGAGGTATAGGTCTGGCTATGCTCTTAGGTTGGATCGAGATAGGCGATGTGATCTATAATTTCATGGCTTTTATTTTTATAATAGTTATCATAGCTTTTCTCGCGATAATAGGAGCAATATTCATTGGAATGTTTATCTCTCATAGGATCTTTTCTTCAAGAGAATTTACAACATTTGAAGAGGAAATGCTCAAGATGAGAAGAGATGTGAAAAATATAAAAGAGAGATTGGATAAATTAGACCTGGAAGAAAAGGAAGAGTGAAATCAAACTAAAGATTCATCGCATATCTCTTTTCTAGAACAATTCCTGCACTTTCCTTCCCTTCCGTGATTCCTAGAAGGTCTTTCGTTTTCAAGGTGTTCCCTCATAATCCTAAGTTTTTCTAAAAGAAGAGACCTAAGATCATCATCATACTCTATATCGAACTCAGTCTCACCATACCTTATCAAGCCATATGGGGGCTTGACTCCAAAATCTTCTTCGATCAAAAAGCAGTAAGCTGCTATCTGGAGGATATGAGAAAAAAAAGGTCCTTGGGGTACTCTCCCAGTTTTAACTTCAACTGGAACAGGTTTTTCATCTTTTTCTAATATCAAATCTGGTTTACCTCTTAATTTATATTCTTCCGATTTTAAAAGAGGACTCTTTCCTTCTAATTCATCAACATATCTTATCTTATCATCATCTAAATTCATTTCTTCTCTGCTCTTTTTAGTCTCCCCTTTGATTTTGAGTGTGTGTTTCAACCAGTATGAGGCTATTATCAACCATGATAAAGATACTACTTGAAGTATTTGAGCTAAAAACTGATCCCTAAAAGGAAGAGAAAAGCTGAATCCAGAGAACATCGTAGCCACCATAGCAAAGATCAGGATCATCCTTTCAGATTCAATTTTCTCTTTCAACTCCTCATGCTTCTCACTTAGATACAAAAAGAATGCAGCTGCAAATAACCAAATCAAAGCGATCACGATAAAAATCCTAGCAAATATATCTTCAGAAGTGAGAAAGGTTATACCAAATATAGAAAGTAACGTAGTGGCAATCGCTATGGAAAGTATGATCGTCTCTACAAGTCTTAATTTGGATTCTTTATCCTTGATGTCACCCAATTTTTTACCAATCTCTTTATGTTCTTTTTGACCCTCTTCCAACCTCTCATCATCCACTTCTTCTTCTCTACTCAACCACCAACTGAGAGGACAATAACCAAATTTTTCGACATCACTCGCGGATATCCATTCTTTCTCCATCTCTTATAAGATATGATTTACCTAACTAAATATTTTTGGTGACCTCTTTAATATATTCTATCCAACTCCTCAGGTTTAAAAACTCCCTTTTCTGTAATGAAACCATCGATATATTCTGCCGGTGTAACATCAAAACTTGGATTTTTGGCAGGTGATCTCTCTGGTGTGACAAAAATTTCATTTATCTTTTTCACTTCTTTTTCATCTCGTTCTTCGATAGGGATGTCCATACCATCTTTTATACTTCCATCATAGGTAGTGATAGGAGCTGCCACGTAAAAAGGTATATCATTTTCATTCGCCACGACTGCCTTTTCATAAGTCCCGATCTTATTAGCTATATCTCCATTGGCTACTATCCTATCTGTTCCAACTATAACAGCATCGATTTCGCCCCGCTGCATATAATGACCCGCTGCGTTATCCACTATCACTGAATGCGGTATTCCCTCATTATAGAGCTCCCATGCTGTCAACCTTGAACCCTGCAGTCTAGGCCTTGTTTCGTCCACGAAAACATGAAGTTCCTTACCTTGACGGTGAGATTCTCGCATCGGAGCTAGGGCCGTACCATGATCTACAGTTGCCAATGCACCTGCATTGCAATGAGTCAAAACACTCATGCCATCATTCAATACTTCACAACCATATTCACCTATCTTCCTGCACTTTTCGACTACCATCTGCGAGTATTCTCTGGCGGCTTCATCAGGATCATTTGTGTGTTCGAGCATATATTCAACAGCATAAAAAAGGTCATAAGCTGTTGGTCTGGCGGATTTGATTGAGTTTGCGGCTTTTTTAATGTCTTTTCCCTGCAATCCAGCTTGAGCCATCCCATAGGCAGCAGTAACTCCAATGGCTGGAGCACCTCTTACCATCATTTCCTTTATAGCCTTATGAACTTGTTTATATTCTTCAGCTAAATAAAACTTTAACTCTTCTGGCAGATATCTTTGGTCTATCATTTTTACCTTGTCGTCTTCCATCCATACTGCTGGCATATCTTTTATCTCATCATCTATCTTTACTTTCATCTGAACACCTCGCGGAGAGAAACGCATCCCAAAGTTTTGGAACGGTATCTCTTCTTTTGATCTCTAGGGGTTCAACCCATTCATATCTCTCATTTTCCCAATCAAGTTCCGGATCATCTCTCACTTCAAACAGAAAAGGATGAACCTTCCATATCGTATCTTTGTCTCTAGCCTTGACAGGTTCTCCTTCATATATTATGTCACCATCTAATTTTGTTTCTTCTCGAATTTCTTTCTTAGCCTGTTTTAATGGTTCATCCTCTAAATAACCAGAAACTCCTGCCCACTTATTTTTAAACGTTCCCACCTTATCGCTCCTTTTCACTAGGAGTATATGATCTCCCTTCTTCAAAAATGCAGTAACCACGTCGATCATTTCCACGTCCTTTAGTTCAACTTCGCCTTTGTGACCATCTACCTTGACCCTATCTCCCTCATCGATCAGATCAATATCTATCTTATCTACTAAGGGTATATCGGAAATTATCGAACCAGACGCCACTATCGTCTCGCTTATTTCGTTAATCATACCGATAGGGGCCGTTGAGTTTTTCTTCAATTGATAAATTACGTAAGAGCCTACAGTACTCCCTTTACCTTCAGGAAATACAAAGATCGATCCTGTAATTTCTTTGTCACCGAAGACAGTACCATCTTCAGGTGATACGTCCCCTAAAAAGGATACTCTCTTTGAAACCTTTGTGACTTTACCAGATATTTTACCTTCTGAAATGCCCCTACCTTTCAATATCAACTTATCAGCTCCACTAGACTGTCAATATCTGCATAGATGGCCTTCTGGCCAGCGAGCTTGGGCAAATAAGAAACCGCTTTGCCCGAATCCGTACCCACTGAGTCATATTTTTCCTCCAAAGGTGAAACCACCATACAAGTGTCACAGACCACTTTACCAAACTTTTCTATTTCTTCAACTATATCCTTTGAATCTTCTTTCACTTTCCTACTTGTAAAAACTAAAAGATCGGGACCATCTCTCTTTTCTTTATCTTTTAATTTACTAGCAAGCCTTTCTAATTCTTTTTTCGAAAGATGAGGGCAGCCGATGGCTATCACATCCGGTTCTATATCTTCCATTATCTTTTCCCTAATTTCTTTTATATCTTCCAAATCAACTTTTCTTTTATCCAACTCAGATACTTTGAATTTTTTAGCCTCTGGTGTCACTCCATCAACATGATACATAGCTACAGAACCCGTTGCGGCCATCGCGGCACCCAATGACTTCATCTCATCTTCATCAGGTTTGATTCCTGTAAAATAGGGAACTTCATTCTCCACTTCTTCTCCTACCAAATATCCCAACAGCGAAAGAGGTACATCTTCCTTGACTTCATAGATCACGTCAGGACTCCTATTTTTTTCTAGGTGGAGACCATAATTTGGAGTTTTACCTATAACCGCTGACATCAAAGCCGAGGGACCTCCTTCTCTGTTAGTTCTAGCACCTAAAACAGAGTTTGCAAATGAAACGGCAGAGCTTTCACTCCAAGCCAAATGGTCTCCCAAACCGGGTCTGTTACCTGCCAAATAAGGCGTACAAGTACAACTTATCTCCACACCCATTTTGCGATAAGCATCGATTAATTTTAGCTGTTTTTTCCGGAATCTATCACTTTCGTAATTTTTTTCTTGAATATCCATCCCAGCAGGATTCAAAAGAGACCTGACTTTGACCTCTGCTATTTCTGAGAAATCCTGGATAAAACTCAATCCAGCATCACCCATGGTTTTGAAAGATACTCCTGCGATCTGAGCGGACTCGATAGGGATGAGTCGATCTGCGTCATATATACGTCCCAGAGCAACTAATAATTCCATAGCCTTAGCTTGCCCTGTTCCTCTTTCGCCTTGGAGAATCTTTTCCTCCTCTTTAGTCAAATGCATCGGATCAAAACCCAAAAAATGCCGCAGGCCGGACTTGAACCGGCGACATCCACGTCTTCAGCGTGGCACTCTCCCAACTGAGTTACTGCGGCTTGTTGAATGCTTACACTCTACTTCAATTTTAATTTTACGCTTCAAAACGATTAAGTAATGATTGATCAATCTACTATCATGAATATCCCGCCGGATCTAAGCGAGAAGGAGATTGAGCCCGAAAATGTAATCGAATGTATTTATAAATTGTCCGATCTAGACAAAGAGATCCTTTCTATACTTTCTGATGGAAAGGAACTCAAGAGCTCAGAAATTGCAGAAAAATTGGAGAAAGACCAAAGTACTGCCTATCGGGCACTTGAGAAACTTTTGGACTGTGGTCTGATATACAAAGAAAAGCATAACATACGGAATGGAGGATATTATTTTTTATACTCTAGAAGGCCAATAAAAAATATAAAAAAGGAAACAAAAAAATATGTTGATCACTGGTATGAAGAGATCACGGATGCCATAGATGAGTTAGACGAGATCTGATGAAGTGATTTTACTCTTGACTATTTAAGATTCGTATCCCTTTACCAGGAAAATCTCCTCGTCTTCTATCTTATCTACATCTTCTGTAGAAAATCTAGCTCGACGCTTCAGTGGTGAGAGATTAGTAGGTTTGACCAAGAGTTTCCATACGATCCAAGGTTCGACATCAGTGCTTATCTCATAGTCATACACTTTTCCAAGTTCTTCGCCTTCGGAATTTTTAACTATATATCCTTTTATATCCTCAAGACGTATGGGAAAAGCTTTAGCTGGTTCTTCACTAGCATTATTTAATGACTTTTTGATCGTGATATTTGTTTCTTCTTCTATCTCTTCGATATCTACAGTGGGTAAAAATACTATATCCCCTTTGATCATACCTGTCTTTATCATAACTTCCTCAGCTTCCCAGTAATCCTCAGAATCATCCACCAAAACATCTACGAGCTTTCCTTCGCTCTCTTTTATAGGTGTGTCTATCTTCTTTTTCCTTATTTTCGAATAAAGTATAGTTTTCATAATATCTGCTCCTATTCACACTTCGTTTTGAACCTTTTCTAATTTTCTGTTCAATACTTCTAGTTCTGCCTCAACATCAGATTGAAATTCAGCAATCTTGCTCAATTCTTTCTCACAATGATCAGTTTTTTTCTCCAAAATTTTTAGTTCTAACTCCCTGACTAAGCCAAAATTTTCCACGTATTTTTCAAAATTTTCGTCTAGATATTTCTCTATTCTTCTATCAGTCAAACGTCGACGATATCCTGTACCCTCGATCTCAACTTCTCCAGGCAATATGGTCTCCCCAACACGGTCTAAGGCATTATCTAATTTTTTTCCACTTTCATTTACAAATTCAGACATAATTACATCCTCCTTTTTATTTTACATTTCATTTCGATTTTCAGGACAGGCATTTTATCCCATAGATTCGAGTTCATCGATCTGGGATTCTATTTTGTCCATCTCTCCGTCAATATTTTCTTTCCTCTCTTTAACACTCTGTAGTTTATCTGATACTCTTTGAAGGCGTTTATTCATCCTCTCTGTCCAGCTCTGGGCTCTCTCTTTTCCCACCAGATCCCACTCTTGAATTATATCATCGAAGTACTCTTCAAAGTATAACTCAGTATGACTTGGCACATGTCCATACTTTTCCTCCAAGGCCGTTTTTCTTCTTCTTTCCCCTAAAAAGAATAGAAATGCAACGACGAGAACGATTATCAACAGTGCTAAAACCACGTAAAATGCTACTGGCATCTTTATTCCTCCACTCCATATTTCTTCAATAAACGATCGACTTTCCTCTTATTTTTTTCCAATCTGCGATCAGTTTTATTCTTCCATTGTTTCATTTTTGAGACTTCCTCAACATATTCTTCAACTTTTTTATCAACACCGCCTAGATCTGAACGTTTAGCTAATTTGTATCTCTTTATATAATCTGGCAAGTTTTCTTCGATAAAAAGATCTGCTTTCTTGGAAGGTGTCACTGGCCTCTGTTTAAAAAAATTTTTTGTTTTTTCTATAAAACCTACTTCCTCCTCTTCTGTTTGATTCATATTAATACACCTCTATATTTCCCTTAAATTCCCATATAGGGTTCAAATTTTATAAAGATTTCGTCTATGTCGAGACAAAAAATTTGATGTGTAGATGAAAAAGTTAAAAGGTGACCTTTGATTAAGTATCTCCGATAGCATGCCTGAAAAAGATGAAAAAAACATAGAGATCGATTTTATCTATACTGATACATGTCCGGATTGTCCTCCCGCGAAAGAGACAGTAAAAAGAGTCACCGAAGATATGGATCAGGTAGAAGTTAAATATCATCTTCCAAAGGACGTACCAGAGATGGTAGACGAACATGACATCACCCATGTACCCACTATAATTATAAACGGAGAAGTAGCTTTCGTGGAAAATATAGAGGACGATGAGTTAAAAGACTATATAGAAAAATTAATAAAATGACTAAACTCCTTTTCGAGCTAGTAGGACCAAACTACGACCTTTCAAGGGCAGAAATATTTGGAGTAATCCAAGGTTTGTCCTGTGAATATGAACTGATTGCAAAAGAACCTGGGATCTTATCTTTAAAAACCGATTGTCCTATTCAACATTTAAGAAAAAGGCTTGGACTTACCCACAGATTTTTCAAACAGATAGGTATCTATAGGGCAGGTCAGTATCCAAAAAACAATGAGGTTTTAGACCTATCAGATGGAACCGCTGCCGTTAGGACTAGAAGACTTGAAAGGTCCGAGGGCAACTCCCAAAAGATCAAAAAAGAACTAGGAGATATTATATCCAAGACAAATCAGATAGACTTGGAATATCCTGACTATGAATTGTTCGTTTTGATAGGTGAGAAAAACTACATCGGCAAAAAAATTTATGAGTCGGATAAAAAAGCGCTAGAAAAGAGAGAAGTGAAAAATAGACCGTATTCTTCACCCATCTCTCTAAAACCTAGATATACCAAGGCCTTGATAAATCTTGCAAGACCTGGAAAAAAAGCGAGGATACATGATCCTTTTTGTGGAACTGGAGGAGTATTAATAGAAGCCGGGCTGATGGGACTAAAAGCTACTGGCGGTGATAAAGATAAGAAAATGGTAGATGGCTGCAGAACAAATCTAGAAGAATTTTGTATCGAAGCAAAAGTCTTTACCGGTGATGTAGCTGAAACTATACCCGATGATATCGATTGTATCGTTACAGACCCTCCATATGGGAGGGCTTCTTCAACTCTAAAAGAAGACGTTTCGGACATTTATAAGAGATTATTTAAAACTTCAAAAGAAAAACTGAAAAATAACGGGTATCTGTCTGCTATATTTCCGGATGATAGCTATGTTGAATTGGGGAAAAAATATCTACACTTAGAAGAAAGACATAAGATGAAAGTGCATGGATCCTTAACAAGACATTTCACTGTTTTTAAAAAAAAATAGTCTAGGTCCTAATCCCTATTACGCTTATGAGTTTTTCTTGACCAGTCTCTTTAGACCGAACTACTACAATTTCTGTAACTATATTATCATCATTATCCTCTACCGACTTCAAATAAGATGTTATATTTACTTCCTCGCCATAGGATAGCTCTAAATCCAATGTTTCTTTCTGTTCTTCATTATCTAAAAACTCAAATGACCAATTTTCTGAACTTACATTCTTTGAGGCCAGTTCAAAACTATCTTTCTGTCCCCTGTTCCATAATGAAAAGTTAAATTTTGCCCTTTGATCCTCTATTCTAGAGATACCTATGTTATCATCATCAAGTGATAATATTTCAGATTCTATTTCAAAATCAAATCCATATCCTACAATTACATTCATGGTTTTATTTCTCTCCATTGTTTCTCTAGCCACATCTGTTTCAGCAGTAAATATTACTTCGTTTTCCATATCTATAGAATCTTGGACGGGTCTGATCTCCAACTTATATGTTTGAGAACGTCCTTCTTCTAGGGTTATATTATGTGGACTTTCTCCTCTTATCCATTCATCATCTTCTTTGATCCACAGATTAGAGTACCAGGTGTCATCTGAAAGAGAATAATTTATCCTGTATTCTATACCTTCGTCTACATCTACATTTTCTGCCTGATTCTCCAATGTCAATGTATAATTGACTGATTCTCCAAATATCACTTCTTGGTCCAATTCCTCTTCCACCTCGATCTTAAATTCATAACTGAATTCCTCCTGTTCGATGGGCAGCGGGTGAAAACTTACTAAAAGTAATCCGATACCAACCGCACCAACTATAACTCTCTTTTTATCTAAATCGGTCAGATCATTTAACGGGGGAGGATGTTTTACTCCAGCAAGGAAAAGGATGAAAAAACCTAATATCAACCAACCTAAATACATCCATATCCCCATTATCATCAGGAAAGCAAAAGCTGCATAACTCACATATTTGGATTTTTCACCAAATAATGCTCTAAATACATGACCTCCATCCAATTGAGATGCAGGCAATAAATTCAGTCCGGTAACCAAAAATCCAAGCCAACCTGCAAAAAGAGTAGGATGCATTGTATCGCCTACTTCCCAAGGGATCAAAATATCGAGACCCTGCATGATAGCTGGTAAATTCCAGACCTGTCTGATACCTTCAGTAGGTGGAGTAACAGTGGCCGGCATGACTGAACTAAGGTATAACCCTATGATAGTTATTGGGATAGTTACGACAAAACCCGCAATAGGACCAGCTACTCCTAGGTCTAGAAGGGATTTTTTGTCAGGTATTGGTTCTCTGATACTGATCACGGCCCCAAGCGTTCCCAAGGGGGGTAGCATGGGTATAAAGAATGGTAAAGATGCCTTGATCCCATGGTATCTAGCCAAAAAGTAATGCCCCATCTCATGAGTTCCTAAAATTAGAAGCACGGGTAACGTATAATATAGTGCACCATTTCTTAGGTTATGAAGTGTAAAAATACCTTGCCCCACTGGATCATAATTTGACCACCACCAGGCTCCAGCTATTAATGTGGTAGCTATGGTGATTCCAAGCATAACTGCGTTTGTTTTTATACTTCGAAATTTTCTTTCTTCCTGCTTTTTCACCTTTATAAGATGTTCACCATGTTTTTCTATTATCCTCGGGATATAGTTCTTAGGAACAAGCTCTTTCCTTAGAGACTCAAATCTATCTTCAAGTTCTTCCTTTGGAGGAGCTTGAACATAAATAGTAATTATATCGAAATCTACTTCAGTCTTATATACAGGAAAATACTTACTGATAGTATCCTGAACAAAATCTATCTCATTATCGTAGTCTTCTGGCCGGTTTCCCATCAATACATTCTACTGTTTTGTTATTAATAAGTCTTGTGAATATCTTGATTTAAAAATCATCTAGTGTTTTACTTTCCAGCCCTCTTCTCCAAATTTTTTCGTTAAATATCTATGAGAGCAGTCCATAGGGTCACTTTCCAAACACATGAAAACACTATTTCATTGTAGATATTTATTCAACGTCCAAATAGGAACATTTACTCGTGTATGATTCATATACCAATTCAAAGTCTATACCGTAATATTCGGACTTTTGCTGTATTTTTCTTTACAGTCCATTAATCACCTACCTATCCGCAGTTATAACGAGGATTAAGAGGACGATGATCCTTGCGGAAGGTTTCTTCCCGGTCACATACTAGAAGTAAATTACGCAATTTTGAGTAGATCATCCCCATGTTCTCGAGGCTCCCGAACCAGATCTTCATATTCTATCAGGGTATTAACTGTCTTTTCAAATTCTTTATACGGCTGAGTAAATCTTTTTTCCTTGACTAGATGTGTGTAAATTTCCCTTTTTGTTTTTTTGCCATTCTCTTTTAAATAGTGAATTATCATTTCATCAGCACTCTTACCACCATAGTTCATATTTTTGATAGGATATCTATCTACTGGTATTGATTTTGAGTTTTCCTTTTCCACAGGTGGAGAACGATTTTGAGGATGATGTGAGCTTCCCCTTGAAATAAAAAAGTCATCACCATCATTTTCTGGTATGCGTGCCAACTTCTCTTCTTTTTCCAAAATCTGTAGTGCGTTATCTATATCTTCTTCTAAATCAGAAGAAATATCACCTTCAGGAATGATCTTATCATATAATTCCTGCCTGGATGCCCCTGAATTTTTATTCCTGTTTAAATTTTCATGGATCACTTTCTTCAATTCTTCTAATGTTTCTTGAGAAGAGGAACCAAAAGTATTTGACCCCTTATGATCAGAATTATGAGTAGATTCAGATAAAGAAGCCCCACTTGTTTTATTCTCTATTCTATCAACTCTCTGATAAGAAGGCTGGTTCCTATCGTTTTGATTTACATCATCCTCTATTTCTTTTTTCCCATCAAATACATCTTTTTTTCTAATAATGAGGATGATACATATCACTCCGATAACACTTAACATGCCGATAATTGGCCAGTACGAGGACAATAAAGACTCATCTATTTGATATTCTTCATCAGGTATATCCTGATGAATAACCTGACTCTCTATTGGTAAGTCACTCAATACAGGGAGTCTATCTTCATCAGCATCTGCGTGATCTGCATCTACTACGTCCCAAATGGTCGCAAAATCGAACCCTTTTAAACTCTCTAACGCATCTGATCCTGTGATCTGTTCTACTGAAATACCTATCCCTTCACCACCTTTGTCACATATCTCTTCAATCCAATACATGTTTTGTGCCGTACCTTCGTGATTTTGGCCTACTATACTACCTATAAATTCTTCTCCATCGACTTCACCAGCCATCACAATATTGGTGATATTCCCTTCAGCATTGTTTATCCCAGTTATTCCTGCCGCGCCTCTAACTCCAAGAACATCTCCTAAAAAGTATGAATCCTCTATTGCTCCTCCAAAGTTCCAACCTACTAGTCCCCCTGTATTATTGACGCCATTCACTTCTGCTGCTGAAAATGTTATATTTATGTTACCTAAATTTCTACCGCTGATGCCACCAACGTTATTTTCTCCTATTATTACGCTATTGGTATAAGAACTGGTGATAGTGCCTGAAGATGAGCCTGCTACACCTCCTACAAACTCGTTCCCTGTTATACCTGCGCCTCTTAATCCGATGTTTTGAACTACAGCATCGTCACTAAGATCACCAAATAAACCAACATAATCTTCATACGGTCTATCTATATGAAGATCTATGATCACATGATCTTGTCCTAAAAGCTTACCATTGAAACTGTCTCCTTCTTCTCCTATGGGATCGAATCCTCTACCATCATTCCATTCCTCAGTTTCCGACGCATCTATGTTATTAGCTAGCTTGTAATAAGCGTCAAGATTTTCTTTCATTTCCTGTAGATCATGTACGTCTTCTATCAGATTCTCTTCGAAGTGTATCGTAACGTTCTTATCTTGCGTCATAGCAACGGTTATCTCACCTTCTTTTTCTTCACCATCTAGAGACCAATTGGCTAAGTGCCAATACTTGTTTGGCGAAGGATCAATCAGGATTTCTTCTTCATATTCGTACGGATGAACACCTTCTGAAGGATTTGTGGTTCCATTGCCTACAACTTCTATTTTTAAATCAAATTTATCTCTAGTCAATTCTGCTGTTAGATTCATATCATCGGTCATATTTACTCTGATTTCATTTTGCGTATCATTCTCTAATCCGTATATATCTCCTGACCACTTATCGAATACCCATCCGTCGTCTGGCTTTGAAATTAGTTGAACTTCTTCTCCACGCTCATAATGATCTTTTTGAGGTTCTATATCCACGGTGCCCTCTCCTATCAGTGTTGTATTTAATGTATAAGTCTCACTTTCAAAATTTGCAGTGATGGTGATATCTTCTGCAGGCATCTCGAAAGATAATTTTTTATCTGCATCCTCTAAATAGCCGCTCCATCTCTCAAAGCCCCAAGAGTCATGAGGTGTAGCCTCCAACTCGACTTTTTCTTCATACTCGTAAAAGTGTTCACCCACATCAGGATTAACCATACCATCCCCATCTGATAATATCTCCAATTTAAACTCATCTCTCACAAATTCAGCTTCTAAATACTTATCCTCTGTCATCTCTACAGCTATCTCTTTTTTGGTCTCGTCTTCCAATTCATCAATTTCTCCTCTCCATCTCTTAAACGTCCAACCAGTGTGTGGTTCTGCTTTTATTACCACATCTTCTCCAAATTCATATCCTTCTTTTTCGGGTTCAATTATCACAGTGCCATTCCCGATTTTTTCTACCTTCAGATCATTTTCGAAACTTCCATATGTAACAGTATCATTGTAGGTTTCAGAGATGAGTCCAGATCTATCTCTGAACCTCACAAAGAAGGTATAATCTCCTTCCTCTTGAAGCGAATAATTCATCTCACTTTTAAACGGCTGCCAATCTTCTGTGAAATTTCCGTTTTTAGATATCTCCATCTCAGCTGATCTTTCTGAGGTAAGATGATCGTAAAAACTCATATTAATAGTTATATCAGCATCTTCTACCATCTTCTTTCCATCGATGATTTCGTCTGCTATTATATCTATATCTCCTTCTGGTGCTGTTTCATCAAAGGTGAGCTGATTCACCTCTGTGATATTTGAATTGCCCACTTTATCTACCGCTTTTACTCGCCAATAGTATGTTGCCTCTTCATCAAATGTATGAGTTTTGTAGGTAGTAGAACTCTCAACCTCAAATTCGTAAAGCAAATTGTGAAATCCTCGATGATCTGATATCTGTAATCTGTAACTTTCTATATGGGCAGGACTCTCAGCTTCTTCCCATTCAAAATCATATTTGTCCTCAGTATCATAAGTATCGTTTTCTGGTGATAAAAGAGGAGGGTTTTTCCAAGTAGGGGGACCGAGTGAAAATTCTATCAAATCTGTTTCGCTGTTCCCTGCTCTATCAAAAACTTCTACTTCTAGTTTGTTCTCCCTTTGAGTAAATTCATCTAAGTTGTAAGTCGTATTTTTACCGATATCTATCCAATCTTCATGATTTAGACGCAATTGGTATTTATGGATTCCTGAGATATTATCTTCGCCCTCCCACTCTGCTATTACTCCTGGATCTCCAGTTATGGTCTCGCCATCTTCAGGATATATTAAATTAACTGTGGGAGATGTGATGTCGATCCCGACCACCACAATATCATCATCTAAATTTCCAGCCTCATCCCTAGCTTCAACCTTGATTTGTCTATCTTCACCTTCTGGAATATCTTCTATTAACATCTCTGTGTTGGTTGTATTTCCATGAGATCGTCCGTCTACGAATACCTCATGCTCGATAGTAGTTGGACCCTGATGATCTGTATCCCATTCAACCATGAGATCTTTCGAGCCATACCATCCTTCTTCCGGTGTTTTTATTTCAATTTCTGGAGGAACAGTGTCTACAGTGAAATTTACAGATTTTTCTGCCTCATTTCCTACTTCATCTACAGCCTTTACTGTAACAGAATGGTTTCCATCATCAAGATTCTCAAAAATATAAGAAGATCTATTTTCTTCAACATCGAGCCAGGCACCATATCCAAGTCTCACCTTATAATGCGAGATTTCTGATAAAATTCCATTAGCATCCCAACTAACATTCACATCTTTTCTATCTAATTTTTCTTCTTCTTTAGGATTTTCTATATCTATTTGAGGGGGAGAATCATCGATATTGATTTCAATAGTTTCGTTACCAGTATTTCCCGCTTTATCTGTAGCTTCTACCTCAAGTTCTAAATCTTCTCCCTCCTTATCTGGGACTATTTCTATATTATCACGGGTTGTATTTCCTTTATATTCCCCTTCCAAAAACACCTCACATATTTTGATTTCAGAAAGGCCATGATCATATATATCAAATTCTACGTTCAACTTCCCTCCTGGGTACCACTCTCTTTCTACTGGAGAAACTATTTCTATATCAGGGGGCTCTGTATCCACATGGATGACTATTTCATCCGTATCACTATTTCCTGCTTCATCATATGTGTCAACTCTTATCTCGTGATCTTTTCCATCATCGATATCGATATTCATTTCCCTTTCAGATGTTTTTCCAGATGTTTTTCCCAGTGATTGTCCATTCAAGAACACCTCACACTCTTCTATATCTGAAGGTCCGAGGAATTTTCGAGGATTCCATTCAACTTTTATCTCGCTAGAATCATACCATTTAAAAGGTTCGGGCGATTCTATATCAACCTTAGGATCTCTTAGATCGATCTGAGCTTCAATAATATCTGTAGCGCTATTTCCTGCCTCATCTCTAGTTTCCACCTTTATCTCTAGTCCTGTTGATGTTCTCACCTTCACATCTTCCATATAGTTCTTGTCAGTGGTCCCTCTAGACTCCCATCCTTCTTGAAATACCCTCTCTACGAATACTTCATGTTCTTCGATAGGAACATCGCTAACATAATCCCATTCAACGGTTAATTCTTCAGAGCCATACCATCCATACTCTGAGGGCGAGATTATGTTATTTTCAAGTGAATCATCATATACGTGAAATGAGATTTCATCATAAACATCTTCAGATTGAGAAATAGAAGTTGCGGGAACTATTGATACCGATATAAGTAGTACCGCTAAAAAAATCACATTCGCTATTCTACTGAAATTTCTCCTACCATTTTCGATTTTGATTTTCTCCATCATTTCACTCTCCTTTTTGATACATTCGAACATGTTTTTCACTCATCATACATCTGATCTCTTGTCACCATCCCGTTTGGAATAGCTAATTATATGTACTCGATTCGATGTGAAAACATAACTTGTATATTAAGGTTTTGACTTTGGTGGCTTCATCCCGAAATAAGAAGATTTGAAATCAATGTCGGCTGATAGAGATTTT
>CAZRSB010000010.1:0-47993 GCA_964602715.1 uncultured Thermoplasmata archaeon | reverse complement strand
GCGTTGAGGGCGCTGTCCCGTAGGGGTCCGAGGGTTCAAATCCCTTCCCTCGCATTATTTTATTTACAAAGAAATAAAAGAGGGGCTTATGTCCCTCGCATTCAATTACCTTTCCGAGAGTAGCGATGAAAGTGATTGAAAAGATGGAATCTTTGATTCCTATTGCATACGCAGGAAGGTGACAACCTTCCGAAGTAAAGATGGACTTAAGTCCATCGCATACTTTGTTTCATTAGAGTGTAGCGAAAGAAAATAAAGTAAAGAAGGATGCTTTTTTCCCGTGGATTCCACCTGAGAAAGCCCTCGTGTCCAGAAGATTAAAATATAGAGAATGGATTTAATCTTAAAATGGTAAGAGTTGTCGGTATAGATCCTGGTACACGAACGTTTGAATTGTGTGTTTTAGAGGACGGTGAAGTTTCTCAAGAAGAGATCTTGGACAGTGCAGAACTTGCCAAAAACGAAGATTTAATGATAGATACCTTAGAAGACATGATGCCTGTAGATCTCATAGCGGGACCATCAGGATACGGAGTCGCTCCTACATACCTTGAAGACTTGTGTTACGATGATCTAAAAGACTGGTATCTTACCTATATTTTATTACTAAAAATGGACGATCTTAAGAGATCGATAGAAAAAAAAGATCAGGGGATAATGGTCTACGAAGCCATGGTAAACATGGTTTTAAAGATGAAAGAAAAAAATTGGCCTGTCTGTTTTTTACCAGGTGTAATAAATCTTCCTACAGTACCTGATCATAGAAAAATTAACAAATTAGATATGGGTACAGTTGATAAGCTTTGTAGCTGTGTTTTGGGCATTCATAAGCAATCTCAAAACATGAACATCCCCTATTCCGATACCTCTTTCATATTGATTGAGATGGGTTACGGCTACAATTCTGTTTTATCTGTTGAGAATGGAAAAATCGTTGATGGATATGGAGGTACAACAAACGGAATAGGTTTCCTGACTGCAGGTAAAGTAGATTTAGAATTAGTTCAACTAGTAGGAAGATGGGAAAAATCGGACATTTTCACTGGAGGTGCTTCGACAGTATCGGGCATAGAATCTTTAAAAAAATTTATTAAAAATAGGAGGATAAACGAAAAAAGTGAAATAGCCTGGAATGCAATCATGGAAGATGTAGAAAAGGCCGTTTTTTCTATTGCGAAATCTAACTCAAAACAAAAAGAAATACTTCTCTCGGGTAGATTGACAAGATTCGATGAAGTGCAGCGTGAACTAACTGAAAGATTAGAAAATTTAGGTCCAACTCGCAGATTAAACAATCTAAAAGGAGCAACAGAAGTCAAAGAAGCAGCACAGGGTTATGCTATAGTAGCTGAAGGATTGGAGGGAGGAGAGTTTTCCGGACTTATAGAAAAAATGAAGATCAAAGAGGCTAAAGGTACTGTTTTAGATCATTTATATCATCCGAAAGGCAAAAAAATACAAAAAGAGCTTAAAAATAAGATAGCTTTTGATAGTAATTAAATTTCAAAAAAACGAATAAAACCCCTGGATTCATAAAGATGTTTTGGGGATCAAATTCCCAATATCGAATGGATGCTCCGCATTCATGAAGATGTCAAGAAAACTAAATAATCAAAGAAAAGTCGTGTCCTTGACTATAAGTAGATATATTTAAATAGATACTTATGTATAGTTTATATGGGATTGTGATGAGATGTTTGATTATATATTGGTCTAGGTACGGGCATGGTGAAAGATTAATTGAATATTTGAGTGAAAAATTAGAAAATAATAAAATAAAAATTCAAATTCGAAAACCTGATACTCTAGATCCTAAAAATATGCCCGAAGCTGATCTTTACATATTTTCATATCCTACTGAGGCTTTTAGAATAAGACGAGACATGAGAATATTTATGAAAAAACTTACTGGCTTAGAACATAAATCTTACGGGATTTTAAACACTCATTTTATGAATAAAAACTGGTTAAAAAGTATGGAGAAAATTCTGACAAATAAAAAGAAGATGAAAAAACTAGCAGAAATCGATTTTCAAATAGAAAAACAAAAAGTTGAAAGTGGAGAAGGATTGCCTAAAGGTTGGAAGAAAGACATAGAAAAGTTTGTAGAAGAAATTTTGAGTAAATACGAAAAATCATGATCGGTCCTTCTTCATGACTGATAAGTCATAGACTATCTGGATATCTCTAGCTGAATATGTTCTGACGACTCTTTTGTTTTCAAGTTCCACTGAATATCCTTTATTTTTGATCTCTTGAGATATTTCCTTTATCCTTTTTTCTTTACGTTCTTCATTTATTATCTCATAGTAATGCAGGACTCCTTGATCATCAATCGCTGAAAGTGCAGGATTTATGAAAGATTTAGATGTATGAGGTAAATTCATTATGACCCGATCACATGACAGATCAGGGGCTATATTTTCAGCATTACCCTCATAGATAGTCACTATTTCTTCAAGATCGTTTTTTTCAATATTCTTCCTCAAATATTTGATAGCTTCAGGATTTATATCTATGCTGTGTATTTGTTTCACTTTTGCATGCTTTCCAATTAGTACAGTGTAAGGACCTACCCCAGCAAACATATCTAGTATGACTTCACCTTTTTTCACACATCCAACAACTCTCCACCTTTCAGTTGCTAGTCTAGGTGAAAAATACGCTTTCGAAACGTCGATCATTACCTCAGTTCCGTGTTCTCTATGAACCGTCTCAGTACTTTCTTTACCTGCTAAATGCTCCAGGTCTCTTATCCTGAAATCACCTTTAACACCTTTGTCTCTAAAAACGCTCTTCAGATTTTTATGGGTCTTTAAAATTGCCTCGCCTATTTCCTTTTCATAACCTATTAATTCATCTGGAATCTTTATCAATGCTATTTCTCCGATTATATCGTAACTAGATGGAAGATGTGCTTTCTTATCGTCAGTCAGATCTACCAGATTTCTGTAATTTCGTTCCTTCTCCTCCCTGATTTCTATTTCTTTTTCTATTAGTTCGTAATCAAACTTTTTTAACTCATGTATATGATCCTGATTTTCTTCTATCGGGAGAAAAATATATTTATCTGTGCTCTCGATCTTGCCTTTTTTATGTAGAAGATCCTTTTCCAAAAGCTTATTTCTAACCTCTTCACCTTTACTTTTCGGAACTTTCAAACAAAGCATAACTATGAGGTAATAACTATGGGGGCATTAATATTCATCGGTCTGGGCCTGTATGATAAAAAAGACATAAGTGTAAAAGGACTCGAAGAAGTCAAAAAAGCAGATACTGTGTATTCTGAATTTTATACCAGTAGATTAGCTGGATCTTCTCTTGAAGAGATAAAAAGTGAACTTGACACAGAGATAGAGATACTGAACCGTGAAGAAGTAGAGAAAGAAGCAATACCTATGAAAAAAGCAAAAAGGGAAAGAGTAGTATTTCTTACTGGAGGTGACCCGATGGCTGCTACAACCCATGTTGACTTACGGCTGCGCGCTCATGAAGAAGATATAGAAACTAAGATAATCCATTCATCTTCTATATTTTCAGCCGTGCCATCTCAACTTGGATTACAACATTATAAATTCGGGAGGGCAGTAACACTCCCTTTCTATAATAACAAAAAAGACTATCCTGAAAGCCCATATGAGAATATTAGAGAAAACATGAAGAGAGGACTTCATACTTTGACTCTTTTAGACATAAACTCAGAGCAAGAAAACTACATGTCAGTTAATGAAGGGATCGAAGCACTTTTACATCTTGAAAATAAACTTGGTAAGGGTGTGTTTAAAGAGGATAGTATTGTAGTTGGACTTGCAAGAGTCGGTTCCAATGATCAAAAGATAATAGCAGGATATCCAAATGATGTGATGAAAAAAAATTTCGGTAATGGTTTACACTGCTTAGTTATCCCTGGAGATCTTCATTTCATGGAAATCGATGCATTGATATGTTTAGCTGAAGCTCCAAAAAATATAAAAAAAGAAAAATAACCACTCTATTCAATTTGTTCACGTTGATAAAGCAAACCATATTCGATCCTTCCAAATGAGGTTTTCTAAAGAGCTCATTCAAGACAAGTTTTATATATAGGATGTCATTCTAAAATCTATGATGAGCTGGGCAGCAGATGAAGGTGTGGAAAACATCATAATCATCATTAGGTGATTCACTCATCCGCCCAGCATTAAGGTTTTTATTTTTGGAGGATGTAGGTATGAGTGGAAAAAATGGACAATTTCAAAAAATAGACAAAGATACTCCTTTACCCGAAAAGGAAGAAGAACTTATAGAGTTCTGGCAAGAGAATAATATCCCAAAAAGGAGTAGAAATAAGGAGAGTGACAAAAAGTTTGGTTTTACCGAAGGGCCGCCAACAGCTAATGGTCTACCTCACATAGGCCATGTCTTAACAAGGATTGTGAAAGATACTTTTCTGCGCTACAAAACGATGGACGGTTATCAGGTAGTCCCTAATATTGCAGGATGGGATACCCATGGTTTACCAGTCGAAATCGAAGTAGAAAAAAAATTAGGTCTTGAGACAAAAGCTGAAGTAGAAGAATATGGATTAGAAGAATTCAACGAGATGTGTAAAAAGAGTGTTTTCGAATACGAGAAGGAATGGAGAAACATGAGTGAGAGACTCGGCTTTTGGATAGACTATGATAACGCCTACATCACCATGGAAGATGATTATATCGAAAGTGTATGGTGGAGTCTAAAACAGCATTGGAAAAACGACCTTTTAGAAAAAGGATACATGGTAACTCCTTATTGTCCAAGGTGTGGTACTCCTCTTTCCAGCCATGAAGTAGCACAAGGATATAGAGAAACTGAAGATCCTTCTATACATATAAGGTTCAGTGTCAATGAGGAAGATGCTTATTTTTTAGCGTGGACAACAACACCTTGGACCTTGATATCTAATCTCCTATTGGCCGTTAACAAAGATATGGATTATGCCCTGATCGAATATGAAGGTGAGAAGTATTATCTTGCAGAGGAACTGGTCTATGAGATATTTGACGATGTAGATATATTGAAAAGGATGAAAGGAGAAGACCTAGTAGGAAAGAAGTATGAACCTATGTTCAATTATGTAGATTCCGAAAGTGAAAGTCACTATGTCACTCATGCAGATTTTGTTACCTTAGAAGAAGGAACCGGAATAGTCCACGTCGCTCCAGCTTTCGGTGAGGACGACTATGACCTTTGTGAGAGAGAAGGTGTAGACCTGGTTAATCCTGTCGATGAGGCCGGAGAGTTTACCGAGATCGTAGAAGATTATGCTGGTGAATTCGTAAAGGACGCTGACGAACAAATAATGGATGATCTAGAAGAAAGAGGTGACCTGTTGAGTAGAGGCACAACAAAACACCGATATATGTTCTGCTGGAGATGTGATTCTCCTCTTTTGAATTATGCGCTCGAAAGTTGGTTCATAAGAACGTCTTGGGAGAAAGAAAAGTTAATAGAGAATAACGAAGAAGTATTCTGGAAACCAGAGCACCTCAAACACGGTAGATTCGGTAACTTCCTAGATGAACTTAAGGATTGGTCTTTGAGCCGCAATAGATTCTGGGGAACTCCCCTCCCGATATGGACCTGTAAAAACGGCCATCAACACTGTGTGGGAAGTAAAGAAGAATTAGAAGAGATGGCTACAGAACCTCTTCAGGATGAGTTTGAGCTACATAGACCTTACGTTGACAGGATACTATTGGACTGTCCAGAGTGCGAAGAAAAGATGGAACGTGTGGAGTACGTGATTGACTGCTGGTACGACAGTGGAAGCGCACCTTTTGCACAGTTCCATTATCCTTTTGAAAATGAAGATGAGTTTTTTGAAGCTTTTCCCATAGATTTCATAACAGAAGCTCTCGACCAGACAAGAGGATGGTTTTACAGTCTTCTATCAATAAGTTCTCTTCTATATGATAAACCAGCATACGAAAGTTGTTTGACTTTGGGTCTAGTTCTAGATGAAGACGGGGAGAAGATGAGTAAAAGTAAAGGAAACGTAGTAGACCCTGGTGATATATTCGACGAGATAGGATCCGATCCTACTAGACTAACTTTCCTAGATTCTCCAGTGTGGAAGTCGTCTAGATTTAGTAAAGATATGGCAGAAGAAAAAATCAAAAAAACCATAAATACATTGATGAACGTTGTCTCTTTCTTTACCAACAACGCGAACATAGATGATTTTTCACCAAAAGATGATTATGAGATCAATGACAAAATAGATGAGTGGCTACTGAGTAGGGTCAATTCTCTAACTAAGGAAGTAAGAAACGGTCTAGACGAACTTGAGGCTCACAAATCAGTTAGAGCCATAGAAAGCTTCATAGATGAACTTTCTAACTGGTATTTGAGAAGAAGCCGAAGAAGGTTTTGGGAGGGCAGTGATGAAGAAAAGGAAAGTGCATATAACACGCTCTACAACGTGATTGAAAGATTGACTAGATTGATGGCTCCATTTACTCCATTCCTTACTGAAAGAATATATGGAAAAATAATACTTCCAGTTGAAGAAAAGCCAGAATCTGTACATCTAACAGAGTATCCCGTTCCTCAAAGTAAAAAAATAAATGAATCACTAGAGGAAAACATGGCAAGAGCGATAGATATAGCTGAGCTAGGTAGAAACGCCAGACAGAAGAAGGATATTAAGCTGAGGCAGCCTTTGAGTGAAGCCGTCGTTATAGCTCAAGACCCAACTGTACGAAAAGCAGTAGATCAATTCAGTGATATCTTAAAAGATGAATTGAATGTAAAAAAACTAAGGGTTTCAAAAAACGAAGAGGAGTTTATGGAATTCAAAATAGAACCTAATTACTCTAACCTAGGGCCTAAATTTAAAGCTGAAGCAGAAGATGTGGCAAAGGCAATAGAAAAAGCCCAAGCTGAAGACATTGTTAGAACACTTGAAAAGGAGAAAAAAGCTACTGTCGATGGTTTTGAAATAGGCGAAGATGATATTGAAATATCAAAAGTAGTTTCAGAAGGATATGAATTCAGTGAGAAAAAAGACATGAAAGTTTACATAGACACCACGATAGACGAAAACTTGAAGACTGAGGGATTAGTCAGAGATGTTGTAAGAAGGATACAAACAATGAGAAAGGAATTAAAGCTTGGTTATACACAAAAAATCCTGACGGCATACCAAGGTGATGAAGAACTCGAGAACGCTGTGAAAGAATTAAGCGAGTACGTCAAAAACGAGACCTTGTCTAGAAAAATAAAAAACCATGCTGGGGAAAAAGGATTGGAAAAGGATTGGTCGATCGAAGGGAAAAATTTAACCATATGGGTTGAACCCATCCCTGATTCCGAAGACGAACCCTTAAATAAGGTTTCAGAATATGGTGCATAACAATGGTTAAAAAAGATAAGAAAGAATTCGAGATAATCAAACATAACAGTCTGATCAGATTTGATGAAAATACTGAGTACAAAGATCTAGCACCTATTTTTCCAGGGCTTTACAGATTGTTTATGGACCTCGCCGATCAATATCCTGATGAAGGTGGTGAAGAGCTCGTCCAAATGCTCATAGATCAGAATATGAAGGATCTCAAACAGAACAGAAAACCGATGGGACACAATAGAGAGGCACGGTACAGAATGATATTTCCTAGAGAAAGAGACCAGGTAGAATTTTTCTTATATCCAAGGATTGCTGAGGAAGAATCGGAGATTGAGACGATTACTGCTGAGATATCGAATTTTTTAGAAGAAAATGGCTTCAAACATGAAATAATCTGGGATGAAATGGAATATCTAAAAGAAGAAAAGGACTGAACTATCAATCTCCAAAAAATCTTATGCAATTCCTAGCTAGATCACTTGTAACGGAAAAGTCAAGGTCATCAGGAAGATGCTTTTTGTATCTTTTATAATTGAACCTTTTATCACCTAGTATGATGATTGCTCTATCTTTCTTGCTCCTAATAGGTCTTCCTGCCGCTTGTAACACTCTGTTCATGGCCGGATAAATCCTAGAGTAAAGGTATGCCTTTTTCTTTCCAAACTTGTTTCTATAGTACTCCTCAAGAGCGCTGACTTCTAGTGAAGGAGGTGGGAAAGGGATCCCTACTATGAAAACTGCTGATAAAATATTATTCCTGTAATCTATACCCTCTGAAAGACTCCCTCCTTGAACACCTAAAAGTATTTTTTCATTCTTTCGTTTCAAATTTTCAACCAATTGTTTTTTCTGTTGTTTATTATGATCCCTTTCCTCAACCAGTAAATCCTTCTCAAGGTGAACCATCGTTAATCTGTCAAATATACGATTTAATAAGTCATAAGAAGGGAAAAAGACCGCCATATTTCCAGGTATGTTGTTAGCTACGTCTGCTATAGAATTAGCATATGCTTGGTACATCTTAAGATCTCTTTCTTTATAGGCTGTTGTAAGATTCTCTAAATTTACTATCTTTTTATTTTCATCTGGAAAGGGAGACTGATATCTTCTAGTTTTAGCGTTGGGTACACCCAAGATATCTGCGTACATCTCGCCAGGGTGTAATGTTCCACTCATCAATACGGATGCTCTAACATTTTCAAATATATTCTTACTAAATCGTGAGGGATCTAGAAGCTTCACATTTATTCTCGGGGGATTAGTGTCTATTGACCTAAATATCTCCTCACCCTTCTCTTCCCATTTATTGAAAAATGAGTAGACTCTCATAGGAGCAGTAGCAGAAGCATCCTCTTCTATGATATCATTAGCAACGATTTTTAGATCTGCTAGTAAATCATCTATTGAGGCAAATTGCGAAAGGCCGCCTTTCATCGCTCTTTCCACTTTTTTATCTAAAAATTCCTTCTCGATCCTTCTCTCATCTTTTCCGATTTCACTCAGTTCATTTGACAATCGGGACATGAAACTGCTTAGTGAAGACGAATAGCCTTGAAGTATTTTGAATGCATCATGTAATATATCTACACTTAAACTTTCTCGGAGATTGCTTCTTATTCTGTTGGGAAGATTATGTGCTTCATCAACGATCAACAAAACATCTTCTAGCTCTATCTCTAATATCTCAAAAATCCTTTCTTGTATATCCGAAAAGATATAATTATAATCACATACCACAACATCATTGACTCTTCCCGCCGATAAGGCACTTTTATGAGGACAAACATCATTTCTTTCACAGATATGTATCACTTCAGAAACATGTTTAGTTTCGTTTTTTAAACCATCTACAATTTCAGACATCCTATTGTTAAAAAGGTTACACTGAGTCTTTCCTTTCTCACTACAATACTCTTCGAAAACAGGATAAGGTAATTTTGAAGCCTCTCTTAGGCACATGTCCTTCTTAGAGATAACGTCTATAGCATTGATCTGGGAAGGCATATTTTTTACAGTCTCTATGGCGATCTGATGCTGAGATTGCTTACTAGTAAGAAAAAATATCTTTTCTCCCTCTTTTTTTTCATTAGCTGCTGAGGTAAGAACTGCCGCAGTCTTCCCGATCCCAGTAGGAGCATGGGCAATAAGGACTTCCTGGTTTCGGAAAGTTTTTTTTGCATCATCCATAAACTCTTTTTGACCTTCTCTAGCCTTATGAAATGGAAATAAATCATTATCTACTGAATGTTTGCCATCACCCTGTTTGGTAACTATAGACTCTACGTATGAGCCACCACAATTTGGACAGGTTTTTTTCCCTTTCGATATTTTCATAAGTGTACCACAGTTTTCGCAGAAATTCGTCATCAAAATGTTCACTCTTACTTAGCTTTTAACATTTTCGCTTGTGGTTTGGACCATCTTTCATTTGATTACCTTTACTATGATATATAATATATATCTAATTTATAGACAAAAAAATCAGAATAGAAGATATGATCTGAGTCATTAGTTGTCACATCACCAGTAGATCCAAAAAATGTTTTGTACTCCTCATACTCAGAACTCACGGTCCTGTAAAAATATTCATCATCGCTCCTTTCATCTGTAGAAGATGATTTTTCACAGTGCTCTAGTTATATGCCACGAAGATTGCTATACCTCAGCTTTCTACTACCATTTTCAACAAAAATATAGAATGATTAGGGGTGCTTAGCCTACATAATTCATTACAGTTCATTTCCATTTTTTTTCTTACCGTATATCATCACAGCAATTATTACAGAGATCAGTAAAATTAATGAAGTGAATCCCGGGACATCTTCATCCTGCTCCAAGTTGACTGTTGCAGTTTTGTCTTCATCCTGTATTTCAACCTCACCGTTTTCGGTTTCGTAATCATCGTAGCCTACTTCCCACTCGTAGGTCCCTGGTTCGAGATCCATAAAGGTGTACATTCCGTCTTCGTCAGTTTCTCCTTCCCACTCTTCGTCATCTTTTTCTAGGACTATCTCTGCATCTTCTATCGGATCTTCGTCATCATCATCTACAACTTCAAATGTGAGTGAATAAGTGCTCTCTTCGAATACGGCTTTTATCTCCATGTTTTGGTTCATCGTTATTGTTATCTCTTCGTCTGTTCCTTCGTAATCTCCTTCCCATTCAACGAATTCCCATCCCTCTTCCGGAATTGCCTCTAGTTCTACTTCAGTACCCTCTTGGTATTCATCTTGCTCAGGATCTACCTCAACTTCGCCTTCTCCTTCTATCTCTACTGTAAGTTCATAGTATTCTTCTAGTTCTACCGTTATCGTGGTATCTTCAGTCAGCTCTATTTCGCCCTCTTCGGACTCGTAATCATCGTGGCTTACTTCCCACTCGTAGACTCCTGGTTCAAGATCTGTAAAGGTGTACATTCCGTCTTCGTCGGTTGTCTCATCCATATCATTTATTTCTATCCTCGCCTCCTCGATCGCATCACCATCTTCGTCCTCAACCTCAAAAATCAGGTCGTATTCCTCCATTACGTCCTCTTCTAATATCACCAGTTCTGTCACATCTTCGTCTACTATCGTAACGTTGCCCTCGTATAACTCATAACCTTCCATAGTTACCGTGTAGTCGTACGTATCAGGTGCGAGACTTTCAAATGTTGTCTCACCTGTCTCGTTCGTTGTTTGATTACCTACCCTTTCTACTTCAACTACCGCTCCTTCAAGCGGCTCATCGTCTTCTACTTTGATCAAGATATCATGATGCTCTACAACTACTTCTTCTTCAAAAACAGCAGTAAACTCTACATTTTCTTCAAGTGTGAACGTTATCTCTTTTTCATCTTCGTGATAACCATCCCATTCAACGAATTTGTAAGCTTCTGATGGTTCAGCAGTTAATCTGATTTCATCACCAGATTCACCACCGGGTATCACAGATGTCTCTTTTACTGGTGAGTCCGGATGCTCGACCCATTCTTCATCCTCGGTCCTTCTACCTTCGACTATGATTTCGCCTTCACCTATCACGCCGAGTTCTACAGCATGCGCAAAATGGGGAATAAGAGTTATGTCCTTTTCCACCACTACAGTGATCTCACTATCCTCTTCAAAAGTTTCGTATTCACCTGTATCTATCCTTTCAAGCCATTCAAAGAACTCGTAATATTCCTCTGGCGTTGCACTAAGCTCTACTTCAGAACCGTCTTTGTATTCTCTCTCGAACGGAGCTTCTATCACTTCATCGTCAACTTCGACCGTTCCTTGGCCCCATATAGCACCTATCTGGAGCGTGTGGTACTCGTCCTCCTCGACGAAAACTAGTGTCGTATCTTTATCCTCCGTCATGATGAATTCTGTCGCTCCAGTCTCCTCATCGTACTCCCCACCAAGATCTTTCCACTCAGAGAACATCCAACCCTCATCCGGTTCTGGTAAGAGTTCCACAACTGTTCCGTTCTCCAACTTGAACTCCCACCTTTCGCCCGGCTCGGTCTCGTTCTCGTACACAGGTTCAGGACTAAACATACAGTTTACAGCTCCTGAACCTTGTATTTCCAGCTCGAGTATCAATGCATCTTCAAGTACTATATCTTTTTCGAATTCTTCCTTTAGCTCAATCATTCCTTCTTCTACTAGATAATCAGCATGTGTTACTACATATTCATAAGTAGATTGCGGTATATCTTCAAACTTTGCCAGCCCGTTCTCGTTGGTGGTCTCAACGTAATCTATCTCTTCAGTTTCAGTGGAATTCAGTTCGACTTCTGCTCCTTCAATCCGTTCATATTCTTCATCTGTGACCAAGATCGTAAGATCGTGATATTTTGCACTCTCTTCAAGCGTGATCTCTTCTACCACATCTTCATTCACTATCGTCACTTGATCTTTTACCGTTTCATAGCCTTCTTCCTTAACCGTATAGTTATACGTTTTGGGTTCTATATCCTCAAACACCGCTTCTCCATTTACATCGGTTTGTACAGTTTCCCCCTCTAATGTCACGCTAACACCTTCAATGGTTTCTTTCAACTCATCCTCTACAACAAATGTTAAACGATATTCTTCGGACGGTTCTTCGAATACGGCTGTTATCTCCTTATCTTCGTTCATCGATATTGTGATTTCTTTATCTGTTTCTTCATAATCTCCTTCCCATTCAACGAATTCCCAGCCCTCGTCCGGAATGGCTTTAACATCAATTTCTTCTCCCTCATCATAAGTGTATGTTCCCGGATCAGGATCTGTCGTACCGCCATCTTCCGCATTTATTGTCAATTCATATTCCTCAGGCGGCTCTTCCTCTTCGAACCATGCTGTTATTTCTTTGTCTTCGTCCATAATTATTGTTATCTCTTTCTCTTCTTCCTCGTAATCTCCTGTCCATTCAACGAATTCCCAGCCTTCATCTGGCGTTGCTTCTACTGTCACTTCTGTAACTTCTTCGTACTCCTCCTTATCCGGCTCTATAGTCACACTACCCTGGCCTTTAATTTCAACATCGAGTTCATGATAATCAGTGACATCTACTCTCACTTCGTCGCTATCATCTTCACTAGACACGTTAAGAACAAATTCACCAATTTCTTCAGGGATCCATTCAAACGATCCTGTATGACTTTCGTTACTAGATATATTTACGTCCTTGGTTTGCTCTAGAGTATTATCGACATAGAACTCTAATTCTTTTTCCCCTTCTGACGTTCCATAATTGAATATTTCATATTCAACGGTAACATTCTCTCCCTTCTCAAAAATCTGATCTTCGATTGGTTCATCTATTTCCACATCATAGAAAGGCTCTTCAGAGAAAACAAAAGTAGTCACTTGATCAACATCATCTTCACTTTCCATAGATAATTTCCTTTCTCCATATGGATACCCCGCTGTCCAGTTGATTTCACTTGTATATATTTCACCAGATTCAAGAGATATACTAATAGATTCATTTATTTCGCTATCAATTAAGAATTCAACAGTCTGTGTTCCATTCAGGTCTCCCACATTAGTCACTTCGTATTCAAAAGTTAGGTTTTCACCCTCAACAACTTCATTGTCGTGCTCAAAGACCTCTACTTCAAAAAAGACTTCATCTGAAAATTTAGCTGTTAAAGACTTATTCTCATCCATTACTATTTCGATCTCTTTGTCCGTTCCTTCATAATCTCCTGTCCAATTGACAAAATCGTATCCTTCTCCAGGTATCGCTGTTAAGTTTACAGTTTCTCCATGCTCATACTCTGTCTTATTAGGCTCTTCATCTACTGAACCATCTCCTTCTACCTCCACATCTAAACTGTACGTCTTTATCTCAAAATGAGCTGTTACAGACTTGTTTTCATCCATTATTATTTCGATCTCTTTTTCTGTATCTTCATGATCACCTGTCCATTCAGTGAAGTCCCAATTATCAGCTGGTGTTGCTTCTACAGTAACTACAGTATCCTCTTCAAAAGTGTGAGTGCCTTCTTCCGGTTCAGTATTACCTTCTCCTTGTATACTGATATCAAGGTCATACTGCTCAATCACTTGTATTGTGAAAGCTTCACTGGTATTTTCACCTGTTCTACCGGCCTCATCGACAGCTACCACTCTTACATGGCTTTCTTCACTAGCCTTCTCGGGAATTTGCCAAGTGTAATTCCCTGTGTCTGCAACCTCTGATGCTATGTTCTCCCAAGTATCTTTACCATCCACACTGTAATAAAGATCGATATGATCTATGGGATCATCGCCCACTTGAGTGTTCCACTCTATCTCTTCCTCTGTACCTGCTTCCCACACTTCTCCACCATCGGGTCTGGTTAGATCTATGCTAGGTCCTTGGCCTTCTGGAACAGCATTGTACATCGTCAAAGCGTAATCTTGATTTTGCTCTCCGTCATTGGTTCCATCTTCGGGCACCTCAAAGCCCTCAACATTTATGGTGTAGACCCCAGATTCAAGATCATCGGGATGGATATAGACGTTCTGTACATTGTTAGTATCGTCCCATCCGTCACCCTCATCATCAAACACGGACATTGCATTTGTATTTGGATAAGTGTAATCCCATGTACTCTCCCCGTTTCCATCCTCTGCGAAGGCGTTTCCATGGAAAACATCGCCGCTAGGTGATTCAACTTCGAGATTAAGATCGTTAATCAGCGCTGTATCACTCCCAACATTACCAGCCTCTTTATCTGTCCATGTGAGCGTTATCTTTAAAGGCTCGTTCTGATCTTCTACTTCTACACCATGTTCATCGACTTCACCAGTCTCTAACTTATTATTTTGGTCCTCAAACATGAATGAATTTGGTTCATCCAATGGTCTTTCCAATTTAGAGATATCAACCATGCCCCAACCTTCATCCTCATTAGGGATGGGGCCCCTAGTGTCACCATCCATCGGATTCGCAGTATTAATCAATAAACTTCTAACCATAGCCGGACTTGGTTTTTCTCCAAACTTATCTTCATACCATTCGACCACTACAGCGGCAGCACCTGCTACAGCAGGATTAGACATGGATGTACCGCTCATATACCGATAATCCCCATCATAATCTGTAGAATATATACTGCTTCCAGGCGCAACTATATCTGGCTTAACTCTGTTATCATCAGTAAATCCACGTGAACTAAAGCTAGCCATATTTTCAGGATCATCGGTCTCAGAGTTGTAGTTTTCAGTAGCTCCAATGACTATGACATTCTTAGCTGTAGCCGGCGGTGGAGTACCATCTTCGCCATCATTTCCTGCTGCTGTAGTTATTATCATCTCCTCATTCTCTTCAGTGCCTTGATTGGCGTCCCTGACGCTCGCGTCGAAATCCGGTGAATGTCCTGTGTATTCACCGTGTCCTCCAGTAGATCCCCATGAATTACTGTGAACATAAGCATCGGCGCTTTCTCTCGCATCTTCGAAAAGTTCCGTGACTGGATCCGGAACACTTCCACCGTCAAATATCTTCTGTGCGTACAATTCTGAATCAGGAGCGGAACCTTGAGCGGCGTAGTAATTGTCTAACCCGGGATATTCCTCTCCAGTTCCGCCGAAAGTGTCTCCTGCAGCGGATCCTGTAACATGAGTACCGTGTCCATGAGTGTCCTCCCATCCTGTGGTCCCAAATCCTCTTCCACCGATGACTCTCCCTGTAAAATCATCGTGGCCAGCATCTGGAGTTGTTTCATCACCTAGACCCGTATCAGCCACAGCTACCACCACATCTTCACCAGTATAACCTAGTTGGTTCATATATGATCCTGCATCTCCTGCAAAATCACCGGGCAAGTCCTCATTTCTATATGGACCGTCATCACTTTCCCAACCTTCAGGATAGAACCATGTGCCCCCTCCTATTATCTGTGTCGCCATCTCGTCATGAAGTTCTACTTCTGCACGCTCGGATATATATCTAACCTCATTGATATTTGATAATTCGTGTAATTCTTCCTGATCTTCTGCTTCAGCTTCAACAGTAAATCCAGCATCGTGGAGCTCTTTGGCCGAAGTAACAGTTACGACTCTTTCTATCTCTTTTATAGTCTCCTCCTCAGCTCCCGGTAACAATTCTATATCAATTGTTCCCGGTTCGATATCGGACTGAAGTCTGTATTCTGGATGATAAAACCCAACCCAATCTACGAAATCTAGATCTGAAACTTCACCAGCTTGTTCTGGTGTCATCATCACCCGGTAAGCATGATTGGGCAAATAATTTATCACATCTACGTCCATATCCTCTATCTTTGATCTCCATTCTGAAGCGATAGGTCCGATCATATTTACTATGTACTGCCCCTTTTCATCATCCTCATATCTCTCTATGCTCGTCTCTTCAGGTAAATCAGGTTCACTTTCAGTTATATCAAATTGAGTTCCGGCTACAGACACCTCAGTTGTTCTAGAAAGAGTACTCCTTATATCTATACCTCTGGAGCGTAACTCTTTCTCTTTTCTTTCAGGTATCTCAACAAGAGCTCTATTAGGATATCTATGTAAGATCTCTCCACCAGCTGATTCTATACTGCTAATGTCATCATCACCCTCTAGTGGAACTAATACGATGTCAGTTTCTAAATGATCAACTCTTTTTTCCATTTTCTCGCGTCCCACTCCCGCAGCCATTCCACTAAGCAGTAGCGAGAGGGTGACAGCGACTACAAACAATTTCATTTTCATCTTATTATACCTTTGAGATATAATTCAAGTCGCTCAGTAGAAATACTTCTGTATAAATTAAATACCTCCGCTTTTCCTATTTAATACTTTTGTTTTTTTACTAAATCCAATTTGGGTTTTAATTTACTTCAATCTCAGCTAATGCATACTAAAGATAATTCTATCAGCTCTTATTTACCTAGAAAAATCTGATTCAATCAGGGTGGATTTGATGGACCTCAATATTTTAGTCTTTTATTGGAGATTAGAACGGTCTGTCTAACAACTTTGCTTCTGTCCTCCATACAACTTAACTGCCACTAACAAGCCGAGAACAAGCAATAGCAATGTAAACCCTGGTGTATCGTCATCATCGTCTTCTTTTTCCATTAATGTCACGCTCTCAACCACATTCTCATCATCAACTGTTAATTCGTCTTCTACTATTTCATAGCCATCTTTTTCTACAGTATAATCGTAAGTACCAGAGTTTATATCTTCGAATACAGCTTCTCCTTCCTCGTCTGTTCCCAACGTTTCACCATCGACTGTTATTTCTGCGTTTTCAATATTTTCCCCGTCCTCATCTTGTACTTCAAAAGTTAGATCGTATTTTTCTACTACGTCATCTTCCTTTAATATTACACTTTCAGTCACTCTTTCATCTTCTATGGTAACATAATTGTCTACTGTTTCATAGCCTTCTTTTTCCACAGTATAATCATAACTGTCAGGTTCCATATCTTCGAATACAGCTTCTCCCTCATCGCCTGTTTCTAACGTCTCTCCGTCAACTGTTACCTCAGCACCTTCTATTAGTTCACCATCTTCATCCTCTATTTCAAAAGTTATATCGTATTTCTCTACAGACTCCTCTTCTAATATTACTCTTTCAGTCACTCCTTCATCTTCTATTGTAACATAATTGTCTACTGTTTCATGGCCTTCTTTTTCCACAGTATAATCATAACTGTCAGGTTCCATATCTTCGAAGACAACTTCTCCCTCATCGCCTGTTTCTAACCTCTCTCCATCCACTGTTACCTCAGCACCTTCTATTAGTTCACCATCTTCGTCCTCTATTTCAAAAGTTATATCGTATTCTTCTACGATTTTTTCTGTGAGGGTGACCTCTTCTACAACATCTTCATCAACAATCTCTACTTCATCTTCTACTGTCTCAAAATGCTCGTGATCAACTTCATAATCATAAATACCTGGTTCTAAATCCTCAAAGACCGCATTGCCGTCTCCATCAGTTTGAACAGTTTTCCCATTCAACATCACTGTAGCCCCCTCAACTGGTTCTTCCCATTCATCCTCTACTACAAAAGTTAGATCATACTCCTCAACAACCTCTTCAAAATGAACTACCATCTCTCTTTTCTCATCCATAGTTACATTGAACGACATTTCTTCAGCCTTGTTCTCTGGCACCTGTCCTGTCCATTCAGAAAAAACCCATCCTTCATCGGCTTCTGCATATAGGCTGACTTCTGTATCAACCGTAAAATCGATTTTTATCGAGTCGTGATCTAATTCCCATGATTCATCTTCCGTTTCAATATGTACCATTCCTGAGCCTTTAACATTCAATTCAAGTCGATATACATCTAATGGTTCTAGTTCAACGTCTATCTCTTTATCTTTGTAGACTTCAGCTACACCAGTTTTTTCTTCGTATTCTTCATGAGTAATCGTATACTCGTACACTCCCTCACTGACTTCAGGGAAATGAGCTATCCCATCCTCATCAGTGATATTATCATATTTGACCTCATCAGTCTCATTGCACCTCAATTCGACAAGTGCATCAGATATTACTAATAAATCGCTCTCTCTAACGGTAATATTGAACTCGTAGGGTTCCTCACTGAAATGGGCAGTTATTTCCTTATCCTCATCCATAGTTATTGTTATCTCAGCATCTTCTTCCTCGTAATCTCCTGTCCATTCAACGAATTCCCAGCCTTCATCTGGCGTTGCTTCTACTGTCACTTCTGTAACTTCTTCGTAGGCGTGTGTTCCTTCTGCTGGATCTGTTGTACCTTCTCCTTCTATATCTATCGTTAAATCGTAATACTCTACTTCCTCTTCAAAGTGGGCAGTGATCTCCTTATCTTCATCCATCGTTATTGTTATCTCTTCATCTGTTTCTTCATAATCTCCTGTCCATTCAACAAATTCCCAGCCCTCGTCCGGAATAGCCTCTAGTTCTACTTCAGTGCCCTCTTCGTATTCATCTTGCTCAGGTTCTATCTCAACTTCTCCTTCTCCTTCTATCTCTACTGTAAGTTCATAAATCGGTATCTCTTCGAATACCGCTGTTATCTCCTTATCATCGTCCATCGTGATGGTTATCTCTTCGTCTTCTCCTTCGTAATCTCCTGTCCACTCAGCAAAATACCAATGTTCATCTGCATCTGCTGTCAATGTTACATCTGTTCCTTCAACGTACTCGGCCTCTTCTGGATCTATCTCAACTTTGCCTTCGCCTTCTATCTCTACATCAAGTTCATAGGTCGGTATCTCTTCGAATACGGCTGTTACCTCCTTATCATCGTCCATAGTTATTGTGATCTCTTCATCTGTTCCTTCATAATCCCCTTCCCATTCAACGAATTCCCAGCCTTCATCTGGTACTGCTTCAACTGTTACTTTTTCTCCTTCTTCATATTCGTGAGTACCCTCTGCCGGATCGGTGCTACCCTCTCCTTCAATATAAACAGTTAATTCGTATTTTTCAGGTATATCATCCTCTTCTTCCCATTCTAAAAAGGGATATCCTTCATTGATCTCTTCATCCTCGTCTATATCCCATATTTCTTCATCACCTTCGTCATCGTTCGGATTGCCAACGAAGTCCCACGCATCTTCCAATCCTTCCTCTTCAATATCTGTATAGGTGGCAACATCTTTCATCTCGGCTGTGGTTTTACCCGTTCCTATATCGTCTTCTTCGATTCCAGAAGTTTCTACGTCCCAAAAAGAATCAGCCACTGTTCCTCCTTGATCTCTTCCTATAAGACCTCCTTCATACCCTTTGCCCTCGGAATGGACTTCAACTGTTGAAAATGTATTTTCAATATGTGCTAAGTTTGAATTTCCTCCTACAAGGCCTCCTATGTAATCTACCCCAGATACCAGGCCATGGGAATATGAATCATATATATCGCCATCATTACCCCCTACTAGTCCTCCAATGTAGTTGCCATCACCTTCTATATCAATATCTGCACAAGAACGAATTATCTCATTTTGATTGTCACCGACGAGACCACCAAGCAGTTCATCCCCTAACATCTGACCTTGTACGGAAGTATTAACGATCATTCCTTCATTGACACCTGTTAATCCTCCTACACGTTCATCTCCGCCTACAGTGAAATTGTAAATCCTTATGTTTTCGATCAAGGCTTCTCCTTCTATCTTACCAAAAAGCCCTACGTTTTCACCTGACTCATCTACAATCAGATCAGAAATTACATAGCCGTTTCCATCTAATGATCCCTTAAATCCTTCATCGTCTCTTTCATAATAAATAGGATCCCATCCGTTATTTGTCACTTTATCTCTATATCCATCAGTAGTTTCAGTTAGATTTTCTTTCAATATGTAATCCCCATCTAAGTCATTTCTTATATCATCAAGATCATACCAGTCTTCGATAGGTATCGGATCATCTAATGAATCTTTTTCCAAAGAGACAATATCACTTTCTCTTTCCTGACTAACTAACATAACAGATCCATTTACCAATAAAAACACCATAAAAAATACCGAACCAAGTTTTGCTAACCTCAATTTTCCACCTCAGTAAAATTTACTGTTTTGTAAGTTGATTCAGCATAACAATATAAATTTTTTGCCACATATTACATCGGTTTCTTCATATATAACATATTATTACTCCCATCACCCTTCTGCATTCTTCTTTTTTTTCTTTTTAAGAAAAAACCATAAATAATGAATCAACGTATCGAAAATCAACAGAGGAATAATAATGGAATGTAATAAAGAAGAAAATCTGGAAAATTGTAACTGTTCATATCCTGGGTGTCCTAGAAAGGGTATCTGTTGTGAATGTATCCAATATCATCTTGATAAAAACCAACTTCCCGCTTGCGCTTTTCCCGACGACGTTGAAGAGACATATGATAGATCATTTGAAAAGTTTACCGAAGTATACGGGTGAGTAATAGAGTGAAGATAAAAAGCATTATCGGCAGCGGATACTCTTCTAATGTTTTCTTGATAGAGTCTCAAAAAAATTTTATTGTAGATGCAGGTTTGAATATGAGTGAAGCTGTTTTAGAAAAAGTACAGGATAAGAATATAGATAGGATAATATTAACACATAGGCACATCGACCATGTAGGTGACGCTAAAAAGTTATCTAAGGAATTGAATGCTACTTTGTATGCCCCTAAAAAAGAAGCTGAGGCATTGAGAAAAGCCGACGATAGAACTATCCTAGCTGGAAATTTTGGTATGGACTTCACCCCTTTAGATGTTAAAAACCTGGAAAAGGATACATATTCTGGATTTGAGATATTATCTACACCAGGTCATACTGAGGACAGTATATCTCTTTATCACAAAGAGGAAAAGGTGTTATTTTCAGGAGACACTGTATTTGCTAATGGAAGTGCAGGCAGAACGGATCTGCCTACGGGTAACAAAAAACAACTCGTAAATTCAATAGAAAGGCTGAGTAAACTAGCTGTAAAATCTATGTACCCTGGCCATATGTCAGCAATAGAAAATAAAGCTTCTGAACATATAAAAAGATCCCTTAAGTTTTTGAGCATGATGTAGGTGAATGTTATGGAATTCAAATGTGAAGAAGAAGGTTGTGATGGAGATTGTTCACCATATCTCTTATCTACTATTGATGAAGTTCTTAAAAATGGCGAATGTATAGTCTATCCTACAGAAACACTTTACGGAATCGGTGGAGATCCTTTCAGAGATGGTATGAAGGAAAAAATAAATCGGATTAAGGGAGCACCTTTAGAAAAAAAGATATCCACGGCATATTCAAGTCTTGATCATGCGTCTGAATTTGTAGAGATCCCTGATCTTGCCTGGGAGCTCGGTGAAAATTTTTTACCAGGACCTCTAACAATAGTTGTTGAAGTTGATGATGAAACAGAGGGCATAAGAGTTCCAAACCATCCTCTTGTAAATACCATAACAGATGAATTTGGACCGATAACATCTACGAGCGCAAATGAACATGGTCGACCTCCACCGATAGAAGTGGAAACATCAAAAATACAGTTAGGAAACGAGATCAAACTCTACGTAAATTGTGGTCCATGTAGATATGGTCAAGGAAGTACCGTTGTAAAAGTGCATGAAAGTATCGAGATATTGAGAGAGGGTGTGATCAGCAAAGAAGAGATTGGTGATAAAATTGGACACTGAAACCGTAAAAAAATATATTCGAGCCGGAAAAATAGCCAGAAAAGCGTTGGAAAAAGGGAAGCGAATATGTGAAGAAGGCGCATCTTATTTGGAGATAGCAGAAGCGGTGGAAAATACGATATATAAATATGATGCAGGACCAGCATTTCCCACCAATGTAAGCGTGAATTCCATAGGAGCGCACTATACGCCTAGGGCAAATGATGACAAAAAGATCGAGAAAGGAGATCTTGTAAAGATTGATGTAGGATGTCATGTAGACGGTTATATAGCAGACAATGCAGCGACCATCGAGGTAGGTACTAATAATTATGCATCTCTGATAAAAGCTTCTGAAGAGGCATTAGATATAGCCATCAAATCTATCAGACCAGGTATAAGAACGAGAGATATAGGAAAACAGATCGAAACCGTTATCCAGGATAGAGGATTTAACCCCATATCAAATCTCACTGGCCACGAAGTGAAAAGGTACGTTCTTCATACTGGTACTTCTATCCCTAATGTTCCTAAAGGTTGGAAAAAGATAAAAAAAGGTATGGTTCTGGCGATCGAACCCTTTGCTACAGATGGTCACGGTAGAGTGGAAGAAGGTGAACCGGGGAACATATATCGTTTAAGAAGCGATAGGAATCTTGAAGGAAATGATCAAGAATTCTATGAATGGATTAAGGAAAAATTTCATGAGCTACCTTTTGCGGGTAGATGGTGCAGTGAATTTAGTGAAGATTTTGAGGATCTTCTACACAGGTTAAAAAGATTCGGAGTTGTCATGGATTACCCAATCTTAAAAGAGAAAAAAGGCGGTTACATTTCCCAAAGAGAACACACTGTAGTTGTAACCTCTAAAGGATGCAGAGTTACAACTAAACTTTAGTACCTAAAAATCCCAATCCTCACTTAATATCTCTTTCAATCTATTTACATCTTCAACGACTTTATTTTTGGGATCATTGTCGATATCCCCAGTTTTTTCATCCGAAGGGAGAGGCATATCGACCCCCAAACATCCAATAGTTATGGCTTTCCAGCCTTCCACAACTTTACTACCATAACCCGAAAGCATCAGGTCAAGATAAGCTGCGTCTACTTTTTCAGCCATTTTTCTGCTTATTTCGCCTAAATATTTTAATCCCCCCATATCCAAAGCTAGATCAGTCAAAGAATCAGCATGATGGGGATCTGACCCTCCATTTCTGATCAGAACATCGGGTGAAAACTGCTCAATTATAGGTTTGACCACTTCTTCTATAGCGTAGTTATAATCTGAAATGTTTGCGTTTCTAGGCAGAGGGATATTGACGGTATAACCTTTACCTTCATCTTCACCTATCTCTCTTACATGGCCTCTCCCTGGATAGAGTGTAGTTGGATCCTGATGAATCGAAATAAAAAGGACTTGTGGATCTTTCCAAAATATGTCCATCGTTCCGTTACCCTGATGAGCATCTGTATCAAAGATCACTACTTTCTTATCATCCTGAACGAGATGTTGAGCGGCAACAGCTACATCATTAAATATACAGAAGCCTTCACCATAACCGGGTCCAGCATGATGTAATCCTCCTAGATTGATTGCAAAATCATGCTTATTGAAATATTTTGCAGCCTCTAAACTACCACCGACTATTCTTCTAGCCGCGTCTGGTGTCCCTTTCTTCACTGGAGTATCCATGGACAAAGCGCCTCCTATACTTTCCTTTTCTTTCACACCATCAATATATTCTGGAGTGTGCACAGTTTTTAATATTTGATCATCAACAGAAGGAGCATCCACAACTTCTATCATCTCTTTCAGTCTATCATCGTTTTTCACTTCCTCAACAAATCGAGGAAATCGTTCTGGTTTGAAAGGATGAAGTTTTCCAAAGGTGTATTCACTATATTTTTCATGAAAAAATAACGGTACTTTATCCATCTTTTTCCCTCAACTTTTTGGCTACCATGTGTGCACTTCTAATTGGATCCGGTACTTTATAAGTGCAGTGATCTCTAACAATTTCAAGCGATTTTTCTATTGAAATACCATAACCAGAAGAGACATATATAGGATTTGTTGCCCTACTCCCTTCCAATACGGCATATCCTACAAGTTCTTCATCTATATGGATTGATGAAACTCTATTTTTTCGATCCACTTTATTCATCAAAGTTCCACATAATTTACTTTTTGCGACCCCGATGGTAGGTATATCTGTTTCCAAACCTAGGTGAGTGGCAAGACCTGTTTTATTTGGATGAAGTATTCCGTTTCCATCCACCATGATGACGTCCGGTTCGATCTTGCATTTGTCTAAAACATCTAAAATAGGAGGTATCTCTCTAAAAGCGAGATAAGTAGGTATGTATGGAAAAGTAACTTCCCGAAATGACGAATATGTTTTTTCCTCGGTATTCCTACTCCACAAAGATAAAGCCGGATAAGCTTTTAAATTATAATAGGAAACATCAACTCCTGCCACATATTTGAAGTCATCATTAAGGTTTTCTAAAACTACTTTATCCTTAAAGTCCTTCTGTATTTTTCTGAGAGTTCTAAGAGGATGCGCAGAATCAAAATCTTTGAAAAGAACGTTTTGGAAGTCCTTGATCTTTTCATCTTTGATCTCTATTCCCTCATCTTTCAACAATTCTTTTTTCTTTTCAACTCCTTTATCATAACCTCCTATCTTCCCATCATAGGTTACAACTCGATGACAAGGAACTTCTTCAGGTCTTGGATTTTGATTTAACATCGTTCCAACAGCTCTTGCAGCTATTTTATCTCCCAAAGCTTTTGCCAGCTCACCATAAGTGGTAAGTCTTCCCTCAGGTATTTGAGATACCAAGGAATAAAAATTTTCTCTGAAACTCCTAACTATGTTTAGACCATCCATCAAATGATCCAATACAAAACATTATAATATATTCTTTTCGAAAACTAACTTTCGCTTTTGGCACTATTATCTTTTATTTGATAGCTATTTTAAGACAAGGTCACAATCATAACACTTATATCTTCACCTTTTATTCCGTTTCCTGAGAGGTGCAAAACTATGAAAACGACAATCGGCCAATTGCTGGCAGATAAAGCCCAAGAACACCCAGATAAAGAAGCTGTCATATTTGAAGATGAACGTATAACATATGAAGAGTTGAACGAGAAAGCAGAGAGGTTAGGTAACTTTTTGATGAATAGAGGAATCGGAAGAGATGATAAAGTTGCCATATATCTCCCTAATCTTCCTGAGTGGATCGTTGCGTGGTTCGCCGTACCAAAGATTGGGGCTGTAGTTGTCCCCACTGATCCATGGTATAAAGGGGGAGAAATAGAATATATGTTCAATGATTCCGACACAAAAGCAGTGATTACAACAGAGAAATACGGAAAATATGATTTTTTAGAAATTCTGGAAGATAAAAATACCGAACTTGATAAATTAGAAACTCTAGTGATGATAGATGGAAAAAGTGAAAAGTTCGAGTCATTTACATTCGAAGAAGCTTACGAAAAAGGTAAAAACTGGAGAGAGGATAACGAATATATAGAGCGAAAGAAAAATACTGATCCTGATGATGTCACATTTATCCTTTACACTTCAGGTACTACCGGGAAGCCAAAAGGTGTGATGCTTTCTCACTATCAGATAGTTAAAAACGCCCATGATCAGGGAAAGATATTAGAGACCAGCGGAGATGATAAATTGGTGATACCCGTTCCATTCACACATTGTTTTGGTAATGTCATGAGTATCACTTTGATGGCAGTCTTTGGGGGAACGATGTTACCTTTAGTTGAATTTGATCCCAATGATGCTTTAGAACTCGTTGAAAAAGAAAAAGCAACGATGATCCACGGAGTACCCACGATGTTCATTAGGGAATTAGAGGTGCTCAAAGAAAAAGACTATGATACGAACAGTTTGAGAACTGGTATAATGGCCGGTTCTAGCTGTCCTGTGGAAACTATGAATTCTGTCATAGAAGATATGGGTTGCAATGTTTTGATAACATACGGTCTTACTGAAGCTTCTCCTGGAGTAACGATGACAAGGATGGACGATTCTGTAGAGGATAGAGTAAAAACAGTAGGAACTGTGATGCCTGATCAAGAGATCAAGATAGTTGATGATGAAGGAAATGAAGTAGAACCGGGTGAAACAGGTGAACTTTTAGTGAAGGGATATAATGTGATGAAAGGCTACTACAACAAACCGGAAGCAACCGAAGAAACGATAGAAGATGGCTGGTTGCATTCCGGAGATCTTGCTCAGAGGGATGAAAGAGGGTATGTAGAGATAGTTGGAAGAAAGAAAGACATGGTCATCGTAGGTGGTCTGAACGTCTATCCAAGGGAAATAGAAGAATATCTCATAGAGCAAGAAAATATCCAAGAAGTAGCCGTTGTCGGAGTTCCAGATGAACAATTGGGAGAAGTGATAGCTACAGCAGTGGTTCCAACGGAAAATGGAGATATAACTGCTCAAGATGTAGTCGATTTCCTTTACGGAGACATCGCAAGTGCCAAGGTACCAAGATATGTCTCAATCACAGACAATCTACCAGTCTCCGGAAGAGGAAAGGTCCAGAAATTCAGATTGAGAGACCAATTAGAAGAGAAGATAGAAGAAGGTGAACTAGAGAAGATAGTTCCATCAGAAGTGAAAAAGAAAAAATAAAAAACTTTTTTTCAAACCTTTTCCTTTTTTGAAAGGTAAATCATTTATACAATAAATAATGATGTAATCTCAATGGATTGTCCACGATGTGGTACTGAGATACAAGGAGGTAGATGTCCAGTATGTAAGTACACAGTACCCACGATGAGAGATGATAGTTCTGATTTAGTCTCAGTTCTAAAATCTTTGGCTACAGGCATTGCAGTTATCTCATTTGTTTTATACTTGCTTTTAAACACCGGTTTACTAATCTGGTCGATGGATATAATCATCCCAGAAACTCTAGCCTTTGAGGGATATGAGTGGATAAACTCGATATTTATCACCATACCTTTTCCTGTGATAGTCGGCTATGTTGAGGGGTCCTGGTTTACGGCTTACTATCTATTTCTAGTTGGTGCGGTCTTGTTTTCCTTAATTTATATTTTCTACTCAAGTGGTTCAAGCATTATATCTTATCTCAAAAACCTAGTAAAAGGAAAAATAGATGAGTTAGAAAAAAACGATAGCCATACTTCCTCACCATTCATGAGATTGATAACTATCTTTACTGCATTATTATTCTTCAGTTTTACCTATATACTTTTGATAGAATACTTCGGACCCGGAATGGATACCCCTGAAAGACCACCAGAGATATGGAAGAACATATACAATTTACTCAGGGCATCGGTATGGGAAGAAGTGATGATGCGTATGGTCCTCATAGGAATGCCGATGGCGATATATGGTGCTGTTAAGGGTAAAGGAAAAACTCTGAAATACTTATTAGGTGGTTTCGGAACAAAAGAAAAATTAGCTATCTATCTGGTAGTTCTTTCTTCAATTGCATTTGGTCTAGCCCATCTACCAGGTTGGGATATATATAAGATCCCTCAGACACTCATACCTGGGTTTGCATTTGGGTACCTATTTATCAAGGATGGAATCCATTCTGCCATACTTTTACATTTTTTCTGGAATTTCATGAATGTTCCGAACGATCTAATAGATATTTCGGGCATAGGAGCTTTCATTTCTTTATTGACATTTTTTTGGATACTCGTAGGGATTTACTATACCTATGCCTATATTCAAAAGTTTACAGATTGGTTGGAAAAAGACCCAAAAGAAAAATATGGAGAAACCCTACCTAAGAAAAAGGAAAAACAAGAAGAACCGTTGGCTCCTCCAGAACCTGAAGATCATACCGCAGGAGTATCCATAGGTTACATGTGTAAGAACTGCGGCTTTAATAGAGCTACATACACAGATAAAGGAAAATTAAAATGTAAACGATGTGGAACAAAGAGTGATCCAAAATCTCCTGAAGCTCAACAACGGGAAAACATGTTCAAAAGAAATAATTGGCCACCCTCATGATAAATACATGAATCAAAAAGATTTATATTTGTTAGGTGTTTGCTGACCCGATAGGATGTCAAATGAAGACCGGGTCGAGATAAATATTGATAGAGAACTCTGTACTGGCTGTGGTATCTGCATAAAATTTTGTCCTAAAGAAGTGTTAGGTGAATCAGATGATCTGAATCAGTATGGAAATTATTTTGCTGAGGTGATGGATATAAACGAATGTATAGTTTGTAGAAGATGTGAACTTTATTGTCCTGATTTTGCTATAGAGGTGAAAGAAAAATGATGGATGTTGGCGAGTATTTTATCGAGGGGAATATAGCTTGTGCTGAAGGAGCCTTGAGAGCTAATTGTAAATTCTACGCGGGTTATCCTATTACTCCAGCTTCAGAGATAATGAATCATCTTTCAGAAAAACTACCTGAAGAAGGAGGTCGCTTCGTACAGATGGAAGATGAAATAGCTAGTATCGCCTCGATAATTGGAGCTTCTTGGACAGGTCTAAAAACGATGACAGCCACATCAGGTCCAGGTTTTTCACTTATGCAGGAAAATTTAGGTTATGCGGTGATGACTGAAACACCATGCGTTCTAGTTAATGTTCAAAGAGCTGGGCCTTCAACTGGACAGGCGACCAAACCAGGGACTGGTGACGTGATGCAGGCTAGATTTGGCAGTCAGGGAGATTACGAAATCATAGCTCTCTCTCCAAATTCTGGACAGGAGATGTTCGATTTTACAATAGAAGCTTTCAATATGGCAGAAAAATACAGAACTCCCGTCATCCTATTAGCAGACGCTGGAGTTGGACATATGCGTGAAAAGGTAAATATACATGATGATTTTGAACTCAAGAGCAGAAGAAGACCTGAAAGTGATGAGAAGGAGTTTTTTGATACAGATAGAGAAGATCATGTACCTCCGATGCCTGATTTCGGCGATGGTGAAGAGTTGTTGGTAACTGGTTCAACACATCTTGGAGATGGGACTAGAGACACCTCAAGTTTTGAAGCTCAAGATAATCTTGTTCGAAGACAGATAGCAAAGATCGATGATAATAGAAAAAAAATTGAAGATTGGGAAGAAAAAGATGTTGAAGATTCTGACCTTGTGGTTATATCATATGGATCTATGTCTAGACCAGCAAGAGGAGCTGTAAAAAAGGCAAGAGAAAACGATATGAATGTAGGATTTTTCAGACCAAAGGTTATGTGGCCTAGCCCAGAAGAAAGGATGAAAGAGATAAGCCAAGATTCAGAAGTCCTATTAACGGAACTCTCACTAGGAGGTTATCGTATGGAAGTCGAAAAGAATGTGCCTTCGGAAAATCTACATATCTATGATAGAGTTAACTCACTTCCTACAATAGATATGATTTACAAAGAAATAGAAGAGGTGTTATCATGATAAAAGCTAAAACGATCAAAGAGAAATACATAAGAAGTCATCCTTCTCCCTTCTGTCCAGGATGTGGTGGAGGGCAAGTTTTGAATGGCATGTCAAGAGCTGTCGAAGAAAGTGAGATATCTAAAGACAAAGTAACAGCTGTTAGTGGAATAGGTTGTGCAGCCTGGATACCTTCACCACATTGGAGAGTTGATACTTTGCATACCACCCACGGCAGAGCGATAGCGTTCGCTTCTGGAGTTAAATTGGGAAATAGGGATCTTGAAGTGATGGTCGTTTCAGGTGATGGTGACTGTGCAGGTATAGGAGGAAACCATCTATTACATGGGGCAAGGAATAACATAGACCTAAATGTTTTGATGATAAATAATGGCTTGTATGCGATGACTGGAGGTCAAGTAGCACCAACAACGGAACACGATGAGAAAACTTTGACCACGCCTCTCGGGAACCCATCCTCAAGTTTTGAAACGACAGAAGTCGTCAAAGCTGCTGGGGCAGACCATGTAGCAAGATGGACAACGTACCACATGAAAGATTTGATAAAAGAGATAAAAAAGGCCATCTCAACCTCTGGTTTTTCCTTTATTGAAGTACTCACTCAATGTCCCACGAGGAAAGGTAAAAAAGAAGGGATGGACGGTAAACGTATGCTCGAATGGTATAAAGAAAATACCAGTAAAGAAAAAGATACCGATAAGATCTACGTTGGAACCATATCAGAAACAGATAAACCTGAACTAAGCGATCAGATATATAAGCAGATCAAAGAAGCTGGGGGTGACCCTAGATGTTGAAAGTCAGAATTGGAGGATGGGCTGGACAAGGAACAGTTATGGCAGGAACCATTCTAGGCAAAACATTAGCTATTGAGCAGGGTTATAACGTAGCTCAGCAGAGATCTTATTCCGCTGCTGTAAGAAGTGGTATAGCATACTCAGATATCACTGCCGATAAGATGGAACTCGATGAATTAGTGATCGATGTACCAGATTACTTGATAGTCATGTATCAGGATACCTTGAATGAATGGGAAAAATTGGCTAACGATTCTGAAATAGTGATCGTGGATAGCTCAAGAGTGCATGATGTTTCAAAAATAACTAGCAAAATATATGAGATTCCTGCTGGTCAAATAGCAGAAGATATAGCTACCTCTAAGGCCACAAACGTAGTATTGCTTGGGGCCCTAGCTTCTATATCTGAATATGTAGACTTGGAATCTCTGAAAAAAACAGTTAAAAATGAATTCCCTGAAAAGTTTGTTGATATCAATATCAAAGCTTTGGATAGAGGTTATGAAGCAATAAAAAAACTCGATTAGACATGACTCAGGGAAAACCTTATTATTCAGATAAACCTACATCAATGTGATAAACAATGCCTAACGATCAAGAACTAGACCCACAGAAACTCGGTGAGGCTGAGGATAAATTTAGAAGTCTTATTGGAAAAAGAAATGAGCTAAACGAGAAGGCAAATTTTTATCGAGAAGAGAGAGATCAACTCAATGAAGAAAAGGGAAAACTTCTAGATGAAGTTCAAGAACTGAAGGAAAAGAGAGATGAACTAACTGATAAATCAAAAAAACACAAGCAAAAAAGAAATGAACTGCAGAAAAAAGCTAAAGAACTCATTGAATTCAAAAGGGAAAAAAGAGATGAAATTGATAACAATCTTTCCAAAAAAGTGGAAGAGCTCAAAGTTGAGATAGATGAGTTGGAGAGAAAACAACAGATCACGGCTCTGTCGGTTGAAGAGGAGAACGAATTATTGGATAAAATAAGAGATAAAACTAAAGAACTGGAAAATAAAAAACAACTCCTTAAAGAGCAGGACCAAATCTCTGAGGAGATAGAAGGACTCGATGAAAAGATAGATGAACTATTCGGAGAGGCTGATGAGGAACATGAAAAAGTTGTGGAATATTCAGAGATGTCTCAGGAATATCATGATGAAGTCCAAAAACTCTATGATGAAATCAACAGTCTATCCGACGAGGCAGACAAATTGCATGAAAAATTCATTGAAGAAAGAGAGAGAGCTGATCACTATCACAAGAGAGCCATGGAGATGAAAGAAGAAGTAATATCGATGAAGACAAAGAAAAGAGAAGAGGAACTAAAGAAGAAGATGCAGCTAATGGAACAAAACCAGAAGGTCAAAGAGATGCTAGAGGACGATGAAAAACTAGAAAAAGAGATAGAGAAGATGATGCAGATGCTAAAAAAAGAAGGTAGGGCTGAAATATAGAGTAAATCATCAATGTGAAATTAGATTTTATATCCTGGTGATTGATTAGTAATTTCATCACCAATAATAAAAAACTATACTACTTTCGTAAGCTTCTTTTATACCAAACGACCTAAGTTAAAGTGAACGGTCAAACATGGCGGAGAGCATGGTAGAAGAAACTGCTATTATCCCAAAAGAGATATCGTCTTTCTTTTCAAGAGAGGGAGGACACTCTCTTATAATTAAAGGGGAAACTGGCTCAGGAAAGACTACTATAGCTTTAGAGATAATGAAAAGAGACTATGGGATAGAAAGAACTGAATTTATTTCAATCAGGATGGGTGAAGAAAAACTGTTCAAACAATACCCTTGGCTTAAAAAAAGGATGAAAAAAGATAAGATAGTGGAAAATGCACGAAAATTACTCAATAGCTTTTACTCGGACGAGATAGTTGATTCTGTTTCTGTAGATGAAGTAAAGAAGACCCAATCTTTTCTATCTAAACGACTTTTGAACAGCATTTATGAAGAGGAAGAAAGAGCAAAAGAAGTTCATAGAGAAGAATTGCAAAAACTTGAAGGTAAAGTAGAAAGAGGCGAAATAATAACTGAAGAAGACAAGCTTGATGATAGATTGAAAAACGAGTTTGTGTTTGAAATCGGGAAAACTCTTCCTGAGTTAGATAAAGCTTATGATATGGTAGACAGAAATCTTCCAGAACGATCTTTGATAATAATAGACAGTATAGAGGCATTGAGTGAACATTATGGGATACCAAAGGACAAAATAGTGAGAACCGTTCAAAAAGACCTAGTTGAAAAGAGTAACACGGATGTCATATTCATCCAAGAAAAACTAGATGATATGGATCTAGATGATTATGTGGATGGTGTTGTCTCACTGAAAGAAAAAAAGTTGAGAGATAGGAGGATCAGAGTACTTGATATATTAAAACTAAGAAGTCAAACGATCAAAAATCATACCTATTTATATACTCTCACCAAAGGTAGATTCAAAACCATCCCTAAAACTTCCATGTTAGAACCAGAAGGAGAGAATATCGAAAGTAGTGCCGGTAGCCCAGATAGCGATTCAATGAATCTAGAAAAAGATCTAAATGAATTGATAAAAGAGTTTGAACCTGAAACATCTTTATTAGTTGAGATCGATAAGAATTCACCACGTCATTATATAGATAATTTAATATTTTCTTTAGTCACATCATCTTGCAAAACAGGAAGAGCTACTATCGTCCTTCCACCACTAGAATTAAGACCTGATTATATAACAACGATGGTAGAAACTCACCTAAAAGAGAGTGCCCTAAAAAACTTACTTCTACTGGAGACAGAAAAAGATTCTGATGCAGATAAAGTCAAATTTTTGAAAGGGGATGATATCAATCAGGACCTAAACAAAGAATTATTAGAACATTCTCTTCCTCAGGCATCTGATCATCTTACCATCTTTCTTGATCTAGAAACTATAGAGCTAGTCTACGGTCCTGAATCCTTCGATAATCTAAGAAGGATGATATCTTCTTTTAAGAAAAGAGGTCATTCAGTAGTACTAATAGGATCGGATTATATAGATGATTTAGACAAATTAAAATTTTTAAGTGAAACTGTTATCAAAATAGAAGAAATCGAAAACACAACCTGTATTTTTTGTGAAAAACCCAGCAGTCCCATGTACTCAGTGTCTCCGTCATCTAAAGATATCTCTGAATTAAGTCTGATTCCTCTAAGGTAGAGCAAATTTCTTCCTTTTTTCTCGAAGTACTAAATAATAGATGTCATTATTTTGGCTCTTTACGAATTTTTCTTTGAATTTTTCTAGTCACTAATGCAAAAAGAGCACCAACAATCATGAGATATACCCACATATCTATGATCGAACTTCCATCGAGTTGTGTGAAATCAACTTCAGAAGAATCTTGAGTTTTGGGTTGAGCTGTGCTAAGTTCGAGATTCCTTGTAACTGTATTTTTTTCTTCTGTAGATTGCTCTGAATCTTGTTCAGATGTGTACAAAGTTCCGCTTTCTCCGATCTGATAGATTACCGTGATGTCATAAGTATCTGCTGAAGCTCCAAAGGGGATATCTACTTTCCAAGTGATGTTTAGCTGTTCCTCTTCATCAGGTTCCGATTCTTCAAGTATGGGTATCGTATCGTCATGATCTTGAAAATAAACAAATTCATCCATCTCTTCACTTTTGACAGCAAGATTTTCGATATCAATTTCGCCAAAATCACCTTCGAGAGAAGTGATTATGTCGATCTCAACATCGGCATTGTAGCTTACACTAGTGTTCATTTTGATGGTATCACCAGGGCTTCCAGATTCTGTCAAAATATCGTCGTCAGCAGATATCCACATCTCAGGAGGGTCTTCATCTTCCTCTCTTAACGCCGGATATCCAGTGTTGCCTTCGTGGTCTTCCACAAATTCATGGTCTCCATCAAGCCAGGTGTTCTCAAAGTCCCAGTTAATGTACGTGTTTCCGGCGTATTCCCAAGTCATTTCCTCAGTGGTTCTACCTTCTCCACCAGCGGAATGATCTAAGCCGCTTGTTTCAGTGTTCCAGTATGAGTTTATCACTATGCCAATCGGATTGTATCCGATAAGACCGCCTTCGTAGTTCTCTCCACCACCTCCACCTCTTACACTGACCTCACCAGTTGAATAGGTGTCCACTACAAACCCAAAAACTGCATTATATCCAATAAGTCCACCTATGTAGTTATTTCTATTGCCCCCTCCTCTTACGCTGATTTCAGCAGTTGAGTAAGAGCTGCTCAAATATCCAAGAAATCCGTTATATCCAATAAGTCCACCTGAGTAACTATCTCCATCACCGCCTCCAGTTACTCTAACTTCACCAGTTGAATAAGATTGTTCAACATCCCCACCATTAAATCCAACTAATCCACCAACATACCTATTTCCATTGATATCCACTTCTGCATACGAGTTAACTAAGCGCCCTAAATTGTATCCTACAAGACCTCCAACATATTGATACCCATTAATATCGATAGCAGTAACTCCAATATTCCTAATTTCACCATCTTCGTTCATATATCCAAACAACCCTACATCTATCCTTTCGTCTCGATCTATCTCTAAATCTTCTATCTCATGTCCATCTCCATCGAAAGTGCCTGTGAACGGATTATTTTCATCTCCAATCGGGTCCCAACCATATTCTGTATCTACCAAATCCTCATACCCATCTGTATTCTCATCTAAGTCATTCATCAAGATGTATTCGCCATCTAGATTCTCTCTGATTTCGTATAAGTCATACCAGTCATGTATTTCCTCAACATTTAGAAGTGTATTTTCTTCCTCGGTCGATCTATCATAAATTTCTCCTTCATCATATCTTTTCTCCATCTCCAAGACTTGAGTATCTTCAACCTCTCCAAACAATCTCACATCCCTCTCATCGTCTCGATCTATATCAGGATATCTTATCTTATTTCCATTAGGATTAAAAGTACCAGAAAATGGATCATCCTCATCTCCTATAGGTTCCCAACCCTCCTCTGTATCCATTAATTCGTCATATCCATCAGTATTTTCATCTAAGTCATTCATCAAGATGTATTTTCCATCTAAGTCCTCTCTAATCTCATCTAAATCATACCAGTCGTATATTTTCTCGAAATCTTCTCTACTTTCGTATTCTTTCCCATCAACTATACCTATACCACCGCTGATCAAAAGAATAAAAGTTATACTCAGAACTAAGACCTTATATTTCATCATATACACCCCCATGAATACGGGCTATCATCAGTCTTAGTTCTATTCATTTTGACATCTAACCTTCAAAGTCTCTTTTTTTAGATTCAGATGAGCTTTTGGTCCCTTTTCTTTGTTCGATAAATTCATCAACTGTCATCTCACCAGCCTGAAATTTTCTATAGGAGTCATTTAGAATTTGCCTTTCCTTCTTACCTTCATTTTCTGGATTCATCCCCCCTTTTCTCATCTCTAAGAATTCCTCGACTCCGATCTCTCCGCTCTGTAATTTTCTATGAGATTCATTCAAAACCTCTTCTTTATTTTTCTTAGACTCCCCTGAACCTAAACTTTTTCTCATCTCTATATATTCGTCCACAGATATCTCACCTCTCGTAAACTTTTCATTCAATTCATCATGATCCCTAACTCCAGCTGACGGTTCTACACTTCTCCCCCTGGGATCAGTGGGGTAAGGTACTCCTGGGATATAGTTTGGAATATTAGTCAACCTGTTTCTGAAGCTTCTTATTCCACTTCGTAAAGTGCTCGCGTTTAGTCTTCTGATCGGTTGTAAATCAACTATATGCAGATACTCATAAGTTGATTCAACGAATATAACAAAGAATATGAAAGTGAAGATGTGAGTTAATGCTATTGGAGTGTAAAAGAGATGTATAGAAAGTGAAATTCCAGCTATCAGATAAAATGGAAGTAAATATATTGATCTTTCCTTGTTGTAATATAATTTATTATTATCTTTGTGTTCGAATACATGTTTTACAAAAACATATAGTAACAAAACCAAAAAGAGGATCGATACTATGCCTGCAATGGATGACATGCCAATAAAGCCAGCTGGAGTCAAAAATAAAGTAGAAACAGTTGGAGACAGTACTGATATGAATGCGAAAGCCGTGATTATATCGATCAGACCTAAAATGATGATAAATAAAAGAGAACCATAAACTATCCAATGTTTTGCTTCCATCAAGCTATCCCATCCCTTCTCGCCAAGTATATTTATATCGATATCGTTCTTTTGATACTTGTGGAACACTGTTATTCCAGCAATCAAACCAGCGAGGGGAAAAGTGAACATAGATATATTTCGACCAGAAATAAGTGAAGGAAATTGCACCTCTTTTTCTACCTGATTTTCATAGACATCAGTGACTTCGATGCTCGCTTTGGAATAATCTCTGTCATCTATATTTATATTGAATCTCATAAAGATCTCTCTAGATTCATCTATACCTTCTCTCGTATCGTCAGTTGTAATATTTATTTCTCCAGGAACATCACCATGGTATCGTGTATTGTTTTCATCTAACTCTATAACAAAATTTCTTCTGTTTGTATTGGTCCAATCGAACAACCCTATCTCGATTATATGTATTGAGTCAACACCATTTAGATGGGTCACCGTGAAATTAAGATTATACCCATTTGATCTACGTTCTATTTCAGCGTTGGATATATCTGGCTCAGTGTCTATAACTCCTACCCCTTGACCCTGTGCCGAGAGCGAATAAAGTGGGACCAATAGAAGACTCCCAACCGCCAATAATATTATTATTTTTCTCATTTTTTCCAATACCTCACAGCCATAAATCCAATAATTATCGCAAAGATGACACTACCTGTTATGGTGCTACCTTGTTCACTGAGAAAATCCCGTTCAGTCTCAGGCTCTGGTGCTGGTCGACCAATATCTATTGATGTTGTATATTCATCATCATCAATTATCAGAGTTATCTCACCGTCATCCACATGATGACTTCTAAAAGTTATCTCGATAGGGATCTCGTTTTCTTCGGGACTTAAAGTATCTTCAAAATCAAATGAACTATCCTCAATGGATATGTTAGTTTCCCTGAGATCGACATCCAATTCATCTCTTGGGTAAACATAATAAGTTATGTTATCTTCGATGTCACCATCGACTCTTACATTTTCTTTGAACTGTAAATCATAATTATCACCGGATTCATGCTCGTAATCTTCGTACCCCACATAAACAGTACCAGGTACGTTTATATTATACTGTGTACCGATAACAACATTACCCTCTGCTTCCCTATCAAGTTCTCCCAAGTAAGAAATAGTCAATGTGATATTTTGATAGTCCATATTGCTTATAACATCTCTTACTGGACCTTCTGTGGTTCTGATATGTGTGAAATTCAATTTTGCTCTTCCACCAGGCTCTATGATCTCTTCTTCCTTTTCATGGGTGAGCTGTCCTTCAAAGTCTGAATCATCGTATTCAATTTCAAAACTCAAAGGGACATTACCATTATTAGGGATCGTTATACTATCAATGTCCTCACCATTTTCACTGAAAGGCTCAACTAGGAAGTTTAGACTTCCCATCAGATCCCGTGGAGTTCGAGCTCCGACCACATTGACGCTTTTTTCTTCGCCATCTATTGTCAAGGTCCAATTATCTCCCAGTGGTACATCGTGATCTACCGCGACTCTTACTTCCCATTCACCATCATCGAATGAGGTGTCTTCTTGAATAAGCAATTCGGTATCTCCAGACCATTCGTCATCGGAGTAAGACCATTCATAAGAATGATATTCATCTTCGTGATCAAGCCTGATAGTGATTTCTTGAGAAGAACCTTCGTAGCTTATCGTGTTGAAGTAACCGCTAACTAATTCAAATTCATATTCAACTTCCTCTTCCCCTCCCTGTACATTTTGAATCCCGAAAAATGAAGAAACTAAAGATAAAGTAAGAGTTATAACTATGAGTATGATCAAACTAAAGGCGAATGGGTTTTCCTTGTTTTTTTTCTTCAATATCATGTTACCAACTGCAGGCGAATAAAGTAAAGGTTTTTAGAGAAAGGGTTTTTGAAGGGTTTTATGGTATTTGCGATGTTTATATTTCTACTCTACTTCTGCGTTGCCCAAATTGTGCTCAAGATCACCAGAATATTCTCCGGCGGCCTGACCATATGGGATATGGACCTCTATCTCTATGTCATAGCTTTCTCCATTTACAGGGGCATAAGAATCAATATCGCTGAAATCACCGTCGTAACCTGCTTCAGTATCAGAGAGTTCATTGTCTTCATCGTCAGTGAGCATCAAATCACCTGCCACTAGGTCCCAATTTGCATTAGAAATGATCGTTATTCCATTCTCAGTTCCCTCGAAATCACCAGTAGATAAAGTTTCACCAGGTTGTCCTTCAGCATCCACTTCTTCCACTGCTGAATCTATTGAGAGGTATTGTTCGACATTATATTGTGCTGTGTCAGTAGCGTCTTCATCGATGTAATCTTCTGCTACATCTGCAGATGCTGTTATTTCCCAATGCGTATCAGCGTCAACATCGTTAGCATATCTCCAGAAATCGTCACTGAATTCAAAAGTATCTTCATAAACACCATCTTCCCAATTCTCGGGATCATATTCACTCTCTGCAGCGGAGGTAGTAGCATCACCTTCATCACTTCCACTGTATTCTAATTCAACTGTAAGACCATCTATAGCATTATCTTCACTAGCAGTTTCTATGCGAACTTCAACTACTTGTGTTCCGTCATGAGAGATAGACTCTTCATATTCCTCTATTGTTACCATTGGGTCATCCCCTTCGACTGTGACTATGACTTCTGTACTATCGGAATCTCCAGCATATACTACCGGTATCGCAGTTCCAGCTAACAGAACAACTGCGGCGATCACTACAAACATCGCGTTTGTTTTGTTGGTTCCGTTCATATTATTAACACCAATATGAATCACATCCTCACATTTATATAAAATTTCTTCAATAACATTTGGGAAACATATAGTTAACATTAGTTAACATATGGTAAACACTTGTAAACGTTTATATATCAAAGGTGCTGATTTTATTTTTATAAGAATTGTTTATTATATGACGGTCCGACATTTACTCGATAATCACAATAATCTAAGGCAGGATCAGAAAGATAATTTATTATGATGGTCTAAAAGCACGAATGATAGTTGAGAATGACTTATTTGAAATTCTAATAAAAAAAATGGAATTGTGATGGAAAATATGGTCCCGACTCCCGGATTTGAACCGGGGGCCTGGTGATTTCCGCGGGTGATGTGGGCCGATATAGGCCCAAGTATAAATACCGACTACAGTCACCCGCTCTAGCCAAACTGAGCTAAGTCGGGGTTTGCGTATTAAGTCTCCCGCTCTACGAGCAAATTTCTAATTTGCGAGTCAAGGGAATTCAATTGCCCTTTTAAGCCAACTTGTAGTTGGCGAGTCAAGGGAATTCAATTCCTTTCTAGCCAAACTGAGCTAAGTCGGGGTTTGCATTTGGATTAGTGAGAATTGCTATTTATCATTTTTGTTCGACTCTTCACTTTCTCTGAATCTTTCTGCCATCTCTATCCTTTTTTTAGGTGCAGGATGATCATAGAAAAAAATCTCTATAAGTTTATGGGGATCGATTTCAGCGAGATCTATATCTGAAAGTCTCTTAAATCCAGAGACCATAGCTTGAGGTTCACCAGTTGTTTCAATAGCAAATCTGTCAGCTTTCTTCTCTCGATATCTGCTGTAAGCATTTGTGAATGGATCGATTAAAGAATAAAGACCGTATAAGATCAACAAAAAGAGAGGTAGGTGGTATATTTCCTCAAAGCTTCCGGACATAGTGAATAGCTGACCTGTGATATAAAAAATAGGAAATATCATAGATGCACTGATGAGAATATACCTTATGATATCCTTGTTCACGTAATGGCCTAATTCATGAGCTACGACGCCTTCAATCTCTTTAGGGTGAAACTTATCTAGAAGTGTATCAAAAAGAAGCAGTCTCTTAGTTTTACCCATGCCTGCGAATCCTGCATTAGCCTTTTCAGTCTTCTCACTAGCCTTTATAACCATAACTTTCTTAATCTCCGATACACCGTGTTTTTCTGACATATCTACTAAACGGTCTTTGAGATCTTCATCTTCCAATTCCACTAAGTCATAAAATAAAGGAAGTATAACTAGATGTGATATATTGGAGAGAATACCTGAGATCACGAATAAAAGGATACCCGCGTAAAGCCACCACATAGTGGGAAAGGTATACCCTAAAAAAAAGAGAGCTAATATTATAGGGACCATCAGGATCAGAGATATTATCAATGATTTTATCTGATCTTTTATCCAGTCCAAAATCGTATCTTTGCTCAGATCATATTTGTGCTCTAGCTTAAAGCCTGAATAATACGCTACAGGCATAGAGATAGAGGAGAGTAAGATGAGATATATGATTACAAAAATGCCTGAGATGATCCAGTGATGAGAAAGAAATGTTCCTGAAACTGTATTTCTAATCCATGACTCCAGTAAATTTGTGAATCCCGAAAAATAAGTTATAGCTAAGAAAGGTAGATAAAGTCCAAAGGTCTGTATTATCCCTGTATAAAACTTCTGTTTTGAATAGAGTCTAGCTTTCTTCCTTCTTTGCTCATCGAACTCATATGGATAATCTATTGACTCGCTTTCTTCTTTCTCCTGATAATCTTTTGAACCCTCTAATTTCTCCGAGCGCTTCATCTGTACCACTCATTCTATTTCAGCTCTGCTGAAAACATCTGCCTTCCAGGGTTTAGTTGCATCTAGACCCCATTTTGCTGTTAGTTTTGGAGCGCTTGGATCTAAAGAGCTTCCTCTTTTGTCCTCATATAAGTATAGGTCGATATCGGGTTGAAACCTTGTAGCTACAGCCCATTCAACTTCTTTATCATCATGAACATCGATATCTTCATCTACGATGATGACTTTTTTCATTGAAGTATGTGCTTCAAAGGATCTATCGATAACCTCTTTTATATTTACATCGTTATTTTTTATTGATACTACACCATGAAGCCAGCTGCAACCGCCTTCAGTTAGTCTCACATCTTTTACTTCAGTTATCTTGCTAAGTTCTCTTTTTATGACCGACTCTCTAGGCAATCCCATAAGAAGAAAATGTTCGTTTCCTCCAGGGAGCAATGCGTGAAATATCGGTTCTTTTTTGTGATAGATGTTATCGATCTCTACTACAGGTTGATTTCTGATTTTATCGTAAGTTCCTGTTATATCTACAAAAGGACCTTCTTTATCTTTTTTATGAGTGATCCTACCTTGAAGGACAAATTCAGCATCGGCTGGAACAGAAATACCATTTTCCAACTCTGTAATCTCGACACTATGCCCTAGAGTATTTTTCTTCAGTGAGTTCGCTACTTCAGTTTCATCTATCTCATATTCTATAGAAGTGGAAGAGGCTAGAAGTACAGAAGGCTCGACCCCTATCACCACTGCTATATCCAACTCTTCTTCTTTTTCCTTTGCCCTCTCATACATCTTTTTTAGATGACGGGGACATATCCGTATAGTAAAAGTCCTTTCGTCTCTCAGCATCATCCTGTGGTATGAAAGATTTCTCTTACCTTCAAGTTCAGTGACTACTATCCCTGAAGTTATGTAACGTCCACCATCTTCAGGATAATATTTTGGTATAGGAAGTTTAGTTAGATCGAATCCCTCTTTTTTATTAGCTTCAAAATCAGCAGTTTCTACTTTTTCAGGACTCTCAGGCATATCTACTGCTTCAGCTAGTTTTTCTATTATCTCGTCCTTTTCTATACCGAAATGATCTGCCAACCTTGAACGTGAAGCCCACATATTTATGACTAAGGCGCCGTATGGAAAATCTGGAAAGTATATGGGGGTCTTAGGATCTTCTTTTGCATGTGTAGTTATCTCAGACTCGATAAGTACTTCATTTTTGATTGTGATATGATCGTATTTTTCTAAATATTCTTTCAATGACAAATTATTACCTCCATTGGATTATTTATTTCTAATAACACATCCGTTAATATAAATCTTTAGAAAAGCTGATCGATTTTATTGATGACTGGGAAAACCTCATGGTAGTATTTTTAGTCGAAGAGGAAGAATGATAGGTGTAAACTATAAAAGGAACTAATGTAATCCACCACATATGTCAGGTTTAACATATAAAGAGGCGGGGGTCGATATCGAAGAGGAAGATGAGGCGATTTCAGCTCTAAGAGACACTGTTTTATTCGCTAGGAAAGGTAAGGGAGCACCACTTGAGAGCGAATTTACAGGTCTAGTAGAGTTTGGAGATTTTGCCCTATCGATGTGTACTGACGGAGTAGGTACCAAATTGATAGTAGCTAATAAAATGAAAAAATGGGACACGGTTGGTATAGACTGTATAGCTATGAACGTCAACGATGCCATCTGTCAGGGGGCAGAACCCATAGCATTCGTGGATTATTTAGCATTCGAAGATCCAGATCCTGAACTGGCTAGACAGCTGGGCAAAGGTCTACAAAAAGGTGCTGAACTAGCAAACATCACTATAATCGGAGGAGAAACCGCAACTCTCGGCGAGATAATCAATGGTTTCGATATAGCAGGGACAGCATTGGGTTATGTAAAAAAAGAAGACATAATCGACGGAAAAAGTGTATCTCCGGGCGATAAGATAATTGGCCTCCCAAGCTCTGGTATACATTCAAACGGTTTGACCCTTGCTAGAAAAATTGTCGACGGGTCAGATCATGATTACGAGGATGAAACAGATTTTGGAAAAATAGGTGAAGAACTACTTGTTCCAACAAGAATCTATACCGAAGTTGTGTTGGATGCATTGGAAAAGTACGACATAAAGGGTATGGCCAACATAACTGGTGGAGGTCTAAAAAACATCGCTAGGATCAATAAAAACTTTCAATATGTTATTGAGGACCAACTTGAACCTCAGCCGATCTTTAACTTCTTACAACAGGAAGGCAATATTTCTGATAAAGAGATGTACAAAACCTTCAACATGGGCATGGGTTTCACTATGATCACAGATGAAAATATAGCAGAAAAAGTTGCAGCGTTGGTTGATGGCAAGATCGTCGGTAAAGTTAAAAAAGGCTCAGGAGTAATTCACAAAGAAAAAAAGTTAAAATATTAAAGTGAAAAGTTTTTTTATAGTGGAGCCCGTAACTTAGTTCAAAAAATTACGAGATCCACTATAACTATACTATAATTACTATGTGTATTGTTCACTGTTCAGTTCACTGTTCACTCACTATCTTAGATATTATACCCTTCATAGTATATGGAATCAGCGCCGCTTCCGACTATCTCTTCTGTGCCATCTTCGTAAACTGCAGTAACTGTCAATTCAGTTTGATATTCACCTTCAGGTATATACTCTGGTACCACTGATTTATGCAATGTTGAAACACTGTATTCTTCCTTGTTCTCCTCAGCATCAACTTTTATCTCATCAGAGTACAGTTCCTCGTTGTCTAAACTGGTTTCCCATCCAAAGATGTACTCTTCTGGTGATTCACCGAATGTTACTAATTCTGTATAAGTTGCTTGTACTGCATGGAACGGTTCCTCTAGTTTAATATCTGTACTTACATCAACTGTGCTTTTATCATACATATCTTCATTATATCCTTCAAATTCTACTTCATCAGTAGCTGAGGCAACTTCGAACTCACTGCCATCTTCGTAAACTGCATAAACAGTCAATTTTGTTTCATACGCACCATCTGGTATGTAATCAGGTACTCTTTGGCTGTGCATCGAATTGAAGGTGTACTCGCATTCATCTTCTTCTGCCTCAACGGTCACTTGTTCTCTGAAGAGATGGACACCATCCAATGCAGTATTCCAGGTGAAGACATATTCTTCAGGGTATTCTCCAAAAGTAAATATTCTTTCATATGAAGCCTCCACCTTGTGGAACGGCTCAACTAAACTAACATCAGTATCAATATCTGCCGTACCAAACTCAAAACGTGACATCCATTCTTCTACCTCATCTTCCATTCCCTGCGCTTGGTTCGCTATGCTTATCATGGCTCCAGTGGCCAATAACATGACCACGAAAGTAGCCGTCAATATTTTATTTTTGCTCATTTTTAGTTCCTCCTAATCTAGCCTAAAGGGAGCAGATATATAAATTTTATCGTTTAGTATTCTATGAATTGAACAGTTCTACTGATATTGAAAAGATTTAGAAATAATGATTAGATGATGTCTTAACGAAAATATGCTTCTTAAAAGTGAGATATGAAGCTTAAATGATGCTGAAAGCAAAAGTATAAAATACTAGGATATATAACTTCTCAGTAAAAATATGGTTGAATTAGAGATCGAGGAGAGAGAGTCAAAAAAATTTCAAATCAACGAAAAGATCGCTAAATCTCTAGAAGTGACTGAGGATGATCTTTTATTGGCCCAAAATCCAATAAACAACAAAACCATTGTTGGTAAAACTGAGCTGGCAAAAATAGAAAGTAACAAGATAGGCATGGATCCCACCTCCTTCGAATCTATCGGGCTCGATCAAGGGTTTAAAATAAGCGTCTGGAGATATGATGGAGAAATAAAAAAACTAAAAGAAGTAAAGTTCGGTATAGAAAAGATAAGTAAGTCCGAGAGGGACCCATTATCTTATATCAAAGAAAATGAGGATGAATTTATAGACTTCATCTCACCTAAAATCTGCACTAAACACACTGAATTTATATGGGATAGTGTAGATCTATTAATATCTCTTGAAAGTACTTATCCTGAGTTAAAAAATGATGAAGTTGGTGACTTTACTGAATTGAAAGATTTTAGCTACAGCTGGGGAGGATCTGAGCTGAAATCTTTTGATGGCGTTCTACTAGTAGACCTTTCTGGAAGTATGGATACCAAGGACCTCTCGATTAAAGGTGTTGATTGGTTAATAGAAAGGATAAATAAAAGTATCAGTGGGAAAAACACTACTGAATTTTTAGAAAATATTAGGAAAGAACAAGAAATAAAGAGAGCAGATGGTGCTACACTCTGTAGTTTGATATACCTTGTACAAAAAGTAGGCCGAGGTGTCGGAGATAAGATATCAATCATACCATTCAGCGACTCAGCTTCTACAGTATCTTTCGATGGAGAAAATTATTTTTCATCAGCGATGACTGATGCAAGTAGTGCTTCAGAAAATATAATACAAAAGGTTCGTTACCACCCTAGGGGCAAGACCAACATCTCTGAGGGATTTGATAAAGCGATAGACACTATAAAAAACTTCGATAGAGGAAAAATGAAGATGATCGTTTTGTTAACGGATGGGAAACCACATCCCCCCTCTATCGATAGTCCAGAGGAAGTTTTAGACCTCATAGAAAAAAGAATCAAACCAAGAAGAGATGTTATCGTCAACACGATAGGGTTGGGTGATGATGTTGAACATCATCTGTTGGACGAAATAGCTAAGAAGACTGGAGGAGAATACACCTATGTTAATAGCCTAGAAGGTCTAACCCAGGCTTATTCTAGATATGCCACTAACATATCTGTAAAAAGCACCTCATTTAGTTAATTTCTGAAGATTTTTTAAACGTGAGAAAAATCAAGTTTTTCTAAATCAATATAATCTGACCAGAGGTTATATTTTGGGTCTTGGAGAACATTTCGAGTGATCTCATATAAAGTTTCAGATATACCTTCTATTTCGCTGTCTTCATCAATCCGTAATAGTAGGAGCTGTGCAGGTGAAAGTGGTGGGTCTAGATTCAATTTCTCATGACCATATACTCTAAGAAGCAAATTATAGATCGCTTTATCATGCTCACCAGCAATTTTAATCATATATGGTAAAAGTTCTCCCAGCAAATGTTTACAGCTTTCGTGGATATAATCATGGTCAGCACCTATTAATTTATCAAAAATACCTTCTGGATGATGATATCTTCCCATAGGACCATTTTCTATCGCTTCACTCCTGTTCTTGTAGATATCTTCTGTTTTTGTCTTAAGCATAGAGTTTTCACTAATTTTTTCTTCAGCATAGAGAGCTAAAGCCTGAAGCAGTAGAGCTATCGACATCCTATCTAGAGTTGTGAATTGTGAATCAAATATCCTTATTTCTACCGTGCCAAATCTTGAGAAGGGATATATATCTACCATCCTTATTGACTCTCTTTTTCTTCCTAGTTTTTTTTCAAAGTATTCTTTTTCGTTTTGAGAAGGCAGATATGGCGGGACTTTGAACTGCTCTCTGTTATTTTTTAAACGGGCAGAGTAAGAAGGATCTGTGACCACCAAATTATTGAGAAAATTTTTTGAGAATTCTGGTTTCTTTCCATCAGAATACGGTGAATTGACGGTAAGACATATAAGATGAGGTATGAGTATCCTATATAGATTATAGATCTTATTCTTTAGGCAGGGATCTTCGATCTTGATATGATGATGTTCTCCAAAAGAAACGCCTTTCGAGTAATATTCCATCGGATTTGAACCACCTACCAATATTTTTATATCGACTTCCATCTCTTCAACGACTTCTACTACGGTCTTAAATAAAATATGAGACCACCACTCTAGTTCTTCTAAATATTGACAGGGAGGTGTCTGAATTTCTAATATATTCGTTTTTACGGCCACGTGTGAGTCCTTTCCAATTATAGAATAAAGATCCCTTTTTCCATCTTTTAGATAACTGATATGCACAGCCTCATGGCCCCTAGAATCTTTTTTTATTTTTACTCTACCGTTCCACCTATCTTTAACCAGATCAGGTGCATCTACGCGTGAGGAAGAAATCCTTTCTAATGATTTTCCCAATATATTGATGAAAATAGCTGCCATCTGCTTTCCTTCGAGCCATCGCCAATCTTCACCCACAACCTGTAATTCCACTTCAATCCCGTGACTAAATGGTAATTGTGTATAACCTTCTAATGAATTTTCATTTTCTTTTTCAGTACTAATAGTTTTTTCGTAAGTTTTGACACCTTTTTTATCATCCAGTTGTATCAAATATTCTTTATTCTCTTTGTCTGAAAAACGAGCGTTTAAAGTGGCATCATGAATTTTAGTGTCTTTTAAAGTCAATTCTAAATTTTCCTTACCATCTTTCTCATTGTTATTTATCCACTTTACCGCACGGTCTAACAATTCTTCTTTCCTTATTGTATCAGACACAATATGTTTTGATTTTTTTCCTATCCTTAAATATATATTCTCAAACTCATCTAGGAGTACATCGAAGTCAGAGCTTTCAACACTTAACAAGTTCAAGTCAAGGGGGTCTAAGGAGACCTCAACATCGAACCGTTCTTTTAACTCCTTTCTAGATATGATAGATTTTTTTACTCTCTTTTTTATGATCTTGCTTCTAGAATCATTTACTCTGAAAAGGGCTACAGCATTTTTGTCTTTATTGTATATATTTATAAGTTGGATTCTTTCAGCAGAATCATATCTCTCTTTAATATCTTTTATAGCATCATCAAAGGCTATATCATCACTGCTATATGGTTTGACGATCGGAGCTGCTTTTTTTTCTCTAGAAGGTTTTTTTCTTGTATTTTGATCAGGATATGATTTGATATCATCGTTTGGATAGGCATGTTTTTTATTCTTGTTCTTGATCAAAAAAAACAAAACTAGCAAAGATAAGATGATCACTAGAATAAAGACAATAATTCCGATCTTCAATATCATTTGATTGATCTCCATTTGTCAGATTATTTTTCTTTTTATCTATTATTCCTGTAGGAAAAAATACTTAAATATATTTTGGTTATCTCAAGCTACGACAGAAGGGGAAAAATGCCGGCTATC
>CAZRSB010000009.1:5394-54373 GCA_964602715.1 uncultured Thermoplasmata archaeon | reverse complement strand
AAATGGACTTGAAACTACCGTTGTTAAGAAATCCCGAAGAAATTAACAAGTCTCTAAAACCTTTGCCCAAAATTTAATAACCACATAAAAGAAAAAATTTTAAATAAAAGAACACATATCCTGCTTCGGTGAAATAAAATATGGAAGGAAGTGGACAAGAAGAATGGTCAGAAGGAGCGCAACAGCAACCACAACAGCAACCACAACGGCAACCTCCACAACAACACCGACAACCACATGGTGGACCAGTACAGAAAGACTTGAAGGATATACTGGGCAAAGTACTGTTGATAGGTGTAATAATAATACTAGTAGGAGCACTAATGATATCTATATCTGGCTTTATAGACCCAACCCCTGAGGATCCTGAAGACGTAGAAGATGCACGTGATAACATCAGGTATCTCAGAGCTATCGGTGTACTGCTTATTACGATAGGTGTATTCATCCCAGGAGTAGCCTCTAGTTACTTCTTATTCTCGAAAAGAGGCCTGTCGGAGAAGGAAAAATTGATGCTAGTGATTATTGTAGCTATATCTATACTCGGCCTGGCAATTCTAGTTAGCAGTCCTCAGGTCCCGATGATATACTAGCTAACAACTAAACACTATATAAATACAAAAAACATTTTCTTTATTTTTTAATTATTTAAAATCCTGTTAAATCGCAGTCGTTGGTTCAAACAGCCCTGTAAACTCCTTTTTCTGGCTCGTATATATTCTCTAAATGTTTTAATTTATTTTTCAGATTTTTTGGAGTTTTTTTCCCCATCAATCTGTATACTTTCTCAATATCTTCAATTTTGAATCCGTCCATATTATCATCTAAAGCTGTGCAAACTAATTCTAATCTCTCCTTTTCATCACTAGCGATTTCAGATTTTTTAGCAGCTTTAGCAAAGGGATCTTTTAACTTTTCATCCTGCTTTTTTTTAGGTAATTCTTCTCCTTCCATCTGGGCGTTCAACTGCCCGATCACCCAACTAGCTTCTTCCCTCGAGTTAGTTCTATACTGAATCTTCATCTTTTTTAAAATCAATTTTTTTCCACATTGAGAGCATACCGTGGTTTTATTTCTAAAATCTATCACTTTCGATTTCTTACAATCTGGACAGATTATTACTCCGTACTTACCCTCGGTACTTTTCATTATAAATACACCAGTGCTGCGAAGGCACAACCATATTCGTCTTTTTTAGCGTCAACTTTCTCATATGCGTATTCGGTGTTTTCAAACTCTATGTTCCTGCACTTCTCCATCTCGTGTAGCTTATCCTCCAATTCTTTTTTGTATGAGTCGACCTCAACTTTATCATCTACAGAACTATGTTCCATCACGTAGCCACTACCATCCTTTCTAGTTCCCCATCCAAGTCCTGCGACCAATTCTTTATTTTTAGCTGTTACTTTGCTTATGACTGCGGGTTTGAGTTCTCCAATATCACCATATATTTTTTGAACTTTTTTGATACCTACTGGTAAAACGGAAGATACTTTGATCAGATTAAATCGTCCTATAGAAGCATCTACCATAGCTTTATCTATCGCATTTAATTTTGATATGGTACTATAGCCCTTTCCAGTTTTAACTGTATATTCTGTTGCTTTTTTAAACATCCATCTCATCTGTATCAACTCAAATTCCGTTATTAATCTTTTCGACTTGTTTGAGAAAAAGATCTTCTTGTAGGTTAAAAAGGTTGAAATAATACATCTTCAATTTTATAATCATGACTTTGCCCTATATATCAGTCCTCTTGGGATTACTCGTTCTCATTTTAGTTGCCTGGTTTGTTTGGAAGATAGTAAAACTTGTGATACTATTGATCATATTGGCCATAATAGTGGCAGCACTTTGGTATATAGCCCCATTTGAAGATATATTCTCTGTAATCCCTCAGTTATCTGGTATCATATGAAAAACGATGGGAAATAATAGAAAAATAATTTCAATATCTTTCGAATTTGCAGGATTTGTATTTTTCTCTAAGATCGTGATAATGCTCTGCATTAGTTTTTGTTTTTTCTACTAAGCTCTTGTCACCTTCTTTTACTATTTTGGCGGGCACACCTACAGCCATCGAATAATCTGGGATCTTTTTTCCTGGAGGTATTAGGGCATTAGCCCCTATTATACATCCCTTTCCGACTTTAGCACCACTCAATACAGACGCGTTCATGCCTATGATCGTTTCGTCTCCTATTTCACAGCCATGAATCACGGCACCATGACCAATTGTCACATCTTTGCCTATTATGGTATGGTTTTCATGATCCACATGGACGATAGCTAAATCTTGAACGTTGCTACCTTTCTTAACCAAAATAGAATTTTGGTCACCTCTTAGGACAGCTTTAGGCCATATACTGACCTCTTTTTCGATCTTTACTTCTCCGATGATAGCTGAATCTTCTGCCACGAAACAGGAGTCATGGATATCTGGAGACAAGGACTAATCACCCAAATTTTACTCTTCGGAATCGCCAGAAACAGAGATTCTTTCAGGGAAATGTCCCAGTAAGATTATGTCTCCAACTGCAGAGACCCATCTATACGGAACAAGTGCGCTTTTAGAATCCTCGACCAATAAAGGATTAGTTTCTCCAACGAAAATACCATCGATCTGCCCTTCATTTATGTCCATAACGACGTTATCCACGGTTCCAAGGAACATGCCGCTTTTTGTATATACCTGTAATCCAATCAACTCGGATGCCTCTTCTAGCATATTAATCAACAAGTGTATTGAATTAACCAATTTAAATCTTTTTATCAACTCGTCATTGCTATGCTTAATTATTTACTGTTAACCTTATTCACAAACTCTCACGATAACAGTAGCATGAAATTTAATACAATACACATGTAAAATGCAAATCAGTTACTAGTCTGGGTTTTTTGTAGGTTATTAAAAAAACAACAACCTCTTTCTCCATTTCTGATTTGTTTTGATTTTTTAATAACTTTTTACGGCTCTTTTATTTTTCATTACAAACTCGTCATACACACTTAATCATCGACCGTTAACCTTATTCACAACCCCTCACAATAACGGGAATATGGAATTTAATATAACACCTGTGTTAAATGCAGATCAGTTACTTGACAAGGCTTTTGGTAGGGCATCTAAAAAGAGACGTCAGGGTAAAAATGCATTAGAAAGCAAAAAAAAGACAGCCTCTACCAAACTCAATACTATAGCACATATTCTTGAAGATACTTTAGGCCGATATGAGGATGAATTTCCAACCACAGAGATTTTACCAAAATTTTATTTTGAGATAATCGATATCACCATAGGTATAGATGATCTTAAAGAGTCTTTAGGTGCGGTGAACTGGGCTAAAAGAAGGACAAAAAGGACTCTGATGGAAGCAGCTAGGAAGATAGTATCTAGTGAGGATATAGAGGAAATCGAGAAGATCAGAAAACAGGCCTACGCTAGAACAGACTCTTTTTTGAGACAGATCAATGATGATCTAGAGTTTTTAGAAGAAACTAGAAAAAAACTGAATTCTTTCCCTGATATAAGGCCGGAACATCCTACTGTTGCGGTAGCGGGATACCCCAATGTGGGAAAATCTGAATTGGTATCTAAAATATCTAGTGGTAAACCAAAGGTTGATGTTTATCCCTTCACAACTAGAGAAGTCGGGATAGGTCATTTTTTCTTAGGATATAGGAAATGTCAGCTCTTAGATACACCTGGGATGTTAGATCGTCCCAGAAAAGAGAGAAATGAAATAGAACTGCAGGCTGTTAAAGCTTTAGAGAGTTTAGCTGACCTGGTAATATTTCTTTTTGATCCTTCAGAATCCTGTGGTTATCCTATGGATAGACAGGAAGATCTATGTATTGAGATCAAAGATGAACTCTCGGAAGTTAAATTCATTGAGATAGAAAACAAATCAGATTTAGAGATGACCGACTCTGATAGATTGAAGATATCCGCTCTTGAAGAGGATAATTTGGAGGAACTTAAAGATATCATTAAAAATATACTCAGCGATAAATACAGTTTCGACAGGATAAAAGAAGAAGATTTAGAGTATTTTGAGGATTCCGATATGGCTCCTGAGGAACCATTCACTGATTTTGACGATCTCGACTACTAATCTTCACTTGTTCTTTGTTTGGGAAGGTCGTGTTTTTTCTGAGCCTTTTCCTTTACTGTGCAGACCTCTTGACTTTCTTCCTGCGGATGTCATGCCTTTAAAGACTCTTCCTTTCTGGCTTTTGTCGCAGATCCAATTTATATCGTTATCGTTCTTTATAGCTGGATGATCAGGATCGACCATTATGACTTCAAAATATTTTTTCCTACCGTCTTCTCCAACCCAATAAGAATTAAGAACTCTTAGATTTGGGTATTTTCTAGCTGTTCTCTCTTCGGCAATCCACTGAAGGTTCTTTTTTGGAGTGATCTTTTTAACGCCCATCCTTTTAGGCCCTCTACCACCTGTAGGTCTAGTTTTTCTTAGGTTTCCTCTCCTGACTTTAGCTCTAGCTATAACAAATCCAGGTTTAGCTTTGTAACCTAATTTTCGGGCTCTATCTAATCTAGTGGGCCTTTCGATTCTCTTATAATTGTCTTCCCTTCTCCATCTTTTTTTTCTCTTTCTCTGTAATTCCTTAAGGTAACCTTCTTTTGGTTGTTCCCATGCTTTTTCTATGTACTTGTACATGCTAGGATGCGTCTCAAAGCTCTTGTCCTCTTCATCTTCGGCTACTATTTTTTCTGCCATTATATCACACATATCCATTTATGGTTTCTCTGTTTATGGATTCACCCTTAGGAGGGCACATCTCCAGCGGGTAATAAAACCCGCGACTATCGAAAGTTTACGGTTATGTTGTATATATATGTATTGATTGATATGAGTCTGAAAAGAAGCAGGGTTAATTTTTAATACCTCTCCCACTTATCGCCAAGATAACACTTTGATTAATACATCTAACAAAACAAGGTGAAAGTTCATGAATGTGCACAGAGTTATGGGAAAATTTAGGATGGGTAAAAAGAAAGGTGAGTGGCAGCGCTTTTCCAAAGAAGTCATTAGTGAAGACGAAGATGAGGCTATAGAAAAGATATATTCCCTTTTAGGCAGCAAGCATAGAGTAAAAAGGACTAACATCAGTATCTATGATGTTGAAGAAGTGGAAGACGAGAATATAGAAGACGAATCTATCAAAGAAAAATTAGAAGTGGAGGAATAAATAATGGTTAATCAGATGGAATTACAGCAGAAGGCGAACAGGCTCGAACAGATGAAATCTACGATGGAAGTTTTAGGAGAACAAAAGCAGATGTTAGATAACTATTTAGATGAACATGATAGAGCGAAAAAGACTATGAAACAATATCAGAAAAAGGATGAAGGAACAGAGATAATGGTTCCGATAGGTGCTGATTCATATGTTCATTCAAAGATATCTAACAGTGAAGAAGTTCTCATCGGCATAGGGTCTGATCTGTCAGCTGAACAAAAAATCGAGAAAGCTCTTGATGTAATAGAAAGGAAAAAAGAGAAGATAAAGGAAAGCAAAGAGGAACTAGAAGAGAAGATAGATGAGCTCAACGAGGATACCCAAGCCCTTCAGCAGGAAATAAGAGAGGAGTATCAGAAGCTACAACAGCAACAACAGCAGCAGGCTCAAGGTGGAGGCCAAGTTTTCGACAAATAGAATTGAAAAAGCTAGAATAAAACGATGTTCAACAAACTCAAAAAGAAGATCTCTGGATTAGCGAGATCTAGTAAAGAAGAGATAGAAGAAGAGCCAGAAGAAGCCTTCGTTGATGGTTGGGGTTCCAAGATAAAGGAAAGTAAAATCGAGGACATCCTTTGGGAATTAAAGATATCACTATTGGAAGCTGATGTTGCACTTCCCGTGGTTGAGGAGATACAAAAGAATGTAAAAGACGACTTAGTTGGTAAAAAAATAAGTCGAAAATATGATTTGGATGATGTTGTAGAAAAGAGTCTCCAATCTGCTGTAAAGTCAGCGCTTAGGACGGATCATATAGAAATTGACAAGCGAGTTGCAGAAGCAGAAAAACCCTTTTCGATCATGTTTGTTGGGGTCAATGGAACTGGTAAAACCACTACTATAGCAAAGATGACTAAAAGATTCCAAAATCAAGGTTATTCTTGTGTTTTAGCAGCTTCGGACACTTTTAGAGCTGGGGCTCTAGAACAAATTCAGCAGCACGGTAACAATTTGGGTGTAAAAGTGATCAAACATTCTAAGGGAAGTGACCCTGCCGCTGTGGCTTACGATGCATTGGAACACGCGGAAGCTAGGAAAAAAGACATAGTACTCATCGATACTGCCGGTAGGATGCAGACTGACAAAAATCTAATGAATGAGATGGAAAAGATAAAAAGGGTAGCTGAACCAGACATGATAATATTCGTGGGAGACGCTCTAGCAGGCAACGATGCTGTAGAGCAGGCCAAAGAATTCGAGAAATCTGTTGGTATTGAGGGTGTGATATTGACTAAGATCGATGCTGATGCAAAAGGCGGGGCAGCGTTATCTATAGGTCATGCTGTCGGAAAACCAATGTTATTCGTCGGTACAGGGGAGAATTACGAAGATCTAGAGAAGTTTGACGAAGAATGGATGGTAAAAAGACTGTTTTGAGTCCTCGTACATTTGTTTATTTAAATGCTTGGACACAAATTATTTATAGCCCGATTAACAAAAGTATATAGTAGAAAGGTAGCGAGGAATTATAACCATGAGCGATAGTAGAGAAAATTTGCCCATCAGGACAGACGATGCAAATCCAGATCCTTTGAAAGTGGAGGACCTTACGGAGGCCATAAAAAATAGTATAGATGAAAAGGGGATGGAAACTAGCGCAGCCCAGATGATGGCTGAACATGTTCTAAATTTTTTCGGATTCAATGACAGGATAATAGACAATATTTTAGAACAAGAGGATAGGGATGTTTTCTACATGTTGGAAGATGCTGGACTTTTGACAACAGAAAGAGAGGAAACTACGTTATACGATGGGAGAGAATGGAGGATCCATTACTGGCTTTTTGAAAAAGAGAAGATAATGGATAAAATAAGAAAACAATCTGAGGTTGAAACAGAAGATAATGAACAGTCGAATGTCTATGATGAAGTTCCAGATGGTGTTTGGTCTTCGAGAGGTTGAATTTTGTTGAGATTTGTGACCGATCCAATCATACTAATAAATAATACTAATAGTATGATCGTTCCAGAAATCGAAAGTAGAGGATAGATGGGCCCGCCGAAATTTGAATTCGGGTACCGGCGTCCCGAACGCCGAAGGATGGACCAAGCTACCCCACGGGCCCTATCAGATCAATCCCTACAATAGGCTGCAAAATAAAAATGTTACTGAATATCTAGATCTTTTAGAGTGATCGTTTTTCCTTTTATACTGGACTTTATATGGTCGCAGATAATGGAAAGACTATCTTGTGTATAGTACAGATGAGAAGCACAGGAGCAATCAGATGAACCAAAATCTTTTATTTTTTTGAAATGAGATGATAATAAATCTGCTAGTTTACATTCCCAACTTTTTTCTTTCTTAAAGGCTAACACTTTTTCTATGTCTCCGTGCTCTAATAGATAATCAATGTGCCAATGCATATTTTTATCGTCACTCAAATGTCGGGATATTCTTTTTTCTAGATTTGATTGGGCTGATCCAACGTAGATATAAAAACCGTCATCGAATAGTATTTCGCCTAGCTTTCCAACTTCGATCCTTTTTTCTTGTTCTACCCTGACAATTAACGAATAGATCCCTTTCATCAATTAAGGGCAATCTTTAGATAATAAAAAAGTTTATGAAAGGTATAACAATTAAACCATCGTTGTTTTTAAGAAATTTTCATCGCTGATCTCCGCCATTCACCAACAACTTTAAATATAAGAGGGCTGTAATGAGCCATTACCTCGTCTGTTGACCAGACGTGATGGGGCAATCCAGTTAGGATCCCCGTTAAAACACGTCACGGTCGGTGGACTAGATCAGCAAGCAGGGATTCTTTATCCGTGATATCCCTTCATCTAGTAGATAAAATGATGGGATTACAGGAGAGCCCAGTATTATTAGTATTGGGCGACTCCAGTCGGACTTTTGAATTCCATTAATTAGCAATCTAAATAATTGGTCATAAGAGGTGTATGTATGGCAGAAACACATCATCCTAGAAGAGGTTCGATGGGATATTCGCCCCGAAAACGCGCTAAAAAACAGGTCCCCCAGATACGATCATGGCCGGAATGGGAAGGAGAACCTAAAATTCAAGGTTTCCCGGGTTATAAAGCTGGCATGAGTCATGCATTTGTGGTGGATTATCGAAAGGAAAGTACAACTTCAGGTCAAGAAGTCAGAATACCTATAACAATAGTTGAAACTCCGCCAATAAAGGTTTGTGGCATCAGGTTTTATGAAAAAACCCACGAAGGACTAAAGACTATGGGGGATGTTTGGGCAAATAAGGTGGATGATTCTTTAAGAAAAAGACTACCTATTCCTGATAATTATGATACAGAAAAGATGTGGGATACTATAGATCGAGCTGTGGTTGATGAGGTAAGAGTTATCATCCATACACAACCTAAAAAGGTGTCAGGGATACCTAATAAAACACCTGAGATCATGGAGATGAGGATAGGAGGAGGATCGATCTCCGAAAGAATAGATAAAGCTGAAGAAATTCTTGGTGAAGAAATTGATTACGAGGAATTTTGTGAGTCCGGAAGGATGATCGATGTTTCTTCGATCACTAAAGGGAAAGGATTTCAAGGCCATGTTAAAAGATGGGGAGTAACCCTTCTTCAACACAAAAATAGCAAGTCCGTTAGGAATGTTGGAAATACTGGGCCATTTAGACCAGGTTATACTAGACCTACTGTTCCTCAAGCAGGTCAAATGGGTTTTCACCAAAGAACTGAATTCAATAAAAGAGTGTTGAAAGTTGGTCAAGATGGTGATGAAGTCACTCCTGACGGTGGGTTTGTGGATTATGGGATCATCGATAATGATTATGTTATACTACATGGATCTATACCGGGTCCATCTAAGAGATTAGTTGTGATGAGAGATGCCGTAAGAGATGAAAGGCATGATGTACACGAACCGAATCTTACTTACATATCTACTGAGTCTAATCAAGGGGGTTAAATGAATGCAGAGACGAATATATAATTTAGAAGGAGAAGCTAAAGGCGACATTGATTTACCTTCATCTTTCGAAGAAGAGATCCGTCCAGATCTTATCAAAAGGGCCGTAGAGTCCTATGAAGCGAATAAAAAACAACCATATGGTCCCTCTTCGGAAGCGGGTATGAGACACGCTACAGAGATGGAAGGTATTGGTCAAGGCATGGCTAGGGTTCAAAGACTCACTCAGGGTGGCTCTAGAGCTGCTAAAACCCCTCAGACTAGAGGCGGCAGAAGAGCTCATCCTCCGAAACCAGAAAAAGATTTGAGTAAGAGTCTTAATCAAAGAGAAAGGGCCAAAGCTCGGCGTTCAGCCCTAGCAGCGATGGCTAAGAGAGATTTGGTTGAAGAAAGAGGCCACAAGATATCTAGTGAATCTTTAGAGACACCAGTTATAGTGGGTGAAGATATCGAAGATATAGAAAAAACTAGAGAAGCTGTTGAATTCTTAGAAGCATTAGATATCTACCAAGATGTGAAAAGAGCTAAACAAAATAAAAAAATACGTTCAGGAAAGGGAAAGAGGAGGAACAGGAAGTATAGATTACCAAAGAGTATTCTTGTTGTTTTACCGGAAGATGCTAAAGGCAAAAGAGCATTTTTTAATCTTCCTGGCGTAACAGTCAAAAATCCTAAAAATCTTACAATAGCTGACATGGCACCCGGAGGAGATATTGGAAGGCTAACAATTTTCAGCGTCAAAGCTTTAAATGAGTTGGAGGATTGGTAGAGCATGGCAAAGTACGAAACCCCTCACGAAATAATATTTCATCCATATGTTACTGAAAAAACGATGATGGAGATGGAGGAAGAAAATAAATTAGAGTTTATCGTAGACCTAAATGCGACTAAGCCTCAGATACTTCATGCTGCAGAAGAGCTATTTGATGCAGAGATCGAAAAAGTGAATACAAGGATAGATAAAAACGGGAAAAGAGCAATAGTAAAATTTGATGAAGAATATTCAGCAGAAGAGATTGGAATGAGAATAGGGGTGTTCTAAATGGGAAAGAGAATAATCACTCAAAGGAGAGGAAAAGGATCCTCTACATATCGAACTCCTAGTCATAGGCATCTGGCAAGGCCTGGCTACCCAAAGAGCCAAGAGACTAAAGGTGAAGTCGTAGATTTACATCATGCTCCAGGTAGGACAGCACCGTTAGCTGAAGTCGAGTTCGATAATGGCGAAACTACTTTTGTTATTGCCAATCACGGTTTATGGGTTGGGGACGAGATAAAGATTGGCCCTGATTCTAATATCAGTAAAGGAAATGTTCTTCCATTAAGCCATGTGCCTGTAGGCACATTCGTATATAATGTTGAGATGGAGCCATTGGATGGTGGAAAACTCGTGAAAAGCGCGGGTACCTATGCAACTGTTATAGCTCAAGAAAGAAAAAGCACTATCATAAAACTACCTTCTGGTGATACTAAAGAGTTGGATAACAGATGTCGTGCCACTGTTGGTATCGTGGCAGGGGGCGGACGCACAGAACAACCCTTCACAAAGATAGGTAAAAAAGTCAAGGCATTTAGGAGCCGTTCAAAAAGTCCGAAAAAGGTTAGAGGTATAGCTATGAATGCTGTAGATCATCCTCATGGTGGAGGAGACCACCAACATGTTGGAGTCCCCTCTACGGTTTCTTCTAATGCACCACCAGGAAGAAAGGTAGGTCGTTTGTCATCTAAAAAGAAGAAAGGTAAAAAAAATAAGAAAAATAAAAGGTGATAGTTATGGCTAAGGATAAAGTATCAAGAGATCAGAGAGAATTCACTTATAAAGGTTATACTCTTGAAGAGTTGAAGGAGATGTCACTCGAGGAATTGAAACAAACATTACCCGCTAGAGCTAGGAGGACGTTAGATAGAGGGTTGAATAGAGAGCAAAAGAGACTGTTAGAAAAAATTGAGAATAAAGATCAAGACGTTTATAGGACCCATCGTAGAGAGATGATAATACTTCCTGAGTTCGTTGGGAAGAAGATAGCTATCCATGATGGAGAGAACTTTAAGACCGTTAAGATCGAACCAGAGATGATCGGTCATTACTTAGGTGAATTTGCTCTCACTCGTAGAGCAGTTGAACATTCTGGACCTGGTATCGGAGCGACACGGTCTTCAAAATACATACCACTCAAATGAGGTGAAAAGAAATGGGATATACTATGGAACCGGATCCTGAAAAAACAGCAAAGGCATATGGGTCAGATCTACAGATCTCTCCTAAACAATCTGTTGAAGTATGTGAGATGTTGAGGGGTGAAGACGTGGACCAGGCTATAGATATATTGGATAAAGTTATAGAAGGAGATAAAGCAGTTCCTTACAAAAAACACAACAAAAGAGTAGCTCATCAAAAGGGGGTTGGTCCAGGTGGTTATCCAAAAAAAGTTTGTGAAGTCATCAAATCAAAAATCGAAGAATGCCGCTCTAATGCGGAGGATAAAGGATTAAATACTGAAGAGTTGAGAATAAAAGTACTTTCTGCACATCGAGGGAGTCCTATTGAAGGAAGGAGACCTAGGGCTTTTGGTAGAAGTACTCCTCATGACACTAAAACTACCAATCTTGAAATTATTATAGAAGAAAAGGAGGCATAACGGTGGCCAGAGAAAGAAAATTTATAGAGGAAAAAATGGATCGTGTGATGCTCAAAGAATATCTTCAAAAGAGTACTGAAAGAGCAGGTTTTGGGGGTGCTGACATTTCAAGAACACCTATGGGCACTCGAATAACTCTCTATACTGAGAAGCCTGCCCTCATTATCGGTAGGAAAGGTAAAAGGATCAGAGAGATAACTGAAGAGATCAAAGAGAAATTTGATTTCGATAACCCTCAAATAGAAGTTCAGGAAGTCAACAGACCCGAATTGAATGCTCAGATAATGGCTGAAAAACTGGCTTCTTCTTTAGAGAGAGGTTGGTATTTTAGAAGAGCGGGTCACTCAACAGTTAGGAAAATAATTGATGCTGGCGCTAAAGGTTGCCAGATAATATTATCAGGCAAGATCACTGGTCCTAGACATAGGGTGGAAAAATTCCAAGATGGCCATATAAAATATTGTGGTGAGGAAGAAAAGAAATGGATGGAAGAAGGTTTTTCTCAGGCAAAACTGAAACTTGGTATAATAGGAGTTACTGTTAAGATAATGGATCCTGAGGCTAGATTGCCAGATGAAATAGAAATAATTCCTCCTGAAAGCGAAATGGAGGAGGAAAAAGAGGAAGAAGAAACCGAAACTGAAGATGAAGAAGATGTGGAGGCTGACGAAGAAGCAATTGAAGAAAAAGAGGAGCAAAAGGATCAGTCAGATACAGGGGTTGAAGATATGGAGATCGAAGGAGATGAAGAAGAGGAGGAAGAATAAATATGCCTTTGTTAAAAACAGAAGAAATAAGAGAAATGGATAAATCTGAAAGAAAAGAAAAATTATACGAGTTGAGGGACGAATTGTTGCACGAACAGGGTGTGGCAGCAATGGGTGGTGCACCAGAAAGCCCCGGTAGGATAAGAGCCGTTAAAAAAAATATAGCTAGGATTTTGACCGTAATGAATGAAGAAAAAAATGAATCTGAAGGAGGAAATTGATGGCGGAAGAAGTGTGCTCAACTTGTGGATTACCCAAAGAGATATGCATTTGCGAAGATATAGCTAGGGAACAGCAGGAAATAGAGATATTTTTAGATAAAAGACGTTACGGTAAAAAGGTAACGATTGTAGACGGAATAGATACAAACGATATAGATATTAGTGAACTAGCTTCAGAGTTAAAAACTAAATGCGCAGCTGGTGGAACAACCAAAGAAGGCAGAATAGAATTGCAGGGAGATCACATAGAAACTGTGAGAAAATATTTAGAAGAGAAAGGTTTCCCAGTGGAGGTAAGGTAAGATGGCAAATGATATAGTATACACATTTGAATTTATAGGATCTGATTTAGAAGTGTTGGAGTCAAATCATGATGGATTCAGAGAAGTAAAAGGAAAAGTAACAGGTGAAACACAACAGACTTTTTTGGTTGAGTCTGAAGGGAGAGAAAAGACGCTCCCAAAGAAGGGTAATCATTTCAAGTTGACCATGGATGGTCGAGATAACATACTCGAAGGTAATAAGCTGATTTGTCGTCCGGAAGATAGGATAAAGAAATTAGGTTGATGATAACATGGCAGAAAGCGAAGCTCGTGATATAGGTGTCGATGTAACGCCCCCTGAAAAGACATGTGATGATAAGAACTGTCCGTTCCATGGCAGTCTCTCGGTGAGAGGCAATATTATCCGAGGTAAAGTAGAAACTACCGATATGGATAAATCGGTAACAATAAGAAAAGATCACTTTAATTACATCCCTAAATACGAAAGATATGAAAAAAGAAAAAGTCATTATCCCAGTCATCTTCCACCGTGCTTGGAAGTTGAGGAAGGGGATGAAGTCAAAATTATGGAATGCAAACCCATAAGCAAAAGTGTATCCTATGTAGTGATCGAAAAAGGTGATGGACGATGAAAGGGATATCTGGAAAACAAACTAAAGGACTATCAGTTGGAAGTAAGCTCCAATGTATTGACAATACAGGTGCTAAAGAGGTCAGAGTTGTCTCAGTAATTAATTATCATGGAGTTCATAGAAGATATCCCAGAGCAGGTATCGCAGATCAAGTGGTAGTTTCGGTAGTAAAAGGTACTCCTGAGATGAAAAGAGAATTGACAAGGGCTGTGATCGTAAGACAAAAACGTCCATTTAGGAGGCCTGATGGTGTTATGGTTGAATTTGAAGATAATGCTGTTGTCTTGACACAGGAGGATGGCGAAACTAAGGGATCAGAGATCAAAGGACCTGTTGCTAGAGAAGCGGCTGAAAGGTGGCCTCGAGTTGGGGCAACTGCTTCGATGATTATGTGATTAGGATATGAGGTGTTAATATATGAGTGAAAAACCCAGAAAGCAGAGAAAAAGACGGGAGAACGCTCCCAAACATAAGAAAAGAAAGATGATGTCTTCGAGACTTTCAGAAGATCTTCGAGATAAATATGAAACCAATAGTTTACCGGTTATAGAGGGAGATGAGGTAGAAGTTATGAGAGGTGGCTTTAAAGGTCACGTTGATAAAGTTTTAGAAGTCGATAGAAGAAATGAAAAGGTTTTCGTGGAAGATGTTACTGTAGAAAAAGCCGACGAGTCTAAACAGCCATTTGGTATACATCCTTCCAACCTGAAGATTATTGATTTGAATTTATCTGATCCTTGGAGAAGAGAAAAAGTAGAAAATATAAAACAGGAGGATAAAGAATGAGCCGACACAGCAAACGTTATGAAGCACCGACGGAAAAATGGGGGATCCCTACAAAAGAAGCATTTTGGGCACCATCTCCTGATCCTGGTCCGCATTCAGCAGATAACAGCATACCTCTTGTGGTGGTTCTCAGAGATATATTACATTATACTAATTCCTCTAAAGAAGCTGAAAATATTCTATCGGAAAGAAAGGTTGAGGTCGATGGTGAAGTGAGAACTAATAAAAATAGACCGATTGGCTTGATGGATGTTGTTTCTATACCTTCTTTGTCTGAGCATTTCAGGGTTCTTTTTGACCAGAAAGGTAAATTTAGACTCCTTCCTATAGAGAAAAGCCAGGCGGAGTGGAAACTAGTAAAGATAATAGGTAAGACTACTTTAAAAGAAGGAATAACTCAATACAATCTTCACGATGGAACGAACATAAGAATGGATGATGGTAAAAAATACAATACGAAAGATGTTTTAAAAATCCATACATCCTCGAAAAAGATTTTAGATTCTTTTGAGTTTGGACAAGGACAGATGGCTTTAGTAATAGGTGGGGACCATATCGGAGAAATAGACACAATAAAAAAGCATGAGGTCATCAGTGGTTCTCAACCTAACTTCGTGCATTTTGAATCTGGGATTACTACAATTGAAGATTATGTATTTGTGGTCGGAAAAGATACCCCGATTATAGAAATACCAGAGGTTGGGATAGTATGAATAATGATAATCCTATGAGAAAACCCTATCTAGTAAAATGTGTGGTAAATATTGGGGTAGGAGAAGGAGGCGGAAAGCTGAGGAAGGCTTTCGATGTCCTGAAAATGCTGACTAACCAAGAGCCAGTTGAAACTATAGCAAAAACCACAAATGCAGAATTAGGTATAAGAGAAGGACAACCTATCGGATGTAAAGTAACACTGAGGGATAAAAAGGCTTATGATTTTCTAGAAAAAGCCTTTTGGGTAACTCAGAACAGTTTACCTCTAAGCAGTTTTGATGATCAGGGTAATATAAACTTTGGAATTAATGACTACACTGATTTTCAAGAGGCGAAATATGATCCCAATATTGGAGTTTTTGGAATGAATATTTCTCTAGAAATAGGCAGACGAGGACAGAGGATAAAACATAGAAAAAAACAGCCCAAGGAGGTTCCCGAACATCACAGAATGACTAAGGATGAGGCTGTTGAATTTATGGAGCAAGAGTTCGATCTGGAGGTGTATGAATAATGAGCGAAGAAGGTTTAAAACCCGATAAGGACTTCGGCAGAAAGGAAGGGTGTAGACGATGTGGAAGAAAACGAGGCATTATACGACGATATGGTTTACATGTTTGTAGACAATGTTTTCGAGAGATTGCCGAGGACCTTGGATTTAAAAAACACTCATGAGGTGATATGAATGAAACATGATCCATTGAATGACGCGTTAGCAAAGATAAAAAATGCTGAGGACAGCGGGAAACTTGATTGCGAAGTCAAACCCGCATCTAAATTGATCGGAAGAGTTTTAAGAGTGATGCAAGAAAATGGCTATTTGAAGAGATTTGAGTATGTTGAAGATGGAAGAGGAGGTAAATACAATGTATTGCTTAACGGGAACATCAATAAATGTAAAGTGATAAAACCTAGATGGTCCGTGAAGAACACGGATATAGAAGATTATGAATCTAGATATCTGCCTGCTCAGGGATTTGGAGTCCTAATCATGACAACTAACAGAGGAGTCATGGATCACTCTCAAGCGAAGAGTAAAGGAGCTGGAGGAAAGTTATTAGCGTATGTTTACTGAGGGATTATCATGGCATTGGAATTGAAAGCGGAAGAAGAAATAGAGATACCTGAAGGCCTAACCGTAGAAAAAAGGGGTGATGAGCTGAGGGTATCAGGAGAAAATGGAGAATTGGTTAGAACTCTTTCTCATCCTAAGATTCATCTAGAAGTAGAAGATGATAAGGTCAAGCTTGAGGTAGACAAACCGAGCAAATCAGATAAAGCTCTTTTGGGGACCTACAGAGCTCATATAAACAACATGATAAAAGGAGCTCAAGAAGACTTCATCTATAAACTAAAGATAATCTACTCTCACTTTCCTATGGAAGTTACTGCTGAGCAGGATGAAGTTGTGATCAAAAATTTTGTAGGTGAGAACAAAGCCAGAAGGGCCAAAATCCGTGGTTCGACAAAGGCACAGATAGATGGTGATGAAATAACTATCAGAGGGCCCAACAAAGAAGACGTCGCTCAAACTACGGCTAATATAGAATCAGCAACTAAGATATCTGGAAAAGATCCAAGGGTTTTCCAGGATGGTATATACTTGGTTGAAAAAACAGGCAAATCAATCGGTTAAAATAGAGGTGTTTATATATGTCAGATGATGAAGATTACGAAGTGAAGAAAAAACCTGATCTTGATGATGAAACGGAGGAGTTATTAAAAGAGAGAGAGAAAATTAAAGCACAAAGACCCAACTTCAGACATCAAGAGTGGTTTTATCGGTCTAAAATAGATAGAGATCAATGGAGAAAACCAAGGGGTATACATTCACAAGCAAGACAGAATAAAAAGTACAGGCCTTCTAATGTGAATATCGGATATCGTTCTCCGAAAAAAGTAAGAGGTCTCCATCCCTCAGGATTCGAAGAAGTTTTGGTTCATAATCCTGATGATTTAGATGATATAGATCCAAAGAAACAGGCCGTAAGAGTCGCACACGGTGTTGGCATGAGGAAGAGATTAAACATAGAAAGCAAGGCAGAAGAAAAAGAGATTAGAGTATTGAACCCCACATCCTGAGGTGATTTGAATGAAAGTTAAATATCAAAAAAGGTTGGCAGCTGAAATCCTTGATTGTGGCAAAGATCGTGTTTGGATAGATGACACCATGTTAGACGAAGTTATAGAAGCGATCACAAGGGAAGAAGTTAGAGAACTGATCAATAGAGGTGTGATCAGAAAAAAATCGAAGAGAGGAAATTCGAGAGCTCGAATCAAGTATAAAAAAGGTCAAAAATCCAAAGGTAGAAGAAAGGGCCACGGAAAAAGGAAGGGTTCTAAAAATGCAAGAAATCCAAGTAAAGAAAGCTGGAAAAACAGGATCAGGTCAATGAGAAAAGAATTAAAAAATATGAGAGACGAAGGCATGATAGATAAAACCATCTATAGAAAATTCTATAATAAATCTAAAGGTGGAGAATTTGAGGATACTTCAGATTTGATATTACATCTTAAGATGGAAGGTCATATAGATGATGATTACGGATTACAAAATAAAAGGAGTGAGTGAAAATGGCTGAAGGAACGAGGTACAGGATGCCTCTAAAGAGAAGAAGAGAAGGAAAAACAGATTACAGAGAAAGATTAAAATTACTAAAGTCCGGTAAAGTTAGAGCAGTGGTTAGACCATCTAATAAACACATTCGACTACAATTTATTAATTATGATAGAGAAGGAGATGAAGTCGTAGTGACATCGACTAGTGAACACCTCGAAGAGTTTGGATGGAAAGGTTATGGGTTCAATACACCTGCTTCTTATCTAGTAGGATTTTTGGGAGGAAAGAGAGCGATAGATGAAGGTATCGAAGAAGCAGTGTTGGATTTGGGTCTAAATCATCCTGAGAGTGGAGGAAAATTCTTTGCAGTTTTGAATGGCATTTTAGATGCTGGTTTAGATGTCCCTCACGATCCAGATATCTTGCCTGATGAGGATAGGATCAAGGGAGAGCACATCGATGAAGAAACCAGTGAGATGTTTGAGGAAGTAAAATCTAGATTGGAGGAGTTATGATGGATGCTTGGGAACCTAAAACTAGACTAGGAAGGAAAGTAAAACGTGGAGAGATAACGAACATGGAAGATGCCCTCGCTACGAGACTTCCTATAAAAGAACCTGAGATTATCGATGCTTTGTTTCCAGAGTTAGATGATGATGTTTTAGATGTAAACATGGTTCAGAGGATGACAGACTCGGGTAGAAGGGTTAGATTTACAGTAACTACTGTTATAGGGAATAGAAATGGATATGTTGGAGTAGGAACTGCTAAAGGTAAGGAAGTAGGCCCTACGATAAGAAAGTGCATGGATAATGCTAAGTTGAATATGGTGAGAATCAGACGAGGCTGTGGATCTTGGGAATGTGGATGTGGTGATCCGCATACGACACCTTTTGAGGTTCAAGGAAAAGCTGGTTCTGTTGAAATCAAGTTGAAACCAGCACCTAGTGGTATCGGTCTTGCCGTTGGAGATACAGCCAAGTCGATCTTAAAAAGAGCAGGAATAGAAGATGCTTGGGGTTTTTCTAAAGGTACTACAAGGACAACTGTCAATTATGCATTAGCGGTATTCGATGCGATGAAAAAGACCGCTCAGATGAGGGTTAGAAAAGATCAAGCTGAAGAACTTGGCATAGTAGAAGGTATGTATAACGAAGAAGAAATCACTCAGAAGGAGGGATGAACTTGGCTTATGCAGTTGTTAGAATTAGAAGTTCTAGGAAGAAAAATAGGAAGATAAGAGATACGCTTGATATGTTAAGGCTAAATAAAGTCAATCATTGTACTATCGTCCCTGAAAACCCCCAGTATGAAGGTATGCTTAATAAAGTAAAAGATATAGTCACATGGGGTGAGATAGATATCGATACTCTTGTGGATATTTTAGAGAATAGAGTTGACATTGAGAATGATGAATTGATAGAGATGATTAAAGATCAGACATCATATGAAAGAATAGACGAGTTCGCTATCGCTGTGACGTCTGACAAAATCTCTTTAGATGAAATAGACGGACTAGAGAATTTTTTCAGAATGCACCCCCCTCTGGGAGGATACAGAGGAGTCAAAAAACCTTATAATACAGGTGGATCATTGGGTTATCGTGGAGAAGATATCAATTCTTTACTCCAGAATATGCTCGCTCACAAAATCGATCAGGAAGTCTGATATACATGGGTAAAAAGAAAAAGAAGAAAAACAGAGGATCGCGTTCACATGGTCGAGGTGTAAAATCAGGTAGAGGAGCCGGTGAACGAGGCGGTAGAGGAAAAGCAGGATTGGGTAAACACAAATGGAAGTCAACTGTGAAAGATGATCCTGACTATTTTGGACCTAAAGGTTTTACTCGTCCTCAAAAACTGGTAACAGAAGACGATGTAATAAATATTTATCAAGTTGAAGAGAGCATAGATAAGCTTATTGAGTTGGGTTTTGCAAGCAAAGAAGGTTCTGTCTATGAGGTAGATCTAGAAGCTGCAGGATACGATAAACTTCTCAGTAAAGGTAGGGCTACAAAGGAGATGAAAGTTAAAGTACCCAAGACTAGTGATAAAGCTAAGGAAAAAATAGAAAAAGCAGGAGGAGAATTGGTAGAGTAAAAAAAAGTGGTCCTTATGGCAGAAGAAAAAAAGAGCCGATTATATAAGCTAAAACCATTGATCGATCGCATGCCTGCGGTCAAAAAGCCAGAGGGTCACGTCCATTTCCGTCGAAAGATGGTGTGGTTAATATTTATACTTATTTTATATTTTGTACTTACTAATGTGATGATTTATGGTATGAGTGAAGAACATTCTCTGGATCTTTTTGAGCAATTTAGAGCTATTTTTGCCGGAGAGATGGGTTCTCTAGTTCATACAGGTATCATGCCTATAGTGAATGCTTCTATTATCATGCAGCTGTTTCAAGGAGCAGACATAATTAACTTAGATATGAAGGATCCGGATGATAAAGCCGTATTCCAAAATATGCAGAAGTTCCTTGTAATAATAATGATACTTATCCAGGCAGTTCCTCAAGTCTTTGGATTTATCGTTCCTTCTGAAACACTGATCGATATGATAGGTACCAATTGGGCAAGGACTATATTGATTGTTCAGCTATTTATCGGAGGTTATTTCATATTCCTCATGGATGAAGTTGTATCTAAATGGGGAATAGGAAGCGGTATAAGTTTATTCATCATAGCAGGAGTTGCCCAGGGTTTATTCACGGGTCTGTTCAATTGGGAAGAAGCTCCAGGCTATGAACATGTGGGACCAGCAGGAACGATACCTAGAACAATTCATACATTTAGAGAACAGACTGCTGCGGAGATATCAGGAGGTGGTCTTGAAGGCTTGTTGATCCAAGAACCTAATCCAGTCATGGGTCTGATTTTTACTATAATAATTTTATTGGTGGTAGCATATGTTCAAGGAGCCCGTATAGAATTACCTCTCGCTCACGGTAGAGCAAGAGGAGCTAGAGGTAGATATCCTATCAAATTGATTTATGCTTCTGTGATTCCTATCATTTTGGCTCATGCACTTGTAGCTAATATCAATATGTTCTCAATGTTACTTTATACCAGTCCAACTTTTTCTGAATTCCCATTATTGGGTGGGTCTGAAACCCTTGGGGTATTCTTAGAAGGAGACACCCAACCGGTCAGCGGAGCGGTTTGGTATATATCGAGCCCAGAGGGTCTGCAAGGATGGTTACTACCGATCATTTCTGAGAGGTATGCTGGAGCTGCTGCACCGCCGGAAGCCGATGTAACGTATTCTACTTTACAACTGATCGGCCGGGCTGTAGGTCATGTGTTATTCATAACTATTACTTGTGTACTATTCTCGAAATTCTGGGTTCAGACAACCAATATGGATGCAGAGTCTGTCGCGGATCAGATACAGGAAAGTGGTATGCAGATACCTGGGTTCAGAAGAGATCCTCGTGTGTTGAGAAGAGTGTTGAAGAGATATATACCTTCAGTGACCGTATTTAGTGGACTATTCATAGGTATTATCGGTGCAGGATCGGATCTATTAGGTTCTGTAGGCGGAGCAGAAGGTATTGGTTTGTTCCTTGCAGTATCTATTCTGACAGAATTGTATGAACAGATAGGAAAGGAACAGATGATGGAGATGCATCCGGCGTTGAGAGACTTCTTCTCGGAGCAATAATGATTTATAAAAGAGGTGTACAATCATCGCTACTGAAGAAAAAAATGAAATAAAAACAGACGCTAACGGGAATGATGCGGGAGATGGGAAGCCCGAACCCATCTTCAATTTAAAAAGATTTGTCTATATATTCATGGGGATCTTAGCTCTTATGATAATGTTTGACGAGAGCTTAAGAGAGGGGATGGCTGAGAGTATAGATTTCTTGTTATATCCATTGATCGGTTTTGGTGGTGAGTACCCTATATTGACTATTGTCTTAGCTGGTCTGATCATGATCACAATTACCACAACTATCAGAGATCTAATGATGGACTGGGTGGACATGGCGAAAAAACAACACATTGTCAGTAAGACCAATAAAGCTCTGTTTGAGGCTAAAAGGGCTAACAAACAGAGTCAGATCAAAAAGCTCGAAAAGAAAAAAGAAGAAAATTCTAAGAAGCAGATGCAAACATTCCTTCCACAATTAAAATCGATGGCTGTGACTATGGTCATAGTTCTTGTCATATTTGGATGGATATGGCTTTTTGTAGATGGTCTACCAAATACAACTTATTCAGTTCCGTGGGCGTTCAACGCTAAACTTGAAAATGAACTTCCTTATTGTTTATTTCCTCACTTTCCCCAATGGATAGGCGTTAAGATGCTTCTATCACTTCCATTCACTCAGGTTTTGATGGTAGTTCTCAAATGGATGGATTTCAAAAAACGGTTGAAGGAGGAATAACTTTAGAATCTAATGCCCTCAAAAAGGAATTTCAGAACGTTATAATCACTGTTAGTGGTCTTCCCGGCAGTGGAACTACCACGGCCTCTGAATTGTTAGTTGATAAGACAGGTATGGATTTTATTTCTTCAGGTGAAATTTTTAGAATGATGGCTGAGGAACACGAGATGAGTTTGGAAGAATTCAGTAATCTCGCCGAAGACGACGATAGAATAGATAGAGAACTGGATCAAAGGATGGTCGAAGTTGCTGAAAAAGGCAAAATATTGGAAGGTAGGTTGACAGGTCATCTGATTCATAGATCAGAAAAAAAAGCTTATAAAGTCTGGCTTGAAGCGCCTCTAGAGGTAAGAGTTGATAGGATCGCTGAGAGAGAAGGAGATCAGAGTGGATTGAAAGATAAAGTCGTATCTAGGGAAAAAAGCGAAAGGAAGAGATATGAGGAATATTACGGTATAGACTTGAGGGATAGATCGATCTATGATCAGGTTATAGATTCAGATAAAAACAGTCCCGAGGAGATAGTAAATAAAATAATAGCGAGGGTAAAGGATGAAATTTGTGAAAGAAAAATCTAGTAATATTTCAAGATGGGGTGAAAATCCTGATTGTAGAGACATTACCAAGCTTATACCTCGTTCGCTGATTATAATAGACAAACCTGAGGGCCCCTCTAGTCATCAAGTTTCTTCTTGGGTCAAGAAGATTTTTAAAGAAAAGGCAGCCCACAGCGGTACATTAGATCCAAATGTTACTGGGGTTCTTCCAATGGGTATTGGGAGAAGCGTAAGAGTTCTTGATCTATTGCATTCAACATCAAAAGAATATATCGCCGCTATGAGATTACATGGGAATATAGGTAAAAAAGAGGTAGAAAAAGCGATAAATGATTTTGAAGGGGAAATATATCAAGTACCTCCCTTAAAATCAGGTGTTAAAAGAGAGAGACGAAAGAAATGGATATACAAAATTGAAATTTTGGATCACCGTAAAAAGGAATATCTTTTAAGGGTCCGATGCGAATCTGGGACTTATATAAGGACATTATGTAAGGACATAGGCAAGTCGATAGGGGTAGGAGCACATATGATGGAGTTGAGGAGAATTGAGGCAGGAGGCTTTACAGAAAAAGATACGATACTTCTCCAAGACCTGAAAGATGCCTATGAATATTTTAAAGAAGGTGAAGAGGAATATTTGAGAGAAATCTTATTACCTTATGAAAGAGCGTTGGATATTTTCCCCAAAGTGAAAGTAAAAGATACTGCTGCAGGAGCAATCATTAATGGGGCTGATCTGGCGGTACAAGGGATTTTAGAGATGGATGATTTTAATGAGAAAGATGAGGTGGCCATAATATCAGAAAAAGGAGAAGGATTAGCTGTCGGTCTTGCTCAATATGATGCTGAAAAGATAATGAAGATGGGAGAAGGATTGATTGTGAAGACTGATAGGGTGTTTTCGCCCACGGGTGATTATCCAAAGACTTGGGGATAGATTAAATATTAATATGAGTTGTTATTAGAAAGAATACCGTAACAATGATTTCATTATGCCGAGATAGCCTAGCCAGGAACGGCGCGAGATTGGAGTTCTCTGAAAAGAGACCAGATATCTCGTGGTGCTCTGCACCTCAGGGGTTCAAATCCCCTTCTCGGCGTTTTATCATCTATTTTTAGTGAAGTGTGAAGAACCCTTGCTTTTTGAAGTAATCTGTGAATGGTTAGTTGTTATAAATTAGGGTTCTGACTATAAACGCTAGCTTGAACTCTAAGTATAAAAGCTGGCTTAAGTGTACAGTATTGATAGGGCAATGCTATTATTCTGTGTTAGGGTCGCGATCACATCGACAGAAAGATTATGATCTTTTTTTTGTGTAGGGAAACCTAACGGTTGAGATAATATATGTGTAAAGATGTGTAGTAGTGTGGTATACTTAGAGTAAACAAAAGATAGATGACCTGAGGAATAGAGACGAAGTGGTAACGCCGGTAGAAGTGTAGAATGGTTTTTATAGTCAAAGACGTAACTTTTACTGATTTTTTTACGTCTTTAAATAATTTTGCAGGATTACATCCTTACCCACCAGCAAGAAAAGCGAGTTCCATCAACATAACGAATTTAATATGATTACGAGAACTTGTTTCGAGTGAGCGTCGGAAATAAAATTTCCAACCAATGACAAAAAACAAATTTTGTCGAAGAGTAGGAATTTATTCCTACGGAGTTATGTCTTCCTCTATAATTTTCCTTAGTCGATTGGTTGGATAAGGGACACGGGATGATATCTATACAAAAATGTTTTATAAATTGATAACGGTATAAATCATATCTCGGGGAGTATTCTTCGGGTGAATATAATATATATTGGAGGCTAAAAATGAGCAAGAAGAAATGTTTGGCTTTATGTGGTATGATCATTTTAGTAGCGAGTGTTTTTGGAACGGCGACAGGGACTGAAGTTAGTGTTGAAAATGGATCTTTGTCAGATGGAAGTGTTGTTGAAGAGGATGCTGAAGAAATCCATGATTGGCATGATTTAAACGACGTAAGAAATGATTTGGAAGGCGATTATGTTTTGATGGAAGATTTGGACGAAGATACTGATGGTTATGATGAATTGGTTGGTACAGCAGAGGGCTGGCTTCCGATTGATGAGTTCTTAGGTGATTTTGACGGAAATGAACATGAAATAAGAGATCTTTACATAGATAGGCCTGAGGAAGACGATGTTGGACTATTCGGAGATATCGACTTATTTGGAAAAGTTACAGATCTAGTACTCGTCGACGTTGATGTGAATGGATCTAGGGAGGTAGGCGCTCTTGTAGGAACTAACTCTGGCACAGTGACAAATACCTCTGTAACAGGAACCGTGACTGGAGAAAATCGTATAGGTGGTCTTGGTGGATGGAATCTTGGCATGTTCTCTGACTCATATTCGGCCTGTGAGGTGAGCAGTGAAGTTTCGGATGTGGGCGGCCTCGTTGGAATGAATGATGACATGATATCCAACTCGTATGCTACTGGTAGTATAGATGGACAATTTTCTGTAGGGGTCTTGTGGGATGGAACTACTTTGGCACAGTAGAGGAGTCATATGCGACTGGTGATGCGAGTGGAGAAGATGCACTCGTAGGCGGACTTGTAGGGTTGAATGAACGGGGAACGTTGAAAGACTCATATGCAACCGGTAACGTGGATGGTGATGAACTTGTAGGTGGTCTCGTAGGAGAGAACGGGGGTGCTGTAGAGAATTCACATTATAACATCGACGAAGTTTTGATCAACGGTGAAAATCATTTAACTGTTGGTGGTATATACGATGAACAGTACAAAGATTGGATGGAGAATAAAGAACTTGATCCAGATAACTATGATTCATTAGAACTTGTGGATGATTATTATGAAGTTAGTAATGTTCAAAGTATTCGAGATCTTCTTGGCTTCGCAGATGTTGAAGAATACAGGTTCCGTCTAACAAATGATATAGACCTATCTGACGAAACTGATCTGTTTATCCCTTATCTTGCGGCGGAGTTCGACGGTGACGGCCATGTTTTCTCTAACTTCTCTCTCGATAAGGATTTTGCTGGACATATAGGGGTGTTTGGACAGGTCAATGGTGGGACAGTTTTGAATATGGAGGTCATTGACGCAGATGTGAGCGGAGCCTCGGATGTAGGTGGACTAGTCGGACAGAACTATTATGGAAATGTGAAAAATTCTTATGCAACCGGTGTTGTGAGTGGAAAAGCATTCGTGGGCGGACTTGTAGCGTTTAATTACGAGGGAACGTTGGAAGACTCATATGCGACTGTTGATGCGAGTGGAGATCACCTTGTAGGTGGACTTGTAGGGATAAATCAGGGAGAGATAGACAACTCATATGCGAGTGGTGATGTGAATGGAGATAACTTTATAGGCGGACTTGTAGGAGAGAATTCAAGAGAGATTGAAAACTCTTATGCAACTGGTAATGTGATTGGAGAAGAACTTGTAGGTGGACTTGTAGGAGTGAACGAACGGGGCACAGTGACCAATTCCTATGCATCCGGTAACGTGGACGGTGATGAATTTGTAGGCGGTCTCGTTGCGGCTAATTCCGCTGATAGCACGATTTACAATACGTATACTACTAGTGAAGTGAGTGGAGAAGAATGGGTAGGTAATCTTTTAGGTTCGAATGAAGGTACGCTATCCGACTCTTTTTCATTGGATCCACCACTGATTGGAGGAGAGTTTGGTGAACTGCAGGGTAGAGTTACAGATGCAGATGAATCCGAGATGAAAGATACTCCTTTATATACGCAGACATCCTATTCTGATTATGATGATTTACATGAGCCCTGGGACTTTTTTGACGATCCTAACGATGATGAAGGTGATGTTGATATCTGGGATATAGATGAAGAGATCAACGATGGGTATCCGTTCTTTAGATGGGAAATTGAGAGCCTACTTAGAATAAATGCCGTAGGAGAAGGCACGGTCGAAGTCGATGACAAGGAAGTTACTGAGTTGCCTTATGAAGAGAGATACGAAGATGGTACGGAAATCGATATAAAAGCTATACCTGATGATGGGTGGTACTTCGAGGAATGGACTGGAGATGTAGAAAGTTCGGATAAAGAGATAACTGTAACCGTTGATGAGAATAAGGAAATTATCGCGAATTTTGAAATAGTAACGCATAACGCCACCCTAGAAGTTGAAGGTGAAGGTAAGATAACAGTTGAAACGTATGATGAGGAGGAAGATGAATGGATTGAGCCACCTTTTTCACCGATAGAACACACTTGGGGACCAGAACCTATTCCTGAAGGAACTCAGACAAGACTTACCGTGGAGCCAGCTGAAGACTGGTACTTTGATGAGTGGACAGGAGATGTACCAAATGGAGAAAATGGTGAAGAGATAACTGTAACGATGGATCAGGACAGACACATAAAAGCACACTTTACGGAAGAAGAACCTGATGTGTATTATACTTTAGAAGTCACCGCAGAAGAAGGTGGCACAGTTGATGTTGAAATTGAAGGTGAAACAACAACACTAGAAGAAGGGACCGAGAGCTGGGATATTGAAGAAGGTACGACAGCGACATTGACAGCTGAAGCCGATGAAGACTGGTATTTCTTTGAATGGCTGGAACTTGAAGACGGCGAGCCGATAGATGTTTACAGCGGAGAACCGCAAATAGAAGTCACGATGGACAAAGACATAACCCTTGAAGCACTTTTCGCGGAAACCAGGCTGATATTAGATATCAAAGGCGACGGTCAAGTAGTAGTTGAAGGTCGATTTGAGGATGACGAGCAATGGCTAGAGTTCGAAGAATCGCCAATAAGGGACGAATTCACCACATACATCATGGATGAAGATCTTGAATTCAGATTGACAGCTGAAGCCGATGATGATTGGGAATTCGACGAGTGGCAAGGCACCGATGAAATGGGAGAGATGATAACAATAACGATGGACGAAGACAAAGAAATTACCGCGATCTTTGAAAAGGAGGATGACGAGCCTTATATGTACGATCTCAAGATAGCCGTAGAAGGACAAGGTTTCACGGAACCCGAAGAAGGAACCCATACCTACGATGAAGGTGAAAAAGTGACTATCGAAGCGATACCAGATGATGGTTGGTACTTTGAGGAGTGGATGGGAGATGAACAAAGTTCAGATAGAGAGATAACTGTAACTATGGATGAAGACATGACACTTACTGCCAACTTTGAGGAAGTAAAAGAAGATGATGTAGTCCTCACTATAGAAGTCGAAGGAGAAGGTAGCACTGATCCTGAAGCAGGTGATCACATATACGAGGAAGGTGAAGAAGTGACGATAGAAGCAACGCCTGACGACGGCTACGAATTTGAGGAGTGGACGGGAGACTTTGAAAGTGAAGAAAAAGAAATATCTATACTTATGGACGAAAATAAAGAGGTTACCGCCCATTTTGAAGAGGTTATTGAAAGATATGATCTAACGTTTGTAGTAGAGGATGAAGACGGAGAATCTATCGAGGGAGCTACGGTTGAAATGGATGATATGGAAGAGACTACTGACTCAGACGGTGAAGCGGTATTTGAAGACCTAGAACCTAGTACCTACGAATACGAAATCACTCATGATGATTACGAGACTGAAGACGACGAAGTCGAGATAGAGGATCAAGACGAAACCGTTACTGTTTCCATGGAAGATGAAGAGGATGACGATACACCAGGATTCACATCTATGATTCTAATCCTTGGTATAATAATCGCCGTAGCAATATACCAAAAAAAGAAACAGTAGCACTTCTTAGATACGGGAAAAAATCTGGAAAAACCTCTTCTTTTCTCTTATCAATAACTATTAGAGCAAATAGAAAGAAAAACGGAGAGTGTTTTGAACCATTGATTATGATTGATTTCTCAGAATCAAACATTCTAACTCACCATTTATTGTGAATAAATGGACTTTCTGGAATTTTAACTATGTAAGAAAAGAGAGATATAAGTTCTATGTGTAGATACACTAGAGCTAAAGGCAGACCGAACCGTTTAAAAGTAAATTAGCGTCAGAATAACCTTCTCGGCGCTCTCTACTTATATGAAAATCACCAGACAATATAAAAATCAATCTGAAAATAATGTAATAATTATAGCAAAAAATCTATAACTTAAAAAACTAATATCGCTCCATATGGGTAAGTTAAGCAAATATAGAGGTGCCAGTAAGAAGTTTCAAAGAACTCCTTCACTAGTCAAGGCCAATATGTTAGTTAGGATTGTAGCTTATATTATCGATTTAATTCTGATAAGAGTTTTGTTTAGGATTATTTTACTACCTTTTAATATGAGAGGCCTTATTTCAGAAGAGTTCATGACAGATATAAGGATATATTTAGGTGAAGGCCTAGCTCCTTTTCGAGGAGGTGGTCTTTTAATAGAACATTTCATATTTATCAATAGTCTAAACGATGTGATCATACATCTATCTTATAGTGCTTTATTTTTAGCTTACTTCATATTGTTAGAATCCAATATTTTAGGTGGTCAAACCCTTGGAAAAAAAATATTCGGGCTCCAGTCAGTAAATAAATTTGGTTCTATTACATCTTTAAAGGAATCTACTTTAAGGAACTCTACAAAGTACCTTTATAGAGTCCCACTCGTTTGCTTCTTGATGGGCTTTTTGGAAATGGTCCTGATGTTTTTCTATCAAACAAGAAGCGGAGATATGATAATTGGTAGCAAAGTAGTGTCAAGATCAAAAAAAGGTCTATCTAAACGTATGTTTGGTTATGATAAATGAGATAAGTGTTCTGATAAAGACACATCATTCTTCCATATATTGAGCCCTTTCAAGTTCGTCCGTTCGACCAACTTCAATATTCTCGGATGAATAGATGTAAGTTATTAAATAGGTTGCAAAAAACACCGAGGTTGAAAACAGTATGATGAGTAAAATATTGACCTCAGGACTTCCGTCTATCGCGGTATTACTAAATATCAATATTAAGGCACCAAGAAGGGCTAGGAGTACTCCTATTACCATATGATCGAATACATCCCATAGCAATTTTGTTGGAGTCATATCGCTATTAAAATTTCTTCCGGATGAGTTCCAGATATCATTGATTTGGAAGAGATTCCTAACAAAGATCCATGTTCCTGTTGAGAGATAGAATATAAATAAGAGTAATAGCAAGTTCATGAAGCTCTTTATTCATAACGGTTGTGGGTTCTTTCATAGCAGCAGGCGGTATTATCTTAATTCTGCGTACTATCGATAGAAGGGAGTAACAGTGATTATAAATTGACTAGTTGGACCGATATTTAAACTTCCAAAAAAAGTAGTAAAGATATTTATACCGATGACCATAATTATACAATCATGTGGGAAATCAAAAAGCATTTCAAAAATTACTCTGCCCAACAGAGAACTGCAAAATTCTTTTTAGAGAGTGGATTGAGCGTAAAAGATGACAATGTTTACTGTAATGGTGTCAAGATGTCGTCATCTCGTATAGGTAGGGTTTTAGACGTTGACCGTAGAACAGTTGATGCTACAATAAACACTATCCAGAACAATGAGGAGTTATCAAAAATATTCGAGAATTTAAGAGCTACCGCCTTCTTCAAAGAAGTCGCTAGAGATATCGATGCCGGTCTTATAGAGATAATCCCCTATGATCCACATGGAGTAGGTATCCTTTCAGGAGTTACCAATAAAATATCTGAAATGGAGATCAGTATCAGGCAGTGCATCACAGAGGATCCGGAATTTACCGAGGAACCTAAACTCTATATTATCACTGAGTCCTCAGTTCCTATGGATGCTGTTGATGATATCAAAAAGGTGCCTGGAGTCAAGAGTGTAGTCGTACATTGATACCGAATTTGTAGACAGGTCGACCTGTCCAATATTATATATATTGAATGATACATTGATAGTCGATGGTCGTGATGCCCTTCCAATATACGTTGCCCCAATAAAGAACGGAAAGACATCCGAAGCGATTTGGTTGAGTAACAACTTTATTTTCCTGCGTAAACAGGTGAGGAGTTTTGCAAGAACGGCCGTATCTAGAATTTTGTTTTCTGAAAGTATGTGTAAGGAGAGTATAAAATATGGAGAAAGAGATTATTGACGGAAAGGTGAAAGACTATAGACGAACGGTGACACCCTCGGAGCTGAAAAAAGAACTTCCAGCCTCTGGAGAGATGTTAGAATCAGTAAAAGATGGAAGAAGGGAGATAAAAGATATACTCGAGGGAAAAAGTGGAAAAAAGATGATCGTCATGGGTCCGTGTTCTATACACAGCGTAGGGGAGGCCAAGGAATACGCTGAAAAATTGGATAGATTATCTGATAAAGTCGATGACAGATTTTTATTGGTCATGAGAACGTATTTCGAAAAACCTAGAACCACCGTTGGCTGGAAAGGACTGATCAACGATCCCCATATAAACGGTTCTTGCAATATAAACACCGGGCTTAAGAAGGCTAGAGAACTTCTTTTACACGCGGCCGACATAGGCGTACCTACCGGAACTGAATTCCTCGGTTCCGTCACACCTCAATACATGGACGATCTCATATCTTGGGCGGCTATCGGAGCGAGAACAACCGAATCCCAGCCTCACAGGGAGATGGCTTCAGGGCTGTCGGTCCCGGTAGGATTCAAAAATGATACCACAGGTAACGTGAGGATCGCGATAAACGGGATCAAAGCGGCTCAGCACCCTCATTCTTTCCGAGGTATCAATCGAAAGGGTAAGATATGTATCGTCGATACAGAGGGCAACGAGCACTGCCATGTGGTTCTAAGAGGGGGTAAAAATGGTGACGGATACGTGCCTAATTACGATTCAGTATCTGTCGAAAGGACGGTCGATCTCCTTCAAAAGGAAGAAGTCCCAGAAAATATAATCGTGGACTGCAGTCACGGGAATTCGGGTAAGGATCATGAAAAGCAGCCCCAGGTCTTCAAACACGTCGTAGAGCAGATGAACGATGGAAATGAAAGTTTAGTTGGTTTCATGCTCGAATCGAACTTGAAAGAAGGCAGCCAATCTTTACCGAGCGATCTTGATGACCTTAAAAGAGGCGTTTCCATAACTGATGGATGTATCGGATGGGAAACTACGGAAGATCTGATCTTAGATGCATATGAAAAGCTCAAGGGATGAACATGAGGCACAAGGAACAGCTCATATCAAATAAAAACTTATATAGTATGATCGAACTAGGACGGCTTAGTGGTTGTGATGCCCTACCAATATCAACTGCCCGGATGAAGGATAATGACAATCCCAAACTAGAGGTATATGGAGATCTATTTTTGAGGGCTTTGAACGATAACCAGATTTTTTTACTCAAACATATAGATGGCGAAAGCAGATCGCTGAACAGTTTTCTAAGAGAGATAACGGATACTTCCGAAAGATCACTATCGACTTTGAAATTGAACGCTAGAATATTGAAAGACCTAGAATTGATAGATTATGGCAGTAAGACAGATCCAGAACCCGTAAGATTGACAGAAGCAGGTGAAGAGGTGCTCTGGATATTAGAGGAGTGTGGAACGATCCATGAAAACTGATACATACATAGGAAAAGAGACACTCAAAGAACTGGGTGAAGTGGTAGATTCTTTGTCTCCTCATAAAATAGCCATACTGACCGATTCTACTGTTGAAGATCTCTGGTTGGATGAAGTTCAAGATATCATAGGTGGAACACCTTTGGTCCTGCCTGAAGGAGAGGAGAATAAGAGCTTAGATCGAGTAAAACAAGTTTGGAGAAAATTGATTGAGATGGATTTTACAAGGAGATCCCTGCTGGTCGGTTTAGGAGGAGGAGTGATCACTGATATAGCTGGATTCATCTCCTCGACTTTCAAGAGAGGTACTATACTTGGATTGATACCTACGACTCTCATGGGTCAGATAGATGCTTCTATCGGCGGTAAAACAGGGTTCAACTTTAAAGGGAAAAATATGATCGGAACGTTCTATGAACCAGATTTTGTACTTATCGATCCGATTTTCTTGAGAACACTTCCTGAAGAGGAAATCGATAATGGATTCGGAGAAGTGATAAAATATTCTCTTCTGTCCAAAGATATATATGATCTGGTTAAGAAAAGCGAAGAGATAGAGTTCATGGGATTGATAGAAAGATGTGTGGACTATAAAAAAGGTATCGTTAATAAAGATCTTCAAGAGAGAGATACTAGGAGGTTGCTTAACATGGGTCATACGATAGCTCACGGTATAGAAAAGACATCGAGCTTTGAAATAAAGCATGGTAACGCGGTGGCCCGAGGTCTATTTACGAATTCTCTGATAGCCGAGGAAGTCTATGGGTTCGATCCGTCGGTAACAAGAAACCTTCTCAAAAGATTCGATATGCCGGTCTTCCATGATCAACCTCCAGAAGAGATCTTACAGGTGATCCGAAAGGATAAAAAAAATTGGTATGATGACATTGTTCTAATACTGCCTGAGGAGGTCGGAAAGGTAAATATAGCAGAGGTGGAGGAGGAGGTCATCCTCGATGCCTTAGAAAGAACGAAGAGAGGCGGTGAAGATGGCTGATATCATAGCCACCACCTTTGCAGAGGATACATCGGAATTCATCAGCTCCATATCCGATATTGAACTCTCTCTCTTTGAACTTCGAGTCGATGCTTTACAGCGATATGATGTAGAAGAACTGTGCGGAACGGATAAGGATCTTGTGATCACCGTAAGAAGAAAAGAAGAAGGAGGCGTCAAAGAGATACCTGAAGGAAAAAGGCTCTCCATCTTCGATGACTTTTTAGAAAAAGATCCAGCTTTTGTTGATATAGAATTAAATTCGGAGATAGTCGATGATGTCTTGGATAGGATCGACGGTTCTCCATCAAAATCCATATTGTCCCATCACGATCTAGAGAAGACACCGGACGAGGATCAACTATTTTCTCTCTTGGATAAGATGAAAGATAAAAGACCGGATATCATGAAGATCGTAACTAATTGTAATTCTCCCGAAGATATCAGGAAGATGATACAATTGAGCAAAACGGATAACGATCTGATAGCTTTCTGCATGGGTGAAAAAGGCATGATCTCTAGAGCATTGAGTCTAAAATATTGTCCTATGACATACGGGAGCATATCTAACTATAAGACGGCACCAGGACAATTATCAGTTTCCCAACTGAGGTCACTGAAGGAGGTGTTGAATCGTGGATAAGCCATCATATGGGCTGATAGGTAAAGATATAGATCACTCTCTTAGCCCGGACATCCACAACTTTCTCTTCGAAAAAAACTCTCTTGACGCTAGATACGGACTATTCGATATCGACAATCTTCAGGAAATAAAAGAGCATCTTGAAAAGAATAATATTGAAGGAGCCAACGTTACAAAGCCTTACAAGATAGACATCATGGGATATCTAGACGAGTTAGAGAACAGTGCAAAAAGGATAGGAAGTGTCAATACGGTAACTATCGAGAGGGGAAGGACTGTCGGATGTAATACTGATGGTCTAGGTGCAAAAGATTCCCTAGAGTATTTTACCTCGATAAAAGATAAGAGCATCCTGCAGATAGGTGCCGGTGGAGCAGGCAGAGCGATAGCCTATGTGCTTTCGAAGTCAGCAGATGTGACCGTATTGAATCGTACCATCAAAAAGGCGAAAAAGTTGGAGAGATTTGGGTTAGATGCCGATAAGTTAAATAAGAAAAATCTAAAGAAAAGCCTAAATGATTGTGATATACTGATCAACACCACTTTTGTAGGGATGAATGAAGATCGTTCACTGGTTCCAAGATCCTACCTTGACGAAACTATCATGGTCTTTGATATAGTATACACTCCTTTGAAGACTAGATTGCTTCGAGATGCGAAAGAAACCGGATGTGAGACCATAGATGGCCTCTGGATGTTGATCCATCAAGCTGTACATTCATTCAAGGTCTGGACCGATTTAGAAGCGGACCCTGAAGAGATCAGAAGATTTCTGATGGAGGAGGGATCATGAAGGCTTCCGCAAATGCCGCGGTGACCGTAGTGAATGCTATGGCTACAGGAAATGGGAGTGCCGTTGGAATAGACCTTGAAGTGACGTCGGAAGTCGAGATCGTAGAAAAAGGGGTGAAGGGAGAAATACGGGTTCGAGGTGATCGATACGAGAATTTTGAATTGATCCGCTGTGTAAAAGAAGTCGTAGAGGATAAGCTGGGTGAGGATTTCGGTATCGAATTCATCGTTGACTCGGAAATCCCTATTGGGAAGGGTCTCAAGAGTAGCTCGGCTGTATCCAACGCACTAGTGAAGGCGATCGTCAGGTCTTTAGATGTCAAATTGGATGATAGGGAGATGATAGATATGGGCATAGAAGCTAGTGAAAAGGCTGGTGTCACTCTAACCGGTGCTTTAGATGACGCCTACGCCTCCTATTTTGGAGGATTATGTTTCACCGATAACCTCGAAGGAAAGGTCTTGAAAAGCGAAAAGATAAAAGAAGAACCAGTTTTCCTACTGATACCTGAAGAGACTGTACTCACCAATGAGCTCATAGATATCGATTTTGAAGATATCAGCCCTTATATCGATCTAGTATTTGATTCTGCAGTGAACGATCACTGGAGAGAAGCCAGTTTTTTAAACGGTTTGATATATTCCGCCTTTTTCGGTTATGACCTTGAACCTATATTAGAGGTGCTTGAATTCAGCGAGACGGTAGGATTGAGTGGAAAAGGTCCTGCCGTTTATTCTATGAGCGAGGAATCTGAAAAGATCAAACGGAATTGGGCTTCAAAAGGAGAGATATTGGAGGTATCCACCATATGATCATCGAACCTGTCGAGAGAATTTCTGGAACATTGAAAGCTCCTTCCTCGAAGAGTTATACTCACAGGGTACTCTTTTTGGGACTTCTCAGTGATGGCGTAACAAGATTCGAGGATCCTCTTAGATGTGAAGACACCAACTTCACTTTGGAGACCGTTAGTGATTTTGGAGCTACATGCGACTGGAATAGTATCGAGAGCGATGGGAGTGTCGCTGAAGCAAACATACATGCAGGGGAATCGGGTACCACTGCAAGGATAGCTACAGCTGTAGCCGGTTTGTCCCAAGGCGTTTGCAAGATCGATGGGGCCCCAGGTCTGAGAAAAAGACCTATGCAGCCTTTACTAGAGGCTCTTTCACAGTTAGGTATAAAAACGGAGTCTAGGGATGGCAGACTTCCCGTGGTGATACATGGAAAAGGAGATGAGATTGAAGAGAACAAGGTCAAGATGAGCGATTTGATCTCCTCCCAATTCATCACGGCCATGATGTATCTGGGGAGTAAGGCCGACTTGGAGATAGAGATAGAAGGCGGTCTGGTCTCTAAGCCATATGTTGACATGACGGTCGAAATTTTAGAAAAAGGAGGAGCTAAGATAGATCGGGAAGGGAATAGTTATCTAGTAGAGGGTGGAGTGGGGCCAAACCATTTCTCTATACCTGGAGATTATTCATCCGCCGCTTTCTATCTCGCTGCGGGCGCTCTCTTCGGAGACATCACCATCGAGAATCTGGACAGTAACAGTCTTCAAGCGGATAAGAAGATCTTGGCTATATTAGAGAAGATCGGCGCAGATATAAAAGTGCGGGAAGATAAAGTAAGGGTGAGAAGAGACGAGCTGAATGGATTTGAGATCAACTGTGATGATTTTCCTGATTTGTTTCCTATCTTGACTGTTCTCGGGGTTTATTCTGAAGGAGAAACTGTTTTAACCGGTCAACAGTTGAGATACAAAGAGAGCGATAGGATCAAGAGCATGGTCGAAAATCTAGAAAAGATGGGTGCTGATATAGAAGAGCTTGGAGAGGGTGTGCTTGTAAAAAGAAGTGAACTTAAAGGCGCAGAAATCGATCCAAAAGGAGATCACCGCATAGCTATGGCTCTGAGTATCGCGGCTCTAGGAGCAGAGGGCAACACGTTCATCGAAGATTACAGTTGTGTAAAAAAGTCCTATCCAAAATTCTTTAAACATCTAGAGCAGGTGATCGAAGATGGAAGGTGATGAGTTAAGATTTTCTTTGTTCGGAGAAAGCCACGGAAGATCGATCGGTGTTCTTATCGAAGGCTGCCCTCCTGGGATAGATGTCGAAAAGTCAAAGATGAAGAGTGACCTTGAGAGACGAAAAGGTCTAGATCAATATTCAACCGAGAGAGAAGAAGCGGATGAACCCGTGATCCTCTCAGGTGTTTTCGAGGGAAAAACAACTGGAGCCCCTATAATGGTTATCATCGAAAACGAAGATGTAGATTCTTCATTCTATGAAAAGATAAAGCACATACCCAGACCGGGTCACAGTGATTTCACCGCCAAAAAGAAATATCACGGGTACAACGACTACAGAGGAGGTGGAGTTTTCTCCGGGAGATTGGCAGCAGGAACGGTCATAGCCGGATTTTTTGCGAAGGAGATCCTCTCTGGTGTAGATATGGAGGTAACTTCGTATATAAGCGCTATAGGAGATATAGAGTGCGAGGATCTAGATCCAGAAAAAATCTTCGAGACGGATTACGATTTTTGTCCACATGATGAGACTTGGGAAGAGATGAAAAGACTGATGGATTCCATCCAAGAAGAAAAAGACAGTATCGGAGGCACAGTCGAGGTGCTAGCTAGAAATGTGGTTAAAGGATTAGGTGGACCCTTCGATGAGGACCTAGCTGCTGATCTTTCCAAGAATTTTTTCTCTATTCCCGCGGTTAAAGGAGTCGAGATCGGAGCGGGCTTTGACGTCAGTAAGATGAGAGGCAGTGAAGCCAATGATGAGTTTTATTATCAAGATGGAGAAGTGATTACGAAGACCAATCACTGTGGAGGTATCCTAGGAGGTATAACCAACGGGATGCCCATAAGAGCGAGGATAGCATTCAAGCCTACACCTTCCATATTCAGGAAACAGAAAACGGTCGACCTGAAAAGGCATGAAGATACCGAACTGGAATTGAAGGGGAGATTCGACACATGTATAGTCCCAAAAACTTTGCCGATAGTGGAATCGAGGATGGCTTTGGTGATAGCTGATCACTTTTTGAGGTGGTGCAGTTGGAAAGAATTCATGAACTTAGAGGAAGGATAGATGAGATAGATGAAAAGGTGCTAAAACTTCTAGACGAAAGGGTAGCGGTAGCCAAAGAGATCGGTAAGATGAAGAGAGAAAGAGGTGTCTCTATCACAGATACCGATCGCGAGGAAGAGGTCCTAGAAAGGGCTGGCCGTCATCGGGAAATCTTTGAAAAGATAATAAAGATCTGTAAAGAGGAAGAGTGATAATATAGATAAAACTGTAGGCATCATAGGATACGGGAAGATGGGGAAACTATTCAGCGAGCTTTTCAGTAAACGATATGAGATCGGTGTTTATTCTAGGGGATCCTTTGAAACCGAATTTACTGTTTTTGACTCTATTGAATCCCTATACGATTTCTCAAATTACTTGATGATCGCCACACCCTCTGAAGAGATCAAGGAGATCATAACGAAGCTTTCCAAAATCGATATTGGTGAAAAAAAGGTGATCTTCGACATTTGTACATTTAAGGAAGATTTTATAGATGAATACAAAAGACTTCCTCAGCCTCTAAACATCGCGAGTGCACATCCTATGTTCAGCGAAGGGATAGAAACTCTAAATGGTCAAAAAGTGATCGTGGTCCCTGTAAAAAGAAGAGAGCAAGGAGCACATCATGTTGAGACCTTTTTTGAAGAGTTCAAAGCAGAAGTATTTCTTATGGATGTTGAAGAACATGACAAGTTGATGAAGATCCTCATAGGTGTTCCCTACTTTTTTGGTATCTCATATCTCAGTCTGATTTCAGAGTTTGAGGATCTAGAAAAATGCGGAGGTACCTCGTTCGAATATCTCTCGACATATGGTAAAGCGGTTTTGAACGACTCACCGGCGTTTATAGAGGAAGTGATAGGTCACTCGACAGATATCGTTGAAGACTGCATTGGAGATATGGATATCAGTAAGGATGAGATCGATAGATTGAAAGAAAAGTACAGTGATGATATCAAAGAGAGTTATTCTAGTATGTATGACGTTTTAAGAGAGGTATAGAATAGATACCTCTAAAAATGAACATATTTGTACACATAAGTATTAAATAATACATCAACTTTATATCCTCCTATGCAGCAAACAGAAAGGGATTTAGTTTGGCGTTACTAGCCTTTTAGCATCTGAAAAACCAGCTGTAGCTTTTCTATACCAGGAGTTGAAAATGATGATCTTAGAGATAGTTATAGATATAAGGAGGAAGAAAATATGAAAAGAGATCGTTACGAATTGTCAATAGATGAGATGCCTGATAGATGGTACAATATAATACCTGATCTTCCCAATCCTGTACCACCACCTAAAGACCCTGAATCCGGTCCTTCGAGGATGGAGAAGCTGCCAGAAGTTTTCAGCAAGGGAGTTCTTGAACATGAGATGTGCACTGATAGGTTCGTAGAGATACCTGAAGAGGTAAAAAAGCTGTATCTTCAGGCTGGGAGACCACGACCATTGATACGAGCTAGGAGATTGGAAAAGAAGTTGAATACACCCGCTAAACTTTACTACAAGTCGGAATTCTATAGTCCCACTGGTAGTCATAAAGTGAACACTGCTATACCCCAAGCTTACTTTGCAAAACAGCAGGGTAAAGAAAGGATGACCACGGAAACAGGAGCAGGACAGTGGGGAACTGCTCTAGCCTATGCGTGTTCGCTAGTTGGAATAGATTTAACGGTATATTGGGTCAGAGCAGCATCATCCTGGAAGCGCAGTCGGAGAAATTTCATGCAGTTATATGGAGCCGAAGTATACGACTCACCGAGTGATAACACAGATATTGGAAATAAGATCTTAAGAGATGATCCAGAGCATGAAGGATCACTCAATATAGCCATATCAGAGGCCATGGAAGACGCCTCATCTGATGAGAAATCTGTTTATGGTTTAGGTTCCGTACTAAATCATGTTCTGCTCCATCAGACAATCATCGGACTTGAAACAAAGAAGCAATTCGAGAAGGCTGATGATTATCCTGATGTGGTGATATCGTGCTTAGGTGGTGGAAGTAATTTTGGAGGGTTGGCTATACCATTTGTATCAGATAGGATAAATAACGGAGAGGATACCAAGTTCATAGCTGCCCAGAGTCAGGCTGCACCGAATTTAGAAGGCACATATAAATATGATTTTGGAGACTATGCTGAACAAACTCCATTGATTAAGATGTACACTCTCGGTCATCAATGTGCAATGCCATCTATCAAAGCCGATGGTTTAAGATATCACGCTGCGGCACCTATAATCAGTGCCTTGAGAAATGAGGGGTTCATAGATACGATAATATACCCTCAAGATGAAAATTACGTCTTTAACAGGGCACAATTATTCATTCAGACAGAGGGTTTTCTCCCTGCAGCTGAATCTACATATAGTATCGCAGCTGCAATCGATAAAGCTAGAGAATGTAAAAAAGATGAGGAAGAAAAGACGATAGTATTCAATGTCAGCGGGCATGGATTCATGGACATGGAAGGTTATAGGGATATACTAGCACTTAATTAAATCCTCTTCTTTCTTAATATTTTTTCTAGAAATGTATTCACCGTGTTTATTTCGCCATCTATTTTAACAAAATTAAAATCACCTTCATACGTTGAGTTATAATTTTCAACTAGTTCTTGGTCGCATATTGTATCTCCAACATAAACACCGTTTGCCATACCAACGAGTTCATTCAATGCTCTAGGATCAGGTTTCAAAAAAATTTCTCTAGTGATGTGGTTATCGAATTTATAACCTATAATATCTTGAGCTAAATTTAGTTCTAATCTATTTCTCCCTGTAACGACTCCGATCTCGAAATTTTTTTCTGCTTTTTTTAACATTTTAGGTCTAACAATCGATTTTTCTTTTTTCCAGTAGCCTTCAAAATTGAATATCCCTTCTTCATATCGTTGTCCTAGGTAAAACGAATTGAAAACTTTGATCAGTTTACTTTTATCGATCCCATCACTCCACTCTTTTCTCACCCATTGTATGTCTCCTTCTTCTAAAAAATTTTCCAGCACTTCTTCAGATGAATCGAATATACTTAATCCTGCAACTAGAGTTTCGGTCAATTTAAAGTCGTCTCCAAATACCCCTTTCTTTCTGAGTTTTCTGATATCCTTTAAGGAGATTTCTAATCCCTGATCGTTCAATAGATAAGTTACCGTATCTTTAACGGTGTGATCAAAACTTTGAGATACGTCGATCAAAACGCCGTCTATATCAAAAACAAGCCAACTCATGATATTGAACCCTCTACAAAGTCATCTAGTGCAGAAATCAATTCATCGTTCTCTTCTTTTTTGCCCACTGTTACTCTGATCATCCCTTCTAATCTACCAGACATCTTTCTTACATGTATGCCTCTTTCATTGAGATATTCATAGGCATCTAGATCCATTAAAATAAAATTTGTTTCGCTTGGATATGCAAATTGCTTAAATCTTTTAAAAATCCGTTCCCTTTCATCGATGATCTTTTTGACATTTTCTTTTATGGATCCCGTATCGTCGAGAACTTTTTTGGCTATTTTAATAGATAACATATCTTGGCTGAAAGGGGATCTGATCCTATTCAAGTATTCTATAATTTCGCTCGATCCGACTGCGTATCCTACCCTTAGACTTGCTAATCCAAAAGCTTTCGATAAAGTCCTAAGAACTATCAAGTTATCATATTTATCGATCAGATCGATCGAGGTCTCCTCCGCGAATTCTCCATAAGCTTCATCTAAGATAACTATGTTATCGCTTTCTAGAGCTTTGATGATCTTTTCCCGTGGCTGAACATTTCCTGTTGGACTGTTGGGAGAACAGATACATACGATACTAAATTTTTTTATTGAATCAAAAAAGGGTGGGATTTCAAAATTTTCATTTAACGGCACCTTATTGATCTTCAAACCTCTTTTTTTAGCATAAAAGGAATACATTGAGAATGTTGGAGTACTGATGATCACCTGATCAGCATCGAATAACTCGAATATCATAGGGATGATATCATCACTTCCATTGCCGATGCACACATTATCCTCTGAAAATCCAACATATTCTGCAAGCTTCTTTTCTAGTTTTTCAGGACGCAAGGGAGGGTATCTATTTAAAGGGATATCACGAATTTCTTCCAAAATCTCGTCTTTCATCTCTTCTTGAAGGTCGAAGGGACTTTCGTTTTTATCTAGATGTATACCTTTATCATTCGTATGGCAATCGTATCCTTTAAAATTCTTGAATCTATCAGCTATCTTCATTTTCTTCGTCTCCTCAATTCTTTCATCACGTCTTTAAGCTCTATGTTTTCATAGATGAGCCTTACTAAAAGATGATAGAGTAGATCTCCAGACTCATGGATTATTTCGCTTTTCTCTTCAGCTATAAGGACCTCTATAGATTCTTCGCCTAGTTTTTTATTTATCTTCTCTTTACCCTCAGAGAATAAGTCACTCGTATACGATCCTTTTCTTGGATTTCGCTTTCGATCTTTGATCACTTCTTCAAGCTCTTTCAATACATTGAGCGAGTAATCTAAAGTATCACTTCCCGAAGTTTTAGATTCTATATCTTCTAGTGTTTTGAAAAAGCAGCTGTAATTGCCGGTATGGCAGGCTTCTCCTTTCTGTTCTACTATCATCAGAAGAGCATCTTCATCACAATCTATTTTGATCTCCTTAACATCTTGAATATTACCGCTGACTTCGCCTTTCATTCGGATCCGACCCTTGCTTCTTGAATAATAATGAGCTGAACCTGTCTTCAAGGTGAGTTCAAGTGCATCTTTATCCATATAGGCTAGTGTCAAAACCTCTCCATCTGTATCCTGAGTTATCACAGGTACTATTTCATTTTTGTTCCAGTCAACTCTTTCTAATAAGTCTTCATAATCTGACATGTATATCTTTCTCCATCAAATATTCTTTAAGCTCCCTTACGTTGTGTTTTTCGTAGTGAAATATCGAGGCCGCTAGTGCCGCACTCACATCCGTCTGAAAAACCTCAGCTACGTGCTCCATGGAACCTGCTCCTCCAGATGCGATCACGGGTATATCTACTGCTTCTACAACTTTTTTGGTTAAATCGATGTCATAGCCATCTTGAGTTCCATCGGCATCCATGGAAGTGAGAAGTATCTCTCCTGCTCCAAGTTCTTCTACTTTCTTTGCCCATTTTATAGCATCTAGACCTCTAGCTTTTTTACCTCCATGAGTATATACCTCAAAAAAGTCTCCATTCCTTTTAGCATCGATAGCTATAACTAGGTTAGCAGTTCCTGTAAGTTCTGCTACATCTTTGACTAGGCTCGGATTTTCCACTGAAGCTGTGTTTATGAAGACTTTATCGGCCCCGTTTTTGATGATCTTTTTTGCATCTTGAACGCTGGATATCCCACCGCCGACAGTAAATGGAATATAGATATTAGCTGAGATCTTTTTTACTATATCTAGCAGGATATCGCGATCTTCATTTGATGCAGTTATATCCAAGAAAACGATCTCGTCGATACCCTCTTTTTCGTATCTTTTAGCGAGTTTGAGAGGGTCTCCTGCATCTTGTATATCTTTAAAATTTACTCCTTTGACTACTCTTCCATCTTTGATATCTAGTGCGGCTATTATTCTTTTAGCTAACATGTATCATCACCAACTTTTCTTGATACAATTTTCAGATCGATCTTTTCTTCATAAAGAGCTTTTCCGATTATAGCACCTGTAAAACCACGTTTTTTTATGGATGATATATCCTCTATAGAAGTTACGCCTCCAGCATAGATGAATTCTTCTTTATCCCAGAATTTTTCTATCATATTTACACCTTTTAAGGCCCCATCTTTTTCTGTAGAAGTATAGATGAATCTGTTGACCTTTTCTTTTAGGACGTCATAGGCTTCTTTTATCGTAAGGCTGCCTTTTTCCCGCCAACCATCGACTGCTATTTTTCCTTCCTTGGAATCTAGACTAGCAGTTATGCCACCAAATTCATCCGTAATTTTATTTAAAAGATCGAAATCAAAAATGTTAGTACCTAATATCGCGTTTTCAACACCGATGGAATATACCTTAGCGATATCGTTATAATCTCTCAGACCACCACCTAATTGAACTTTTACGTCAACCTCGTCGATTATTTCTTCAACAACATCAAGATTTTTTGGCTCTCCTTGAAATGCACCGTCTAAATCCACTATGTGGATATAATCAGTATACTTTGAAAACTCTCGTGCCTTAGAAACTGGATCTCCGTATATTTTTTTAGTCTCCTTTTTTCCTTTAAATAGTCGAACTGCTTTTCCATCCATCAAATCTATTGCAGGATATAATTTCATTTTTTAGACTACCTCCTTGAAATTTTTCATCATCCTTAACCCAGATTTGCTTGACTTTTCTGGGTGAAACTGAACGCCATATAGATTTTCTTTCGAAACGACAGCCGGAAACTGGACCTCATCATTTTTATGTTCATATTCTGTTGTAGCAGAGATAATATCGTCATCGACAGGATCTACATAATATGAGTGGACGTAATAAAAGAATTCGCCTTTTTCAATATCCTGTAGTAATTTACAGTTTTTTTCAGGGTAAATCTGGTTCCATCCAATATGTGGTGCCGGCACGTCTCTAAATCCGAGGACTTTTCCTTTTAAAAATTCTAAACTGATCCCTTTGCTTTCTTCACTCTTTTCAAAAAGGAGATGCATACCTAAACATATACCTAAGAAAGGTTTTCCCTCTTGTATAGAATCATTTATACAGCCTTTAAGGGGCTCAAGCGTCTTCGAAACACTTCCGAAATTACCTACCCCTGGAAGAACGATCTTTTCAGCACGCTCTATCTCATATATGTCATCAGATATATTTGCATCTAGAGCCTTTTTGACGTTGGCTATATTGCCTATACCAAGATCTAAGAGCACGATATTATCTTTCAATTATAACACTCCTTTAGTGGATTTTAGTTCCTCACTCTCTTTCAAAGCCTGGCCCAAGGCTACTCCAAATCCTTTAAAGACTGCCTCTATGATGTGATGGCCGTTAGATCCCGATATCTGTTTTATGTGGATCGTTGCCTCTATAGTTCGGGAGAGAGCTTTTATGAACTCTTTTACTAAAGTAAGATCGAAATCTTTCTCTTCCTCTTTTATATCCAAATCGATATCAACATATGTTCTTGAGATATCCACAGCTACTAGTACCAAGGCATCATCCATCGGCATAACGATATCTCCAAATCTATTGATTTCTTCTCGTTCGATCTTCTTGTTTATCTCTTTTCCTAGAGTTATCGCTAGGTCTTCCCACAAATGGTGGCGCAGGTCCCATTTTGCATATATGTTTGCTTCCATATCCATGTAAAACATCAGAGATCTTAGAAGATGATCCAATACCTCGTCATCAGTATCTATCTCACCATCTTTTCCTAGTTCGACCTCTATCTCAACTTCTTCAGTTTTTCTTTTCATTTTCTTTCCTCCAATGATTTTTTATGATCTGTCATATCTTCGATTTCAGCCATTTTAACTCCGATATCGACATCTTTCAGAAACTCTTCTTTATCTATACTAGCGAAACTTATGGTCTTCATAAAATCCATAACATTGAGTACCGAATCGAACCTAGCTGCTTTTCCTGTAGGTAATACATGATTGACTCCTAGAAAATAATCCGCCGCTGCTGCAGGTGTATATTCACCCAAGTAAATAGCGCCAGCATTCTTTATTTTATCTGTGAGCTTCAAAGGTTCTTCTGTATTTATTTGCAGATGTTCAGGAGCGATCTCATTTGCTTTATCGATACACTCGTTTATATCTTGTTTAAAACTTATTTTGATCCCATTTTCTTCTGCATCTATCGACCTTTTAAGTTCTTCAGAGGTTGTTAACAACCACGCTTTTGAAGAAACACCGTGTTCCATCTGTGCTTTCAGATCTGAGATGACTAATTCTTTATCTGCAGAATCATCAGCTATTATACATATCTCTGAAGGTCCTGCTAAACTATCGATACCCACTTTGCCAAATAATTGTTTTTTTGCTTCATTGACAAATTCATTCCCGGGACCAAATATTTTATCGACTTTCTCCATACCGACACCATAGGCCATCGCTCCTATCGCCTGAACACCCCCTACACTGTATATCTCAGAAACACCTAGAGTCTTAGCCGTGTATAGAAAATGTTGACTCAATCCATCTTTGTTAGGTGGTGTTGCTATGGCTATATCTTCTACTCCTGCTATCTTTGCCGGGATGGCACACATTATCAAGGAGGAAATCAAGCTTTTTCCACCTGGCACATAGATACCAACACGCTCTATAGGTCTGTAGACCAGGCCATACATGGAACCTCTTTCTTGGTAGAGTTCGTCGGTTCTCTTTTGTCTTTGATGGTGTTTTCTGATCCTATCTATAGCTCTATCTATAGCGATTTTGTCTTCTTCTGGTATTTCTGCATCTCTTATCTTTGCATCTTCTACTTTCAAAGGTCCTTCGTAGTCGTCGAATTTTTTAGAATACTTTTTTACTGCTGACTTACCATCTTGCTTTATCTCTTCTAAAATTTTGGCCACGTGATTTTCAATATCCATCTTAGTCCACCTCTTTTAGGTCATCGATCAACTTGTTTATCTCCTCAAACTTGACTTTCTGAGAGATACGATTTATCATCAGTAGAGCAGAAACGTCCATTATCTTCTCTAGCTCGACTAGCCCGTTAGCTTGTAAAGTTCGGCCTGTTTGTACTATATCTACTATGGCGTCAGCTATACCTATCCTAGGAGCTACTTCGATAGATCCATTGAGTCTCAATATATCTACTGAAATATTTTCAGCTTCAAAATATTCTTTAGCTAGATTAGGGTATTCTGTAGCTATAGTACATCCTTCGAGGTCGTTAAGACCTGCTTCTTCTTTCTCAGGAACTGCGATACTCAAACGACATTTACCAAAATCTAGTTCTAAGGGAACGAACACGTCACACTTCCTTTCTTCCAATACATCAGATCCAGATATTCCTATGTCTATCCCGTGTTCGACATGTACTGGTACATCTTTAGGTTTTGAAATCACAAGCTTGTTATCGTTTATTTTCTGTACTAGATTACGATTCTCTTTAACTTCAAGTTCTAGATTTGCTTTGCTGAGACATCTTAAGGATTTATCAAGTAATCTGCCCTTCGGAAGAACGATGCTGAGATTCATTTTATTTCCTCCATTCTAACCTTATTTCCTTCTTTAACGAGTCTTCTCGCTTTCTTGTAAGATGTTTTTAGGTTTCCTTTAACGATAATTGGATCTTCATCACTTTTTACTCTACTAACTTCTGAAAGGAGTTCTATGTTTAAAGCGAAACCACAGCCGTAAAATCCGTTCAATTTATAATCACCGCCAGCTCCCAGAGGAGTGCCTATCTCTGGCGAATAGATCTCAAATATTATATCATCATAATATGGTAGAGGTCTGACAGTACCTAGATCAGCATAAAAACGCTCGTCCTCTATCATCTCAATCAGCTCATCTATCCTTTTATAGCCAGAAGTTTTTCCCCTAGTGTTAAGTAGAGTCCATAGATCCTCTTTTTTTTCTTTTTCTATATCAAGGTCATCTATCAAGCTGAGATTTCTCCTTTTTAGTGCCTTGAATATATCATTTTTGTAAGAAGAGATATCTTGGATCGCTTCTTTCCAGACCTTGAGACTACCTATATCAACATAAAATTCTTTTATTTTTAGTTCTTCTAGAAGAGAGATCAATACATTTAGAATCTCTACTTTACTGACTAGAGGATCATCACAGATGTACTCGACTCCACCCTGGAGAGTCCCATCGATATCGTCTAGTATTTCTCTTATATAGTACTTTCTTAAAGGTGCCTCGTCCTCAAAATCAAAAGAGATCTGTGAAGTAGGATCTGGACAAACCGTATAAAATTTGTTTTCAGATGCTGTCTTCAATCCTTTTCTTAATCTTTCATCGTATTCTGTTACTGATGGTAAGAATATCTCTTTGTAATCCCATCTCTTGAACACTTTTCTAACGACATTCGCTATACTATCCAATCTACTAGATTCAGAAAATATATCTTTTTTCAAAATATCACCCTTATAGAGCTACAGCTGAAGAACAGAGCCAAATATCCAAAAAACCTCGACATCCTACTCTTACGCAGGATGAACGCACTCAAGATGAGAAGACCTTGATCTGCCCAACGGACTGCTGGAGAGGACGACTTTTCCTGTGCATCCTGTGATCTTACTCATCTTTGTTCCTCGATGTAACTAATTGTACACTCATATAAATAATTTGTCACAGGTACGAACTTATCTCGTCCTATAAAATGTATTTAGGATCTCAAAGGCATTTATAAGAAAATAAGAAAGACTATATCCATAATATAAGTTAAGGGTTGTCCGTAAGATTTATAAGTAAAGCTTTGTTCAGGCAGTGTGTGACCTACACGTCACGCGTTTGAGCAGGTGAACAAGATATGGTAGTAAAGAGATGTAAAAAATACGTAACAATAGGGATCGTGCTAGTCCTAACATTTAGCATGATGAGCGTAGTGGTAAGCGCAGGAGATCAGGCTAATGTTGGAGAAAATCAAAGTTTTGAGATGGAATTAGATGGAAATGGTAACAATGAAAGTGATAGATTCGCTGGAGGATCTGGAACAGAAGATGATCCCTATGAGATCAAGAATTGGACTCATCTGAATAATGTAAGAGAGAATCTGACTGAACATTTTATTCTCGAATCCGATTTAGATGATAGAACTGATGGGTACGAGGAGTACGTGAATGAAAGTGAAAATGGATGGGAACCGATAGGTGAATATGAAAATGGATTTAAAGGGTGTCTAGAAGGGAATGGTTACCATATTAGTGAGTTATATGTCAACAGGTCAGAAAACAACTATGTAGGTCTGTTTGGATATACTAATGAGAATGCTTTATTGGAGAACATATCCCTTTTGAATATAGACATAAAAGGAGATCAAGCAGTAGGTGGTTTAATAGGATGGAATGAGGAAGGCACAGTGAACAATTCAAATGTTACTGGAAAAATTAATGGAGAGATATTTGTTGGTGGTCTAATAGGACGCAACAAAGGTACATTGAAGGGTTTAGATATTTACGGGGACATCATTGGCAATCGTGATATAGGTGGATTGGTAGGAGAAAACGATGGAAGCATTTCAGAT